>JBBCGG010000001.1:4927069-5244354 GCA_037200525.1 Methylocella sp. | reverse complement strand
GAGCTTGAAAAAGGAGGCGATGTGCTACTGCCGCGACTGATGCGATCGAGCGCCTCAACCAGCACGATGTCGAATTCGCCCTTCCGCGCATCATCGAGGATCTTCTGATAACCAGGGCGGAGATTGCTTGCGCCGGACTGGCCGCGATCCATGTAGGTCGCGGTCAGCAACCACTTTTCGCGGACGGCGCGCTCCGTGCACGCGGATCTGATCCTCGATCGATGCTGCGCTCTGCAGATCGCACGAATAGCCGGCGTATATGCTCACGCGCATTCTGGCTCTCCGAAATTGCGGCGCTGTTAACTGGCCGACGCGTCATTCAAACTAAACTGCCAAGCTAAACTGCGTTCGCCGCCAGGGACCGCAGCCTGTTTTTCATCAAGGCCCGATTCTGGGCAAGCCGCTGGCTCGCTTTGATTCCATTCGCCAGATTGTAATGTCGCTCGCCGACCTCGGGCGAAGCGTGCTGCAGTAGGCCGGGGATGAGGCCGATCCGCTCGGGAGCGTCCATCGCCAGATAGGTGGCGGCCGATCGGCGGAAATCGTGCAGACACATGTCCCTGCCGAACCGCTTCATGAGATGCGCCCGGGCGATGTCATAAAGGCGGCCGGCCGACAAAGCGCCACGCCTGTGCGAGACCCACAATCCGTCATTCGGGCGAGACCCGAGGAGACGCGGCCGTATCTCTTTAAGATAGCGTTTCATATAAGGGGCAAGCGCCGCTGGTACGGGAAAGCTCTCAGAGCGCCCGGACTTCGTGTCAGCGGGATGCAGAAGCAGGTTGATGTCGCCGCCGTCGATCTCGATGTGCCGATCGACCGTCAGGGCCGCGAGACTTCGTCGCCGGATCGGCCAGAGGCTGAGCAGGGGGAGGATCAGCCCATCCCGGTATTGCAGTTCGCGCGTTCTGCGGCTGGTCGCCGCCATGGTGAGAGCCTTGTCCATCAGTTCGATGCCGAAGTCGAGCGTCTGACAGGGCGGCGCCAGCCGGTCAAAGCGGTCGGCCGGCCGCGCGCGGGTGAGGAGGCGGCCTTTGATCGCGGCGAGCCATCCCCAGTCGCGTTCGCCGGCGATCAGGCGGGCCGAATAGCAAAGGCTATGGATCATCTGCGCGACCGAGGAAGGAACCATGTCCAGGCTGAGGCGGGCGACATAGTCGCGTACGCGTTCGAGGGAAATGCGATCGGCCGGCAGCCTTAGAAGGTCGCCCGGGTGAGCGGCGTGCAGGAATCCCAGCCAGCGACTGTATCCCATGCGGATGCTGGTTCGGGTGCCCTCCGCGAGGTGATCCCCACCCCCGCTTGTTTCGTCGAACAGATCACCGCCCTTGAAGGCCGCCTCGAACGCCTGACGATCCGCGGCCGGCCACTGCAATTCGGGGAGATGTTTCATGACGCGCCCCCCACCTCGCGACGCCCGACCCGCTTGATCGCCTGTTTCGCTCCGGCTTTCTTGCCGGGGCGCGCCAGCTGGAGCTTCTCGCGCTGTCCGAAGAGATGTTTCGCGTAGGCCCGGCTGGCGCGGCGGCTGCCGGAACCGGCATAGATCAGCGTGGTTTTGGCCGATGAATGGTGAAGAATCGCCTGCGCCGTTTGATGGTCCTCGGGGTTCGCCTCGAGATAGACGCTCGCGGCGAAGTGGCGGAACTGGTGCGCAGTCATATGGACTCCGACGTGCTTCTCGATCATTTCGGTGATCTGGAGAGAGAGCGTGCCTTGGCGCTTGGGGGCGCCCTTTTCCGTGACGAACAGAAATCCGTTTGGATCGGCGCCGACGCGCGGCACTAGGCAGTAGTGACGAATTACCTGAGCATGATAGCAATAGCGGCGAGCAATACGAAGCCTCGGTAGTTTGCGAGGAGCTTGTCGTATCGGGTTGCGACGCGCCGGAACTGCTTCAGTTTATTGAAGAAACGCTCGACGAGATTGCGCTCCTTGTAGAGCGCCTTGTCGTAGGGGAGCGGCGCGCGGCGATTGGATTTTGATGGGATCACCGGCTCAGCCTCACGCATAAGAACAGCCTTGCGCAAGTGATTGGCGTCATAACCTTTATCGGCGATGATCGCATCGGCCGCAAAGCCTTCGATCAGGGCGTGCGCTTTTGTGATGTCGTTGCGCTGCCCAGGTCCGAGAAGGAGCCGAACGGGGTTGCCGAGCGCGTCTGTCGCGGCGTGGATTTTGGTGCTCAAACCACCGCGAGAGCGGCCCAGGCCTTGGGCATCCGCCCCCCTTTGGCGATCCTTGCGCCGGCCGCGTGCTGATGGGCGCGCACGATTGTTGAGTCGATCATCAGCCATTCGAGATCGGCCTCGGCGGTGAATGCCTCAAGAAATCCGTCCAAGGCGCCGCGCTCGATCCAGCGATAGTAGCGGCGTTTCACCGCCTGATGGTCGCCGAAGCGTTCGGGCAGATCGCGCCAGCGGCCGCCCGAGCGGGCCATCCATAACAGCGCGTCGACGAAGCGTCGATTGTCGCGGCGCGGCCCGCGCTGGCCGGCTCTTCCACCTGGCACAAGATCACAAAGCCGCTCCCATTGATCGTCTCGCAGCGCATCGACATCCCGAATCATCAAGGCTGATCTCCAAAAATCAGCCTTGAATCATGGAAAGATCCTCGCGAGAATCCCCCAAACGCCGAATTCGTCACCACGGCCTAGGCAGCGGCGATACCACCGGAGTCGCCGTGCGACATCCGCCGGTATCTCGACCGTCAGATCCTGGCGCCTGGCCTTGGTTTCCTCGGCGGGAATGTGCAATAGCAATGGGCCCCTGGACCCATCCGGCTCCACGAAATGGCGGCGCCAATGCAAGGCGTACAGATTCTGGGGTCGGAGAGCGCAGGCTAATTGGATGTCGATCGCAATCGCGATTTGCGCCTCGACGAACGGCAGGCCAGGCGCTCCCTTTTCTGAAGCGGCTTTGGCGAGCACTGTTTCGGGGAGGAACAGAAGCTTGGCGCGGAGCCCTTCCGACTCGAGCTGGCGCAAGAGCGCCTTGTTCTTCGCCGTCAGATCGAACGGGATAGCGGGCAACTTGGCGGCGAGAGCCTTGAGTTCGGCCACCCGCTCCACGGACGCGCCCGCGTGATGCTTGGCGGCCTGGATGAGCGTTTTGGCGATGCCGACGGCAAAGGCGCTCGGTTTTCCGTCCCGCGCCCCATGATAGTGGCGCAGAATGGTTTTGAAGCGCTCTCGCTCGACAAGATCCGCGAGTGAAGCGATGTCCGCTGCATCGATCCCCGATTCGACGAGCACCGACGCCGCCAGGCGCAGATGCTCGCGTTGCTGTCGCAGCGTGCTCGGCGCTAGAGGCCGCCGCGGGGCCGCGGCGGCCTCGTCAAACAGATCCACATCGGCGCGGCTGGCGAGATAGGCCTCGGCGTCGGCTCGGAAGCTCTCGCTGAGATCGTCCCAGCCGAGCCGTTTGCGCGGCGCTCGGAAGGAGATCCGCGACAGCTTGGTCTTCGGCCAGCCTTCGACCGTCGCGGCGGCCTCGTTCCAAAGAAGTGGCGCTCTGCGCACGATATCGCGGGGCTTGGGGCAATGTGTGCGCGTCTCCAACCAGATCGAGAACCGCTGCACGGAATCGTCGGTCACGGCATTGGGCGGGATTTCGTTCATGGCGCACCAGTTCATGAATGTGGCGAGGCCCTCGGCGAGCCGCCTGTTCGCGCCTATGCCTTGCAGCAGCGGCGCCCAGTCCGGGTGACGCCGCGCCACCAATCCCCGCCCCATGTCGTCGAGCGCACCGACTTGCTGCAGGGCGGCCGCAACGAGGCTTCTCTGGTTTGAGAACGTCTTGGCGCTGACTCCAAACTTCGCCGGTCGGATCTTGCGCAATTCCGCCCGCAATGCGCAAGCGTCGGCCGGGATGCCCGACGGCGAGCGGCCGGCCATTTCGCAGAGGCGATTGATCGCCGAGATCATGTCACGACGTCGAGCCGGATCGAGGTCGGCCGAAGCCACAATTGCGAGCACGTCCGCCAATGTATTCGTCTTGGTATTCAGGGTAGTCATTTTTACGTCCAAGTCTCATAATTGACGAAGCGGCGAAAAGACCCCGTTGAAACTGGTCCATTCGGGAAACGTATCATAGCGTAGATGGAACGATTACTTGGATGACGGTTTCCCGATACTACCTTAGACTTCTATTTTTTCTTTTGATTTCAACGTTGAGCTCATTTTGCTGCGTTAGGGTTGGCGCGAGCGACCGGGCGGCGCTCCGACGCCACGCCGTCCTCACCAAGACTGCGGGCAGGCGAGCGCTCTCGCTGGCATGCAAATGTTCGCGGGCTGGCGTCGCTTGCGGCCATGCGGTCGACGCCGTTCGTGGTTTCAGGGGGCGAGGGCGTCTGGCCCAGACATTCGCGCGCCGTCTGCCGCGCCAGCAGGCGCACGAGGGCGATCAGCGCATCCGTCGCCGACGTCTGATTCGTTAGGGATGTTGTTGCGCCACGGGTCTGCATCTCGACACGCTACTGGGGCGGTCGGGCGACGCTCGCATGGCCAAATCGTTGTCAATCTTGCGGAGACGCGCCCCTCAGCACGGTGCGCGTCCGGCTGCGCCAGGCGTCCTCGAAAAGTTCCAGTTCCAGTTGCAAGGGCTCGCTCGCTGCGGCGAGGAAGCGAATAAAGGGGCCTCCGGATATCCCCTCGTCAGGTCGGTCGGGTCCCCCGACGGAGGTTGCGGGCTCCTTCCCGGTGATAATGCGATGGACGCTCATCATCGCAGCCACCCAGTCGTTGATCGCAACATCGCCGGAATTGCCTTCCTCCACCATCATCTTTCCGACTTCTGCGGCCTCGGTAGCCGCCTGTTCAGCGCGCCGGCTCAATTCGGCTGCGGCTGCGGCGGCTTCCACGATCTCCACCAAACGGGCGACTCGCCCTGTCGCTTGCATGACCGGCGTCGTATCGCGCTCGCCCAGCAAAATCAGGGCGTCGAAAATCTCAGGATCGCCAGGACCGTCGACTGCCTCATCGAGATCGACGACGCCGAGGCTCTTCAAGAGCCGGCGGCCGCTCTTCGCAATTTGATCGAGCTTCCGGCGCAAGCTGGATGGAGGGGTGCGGGCTAGCCGGGCGCTGTCGAGCCGATACCAACGGGCCGCCGCTTCGAACAGCGTCGCATGCTTATTGATCTCCTCGACCTGCACGCCGACGGCGGCGGCGATCTGCTCGAAATTGACTTGCCCATATGCGGCCGCCAGCACACGGGGTTTTGGAGCTAAATCGACTTGCCGCCTCATGCACCACCTCCGGTCTCATCAAACACCTTTTTCTACCCGCACCCCTATTCGAGCAGAACGCACAAACGTTTGCCGAAGAGAAAAGGCCGCTTTGCCCTCCGAAGGCAGAGTGTTAAGGCGGCACTGCGTTTCGTGGGTCGATTTTGGTAGTGAATTGAAGAGGTTAGAGGCGGAGAGGTTTTTGGATCGACGTTGACAGGAAGCGCTGCAACCACCTCGGCGGAAACTCCGGCGTAGGAGCCGGCAGGTAAATGCCATCAGGTGGTCGGCGACTCGGACCGGCTTCAGCCGCGTCAGAGCATCGTTGACCGGAGTGATCAGCGGAGAGTAGTTCCGCGTTTCAGGCACCCGTAGCTCAGCTGGATAGAGCGCTACCCTCCGAAGATGGAGGCCGCACGTTCGAATCGTGCCGGGTGCGCCGGACAGGATGAAACTGGGAACTGCTATGTCATTGTTTCCGATATATAATTGGTAAGCACATTGAAAGGCTTCCGTCGAGCCGCGCCTCAAAATTATGATTTATGGGGCTGGCCCAGACACCGATATCGAAATTTCCCAACCGCCCCTTGGATGTCCCCATGGGGCCTCTTTGTTGGTAGTCACAGACACGCTATCAGCGGAAACTCCCGGACCAGGATAAACAAACCAATTTTCTTGGCCAGGCCCTCCGGGATTTGGCGACTTGCAGTACACATGATAATCCTTCCGCGCCGTCACTGTCACGCCGGACTTGAATACAGCGTGAGCGACTACCCACATCGGTCTCCATGGCCTTCCATTACTGACTTTCATTGTCACATGACCGTTGGAATTGTACCATAAATCGACAAACTGATTTCGGTCATCGTTGAAAAAAGCGTGAGGACCACTCAAGTCCTGTGCAAAAGCTCGAACACCATAAAGTCCGATCAAAAGCACTGTCGCTACAAAGGCATTCACTGCGATCTTCGGCATAGGCCTACCTCCACGATCAGGCGCGCAGCTTTTAATTTTTGACGACGATAGCCTAGAACCTATGCGGGTGAAAGATGCGGAGACAGGAGCATTCTTGCCTTTTGTGGGAAGGGAGCGCCGACCTTAGTGCCGCAAGAGCCCTGTATTTCTCCAAGCCTGAGATGAGAGGAGAAAACTATAGTTCAAACGGCTGTGTCTGATAGCGCAGAACAGTATTTATTAGGAAGCCTCCCCCCGCGAGGAGGACAAGCATTGCGGTAAAAAGCGCGCCATCGGTGATATATAGTATGTACTCGTTCACCCCGAAGATGGTGCTGTTCGTCGCATCTATGCGTTTTCCTACAGCGAAGCACGGCTGACTCGCGCAGCCCAGCTCATGAGCCCTTATGCGACTCGTCCAGAAGCCGCTTGCAACTGCCTTCTGATCATCCCATCGATGAACTCGACTTTCTGAATATCGAACCCCAAACACTATTAGCGCCAATACGACCGCTAAAGCGAAGGCGATGACGGTGCTCCAACAGGGATGAAAAGATGGCCGATCCACGTCCAAAGTCGGGCCAAGGCCAGCATTGCAGACTCTCCGTCGATCATATGCGCGGTGGCGGCGCAATCGCTACCCCAGTGAAGTGGAATTCTTTCCGTCGCCTGTCGCAGTGTCCAGAGCATATCCGAAAACTGGGCTTGGTATCGATCTTAGTGCCCAGCTTTGTTCAGGAGTGGCGGAAATTTGGCGCACCCGTGAGGATGAAACTGGGAACTGCTATTTCATTGTTGCCACAGTATGATTACTAGCGGCTTTGGATAAAGGTCATTTTGTGTCGGAGGTTCCGCGGCCGTGCATGGCGACCTGCTTAAGTGCGTCTGCCCATTTGGATGGGCGTACCGGAGAGAGCTCATCTTCAACGGAAACGACTATTGCCTCTTTTGCCGCGAACTCGATCGAGGGGCTGGCCGACAGTTCGCCACTCCAGTAGCGATCAGCGAGCTCATCATCTGACACGCCAGGGTACTTGTCTTTGAGGTTCAGGGTCCGTTTCGGATATCGTCTTTGGAGAGCGCCGATCCATTCAACATCGCGCGCCTCGACGGGGCCAAGCGGCTCAAGCTGGTGAACATATCCCTGTTCGATAGTGTCGATCCCCATCAGGCTGAAATCCCGATCCTCGCGCATGTTCACGCTTTCAGAGCGCGACAGGCACTCGGGCGGCCTCCGGCGTTCCAGGATCGCTTCGACAACCGCATAATCCTTATCGAGCGGCGGAGGTCCGCTGCGCGTGATGATGTCACCGGGGGTCCGCTTATTCCCTTCGATTCGATTATAAGTTTTGGCGGCCATAGCGCCCTCCAGTTCTTCTTTCACGGCTCCCCGGTTTGACATGGTCCGCATATTGCCCATCTCTGCCGGGCTCCGGCTTGACCAAGCCTCAGCGGCTGAAGTGATCTATAATAATATATCTATATCACCTTGCGATATGCAAAACTAGATCGGTCCTTGCATAGCTCTCTCTGATATGCCATACTATATCGATCCGACCCACTGATATGCAAGACCTGATCATGAACTACGCCAACGAAGCCGTCATTGCCGCCCTGAAGTCAGCCCGCCAAAACAGCGGTCTGAGCCAGCGCGACCTGAGCGCAAAGGCCGGCGTCCCCCAAAGCCATATCTCCAAGATAGAAGGCGGTGGCGCCGACATCAGGTTATCGAGCCTGATAGAACTCGCCCGTGCGCTCGAACTAGAACTCGTGCTCGTCCCGCGCCACCTGGTGCCCGCCGTCGAAGGCGTCCTGCGTGCGGCCCCGCTGCCACAGCACCCATCAGCCGGCAGCGAATACAAGGCACTGGAACGCGCCGCTAAAGCCCTAGGAAAAATCGCGCGGCAGCAGCCCCGGACAGAATGGGCCGACAGGTTGCGCCAGATCCTCCGCGAACTGGCACATTTCCGCCTGAGTTCCAGCGACCTCGCTATCATCGACAAGGCGGCGCAGAGTCTCGCCGCCATCGCTCACGGCAAGGACGACAGCGTTTCGCTCGCCGAAACCCGCAACGCGCTTCAGAGCCTTCGCAACCGGATCGCCCACGCCGTACCCGCGCCGCCGCAGCCTGCCTACGGCCTTGAAGAAGAGGAAGGCGATGCCTGACGTGTCCGTCCTCGAAGTCCTGCTCTATGGCGCGCCCATAGGGACATTAACGCTGGTGCAGGGCGACCGGACCCTGTTTGCTTTCAATCAGGCGTATATCGACGCACCCGAAAGGCCGACGCTCAGCCTGTCGTTCAAGGACCGCTTCGGCGGCCTGATCACTGATATCCGCCCCACGCAAACCGTCGTCCCGCCTTTCTTCTCAAACCTCCTGCCGGAAGGCCCGTTGCGCGCCTATCTCGCGCAGCAGGCCGGGGTCAACGCGAAGCGTGAGTTCTTCCTTCTCTGGGTCCTCGGCCGCGACCTTCCCGGCGCTCTGACAATCAGGCCTGCCGACGGCGAAGCCTGGCCCGCAGACGCTGGAACCGCAGAGCCTGACCAAGCCGAGCGCGACCGCCGCGCCAATGTCCTGCGCTTCTCGCTCGCGGGAGTGCAGCTCAAGTTCTCGGCGGTCAAGAGCGACCGCCGCAATAACGGCCTGACGATCCCGGCGACGGGCGTCGGCGGCTCCTGGATTGTGAAACTGCCTTCCGCCCGCTTTGAGCGTGTGCCCGAGAACGAATTCTCGATGATGACGCTCGCAGCGCGCCTGGGCATGGATGTCCCGGAGCTGCAGCTGGTGGATGTCGACGCCATCGAGGGCCTGCCCGAGGGCATCGGACGGCTTGACGGTCCGGCACTCGCGGTCCGGCGCTTCGACAGGACGGAGGCGGGACCTGTGCATATGGAGGATTTTGCTCAGGTCTTCGGCGTTTTCCCCGACGATAAGTACGAGAAGGCGAGTTATCGCCTGATCGCGACCGTCCTGGGCGCGGAAACCGGCGATGACGGCGCAGCTGAATTCATTCGCCGCCTCGTCTTTAACACGCTGATCGGCAATGCCGACATGCACCTGAAGAACTGGTCCTTGCTCTATCCGGACCGCCGCACGGCGCAGCTGGCGCCGGCCTATGACTTCGTGTCGACGGTGCCCTACATCGCCGACGAAAACGCTGCCCTCAAATACGTCCGGACCCGTCGCATGGCGGAATTCACTTTAGATGAGCTCGCTTACCTCGCCGCAAAGGCGCGGCTGCCAGAAAGGCTCGTTCTCGACACCGCGGCAGCGACGGTGGACGGGTTCAGGGCGCTCTGGTCCGCGGAGAAAACGCATCTCCCGCTGACCCGGGAAACCGTCGCCGCTATCGACCGCCATATCGATAGCCTGCCGCTGGCTCGCGCCTGACCTGTTGATATTGCGACCATGGCTTACCGATTTCGTGAATCATCTTCGGCTAGCTCACGACCTTGTCGATGAAGCCGAGCGTCGTTGCATTCTCCATAAGAGTGCGGACCTTGGCGCGGTCCATTCCTCCCGGAATCTCGGCATCGATTTCCAGCTTCAGCGAGACATCGCTACCTGGCATTGTTGTAAGCTGCTCCACGATGGCCTCGACAATCTGGTGAATCTCTCTGGCCGGACGCTCCGACGAGATCATTACTGTACCGACAAACCTGGTGGGAATCTTTTCGGGCGCAGGCCCAGGGGTACTACCAGATCCTCCAGTCGAACCAGCCGATCCGCTTTCGGTCGTCTGTCCATCAACCGTGTCGTCAGGGCCCGGCGTCGGGACGGGCTTCGGAATAACAAGTTTACTGAGTGCCACATCGGGCTTGATGATGACGCTGTCACTGTCAATGACGACGGGGACGTTCCCTGCCTTCTCGATGGCCAAGCCATGGTAGGTCTGCGCCGCTTCCTCCCAACGCTCGGCATAAGCAAATGGTCCGGGCAACATTCCTGAAATTGCCGCCTGAACAGCTTTCACGAGAACCTGCTGGTTCCGCAGTCGGGGCAAATAGGTATAGCGATTCAGATACTCCCATAGATCCTTCAGCGAGAGATGGGACTTCCCATTCCAGATGTATCTTCGAAGTTCTCGGTCCAAACGGGCAGGTCCAAGTTCCGGCAGTAGACCCTCGTCACTGACGAGCTTTTTGCTCGCGCGGGCCAGCAACCCGTCCTGTGCCGGGATCTTTGCGGAGGTCCACGCAAGATCGGCTTGAGCACTCTCCTGGACGGGATAGAGCAGATAGCACCACGCCTCTTTCATGCGCGTTTTCAGCGTGTCGTTCGCCTCGGCCAGTTTCGATTTGGCGAGGGCGCTGTCGCTTTGTGTCAGGTTGAGACGGTCGATCTCTCGTACGATCTCCGCCCACGCGAGCGCCGAACGCATAGCCGATTTCAAATTGTCCAGTTGGCGCTGCTCGGCCGCGAGGAAGACGAGCATATTTCGGTATACGCGCGGCGTGCTGCCGCGCTGCATCAGAATGTCCCTGGCCTCCGTGTGCGCTTCTGAACCATCACGCCCTGTATGTGGATAAGCGACGCCAAGGATAACAGCGCGGACACCGCCTCGCTCGTCGGGGACGTCCGACGAACTTCCTGGCGTAATCTGAACCGCGTCAAAGAGGCCCCTATCGCCCAGCCCATTGATGTAGCCGACAAGCGCCTTGTCGATCTCCATCAGGACAAGCGCCTCTTCGAACTGACCCGCGCGATCAGCGGCAATCCGGTTGAGGCTCGCCGACATCGAGTACCAGTAGCGGCCGAGGTCGCTATGCATGAACTTCGCCTGGTTCGTCAGGCGCCGGAGGGCGTCTCCGAAAATGGCGGGGCGCTCTCCGGGCTGCACGACACCCAGATTGATCTGCTTATCGTCGAGACCTTTGTTTTCCTGACCGTGAGTCGGGGCCGTGCCCATAAAGACAGCGCGCGCAACCCTGCGGGTCGCGGAATACCGGTTCAGGTTCGGCGCTGATTGGTCGACTTTGTACGGTGTCGACGTAATGCCATCGACATCGCCCGCGATAATGGATTGCCATCTAGGCTCAGGACCTATTAAATTTGCCTGAGATGTGATTCCTGGTCTCCGCATGGGGAGGCTGGGATGAGTGATTTGTTTTTGTTGGGCGAGCGGCAGATGGCGCGGCTTGCGCCGCATTTTCCTCTGTCGCATGGCGTTCCGCGGGTTGACGACCGTCGGGTGGTCAGCGGAATCGTCTATGTGATCCGCAACGGCCTGCAATGGAAAGATGCGCCCAAGGATTACGGGCCGCACAAGACGCTTTACAATCGCTTCATCCGCTGGAGCCGGCTCGGCGTCTTCGACCGCATATTCGCCGCGCTCGCTGGCGAAGGTCCAAAGCCCGAGCGCATCATGATCGACGCCACGCATCTGAAGGCGCATCGCACAGCGGCGAGCCTGCTCAAAAAGGGGCTCTTCCCCGCCGTATCGGGCGCACGAAAGGCGGACTGAACTCGAAGCTCCACGTCGTTTGCGACGGCGCCGGCAAGCCCCTCGTCATGTTGCTCTCGGAGGGCCAGATGAGCGACCACAAGGGCGCGCGGCTGATGCTCAAGGCTTTACCGCCCGCTTCAATGTTGATCGCCGACAGGGGCTACGACAGCAACTGGTTCCGCGCCGCGCTGAAGGCCAGGGGCGTCGAGCCCTGCATCCCGCCAACCAGAAGCCGCAAGCTTCCCATTGCCTATGACAAGACGCTCTACCGCCAGCGTCACAAAATCGAGAACATGTTCGCCAAGCTCAAGGACTGGCGGCGCATCGCAACCCGCTATGATCGATGCGCCCACACCTTCTTCTCCGCCATCTGCATCGCAGCCGCCGTCCTCTTCTATCTCAATCAATGAGTCCTGAGCCTAGTGTCCAGATAGTGAAGCAGCTCCGGCTCCACGCGCGCCGAGCTGATGGCCACGCTACCGGGCATAATCATGACCGAGGGGTCATTGCCCATCCATAGCTCGTGGATGACCTGAGCCATGAGTCGCAATACGCCACGGGTCCGCTGGAATTTTTCGAGCGAGCCCCAGCTCGTATACAGCTGGTCAAACAGCTCGCCGCTCGGCGTTCTGCCAGTTCAGCCGCGTCTTCTTGCCGGCCTTCTCTTCCTCTTTCAGTTCAAAAGAGCGGCTATCCCAGTAGTTGATTTCCTTCTTGAGCCGCGCCTTCACTTCCTGTTCGACCTTGTCGATCTCCGGAATGCGCCGCGCCTTGACCCCGGCAACGTGGCCTTGGGCAAGCTCAACGGTTGCGAACTGCACGGCAGTCCTTTCCAGGTCTGCAGTGAGCCAGGGCTCGTCGAGGCAATCCTTGACCAGCGCTATCTCTTCCGGTGTCGCCGGACGGAGATTGAGATGAGGCGCGATACCGGCGTTTGTCGTGCGCCCCTGCTTGTCGACGGCTGCGAACTGCAGCTTCTGCGAGATGATGTGCGGCTTGCCCGTGCTGGTGAGGCGCCCGTCCTGAACGCTATGCTCAAGCAGGAAGATCGCCGCGAGGTCCGTCCCCATGTCTGTTTCATCGACAAGGACCGCGCCTTGTTTCATGAGCTGGTCGTAGTCCTCGCGGATGATGCTGATGACCGCTTCGAGGAGCGGATGGCCCGGGCACACGAACGTGGCGACGGGCTGCTGGTTGATGGCGCTCTTCTCGAAGCAGATGCGCTCATACTTCTTCTGGATGGGCGCGCCACTTCCCATCTGGCGATCCCGCTCTCGGATACGGACAGGCACATGGGTAATCTCCCACCGCCCTTCCTCCCGCTTTTTCAGCCGCCCGCCGAGATGCTGGAATGCTTCGACGAAGAAGCTCTGGACATGATGCGGCTGCAGGCGTTGAGCCTCTGCCCTTTCCATCTCCAGGCGGAGTTCCTGCACCTTGGCTTCCGGCATAGTGTCGTTAGTGAGGGCGCGCCGCTTCAACAGCTCCAGCAGGTGCTGCTGGTCCACGGCCCCGTCAACCTGACGGAATAACCGCGCGCGGACGTCCTCTTGCTCACCGTACTGAATCGCCTGGAAGAGCAGGTCCTTGAGGGCGACTCCCTCGAACAGCTCGCCAAGAACGTCATAGACGCGCCCTCCCAGCGCCTCGCGGGCCGCTTCCAGCTTCTCCAGCAGCCGGGCATAAACCTCGCCCTCGCGGGTGTCTGCGGCGACGATGTTCCAGAGGTGGCAGACCTCGGTCTGGCCGATACGGTGGATACGACCGAAGCGCTGCTCGATCTTGTTCGGGTTCCAGGGCAGGTCGTAGTTGACCATCAGGTGCCCGCGCTGGAGGTTCACGCCTTCACCGGCGGCATCGTTGGCAATCAGGACCAGCATGTCGCGGTCTTGCATGAATCGTTCGATCACCTTCCGGCGCTCTTCGCGCGTCACACCGCCGTGGATGACATCAACAGCTTCAGGATTGCCAAGGCGGGATCTGACCTTGTCGACGAGGTAGTGCAACGTGTCCTTGGGTTCGGTAAAGATGATGAGTTTGCGACGATTGTCGTGACTGTCGACCATCAGGTCGTCGTCGAGAATGCGATTGAGCTGCGTCCACTTCGTGTCTTCGCCTGAACGAAGGACACCGAGAGCCATCTGCTCCAGACCCTTCAGCGTTTCGACTTCGATCGCCAGCTGGTCGATTGTCTCCGCCGTCGTGGCGCCGGTAGAGATAATATCTTCCAGCTCATCGACCTCTTCCTGACCGTACTCTTCGATGTTGCGCAGGACTTCGTTGCTAACTCCGGTCTCCGCGATTGTGCCGCCCGGGCGGCCTCGGGCCGCAAGCCGCGCCTCGGCAAGCTCATTCTCCAGCCTCTCCCGCCGGCGCTTGAGCGACTGGTAGATAGCCGCCGGTGACGATGCCAGCCGTCGCTGCAAAATCTGCAGAGCGAAGCCGACATTGTTACGCTTCTTGTTGTCGCCATCGGCAAACCGCAGCACGTGGTTCATCTCTGTCCGAACGTACTCTGTGACCGCGCTATAAAGGGCAGCTTCCTTGAGAGAGAGTTCGTATTTGACGGTGTAGGCTCGGCGTTCGGGAAAGAGTGGCCGACCGTCAAACCGCAACAGCTCCTCTTTCGTGAGGCGCCGCATCATGCCAGCTGTGTCGGCATAGTGGACGCCATCGCGAAAACGCCCCTCGAACCGATCGCCGTCAAGCAGCGCCATGAACAGCTGGAAGTCTTCTTCTTTGCCGTTGTGCGGCACGGGGCTTTGGCCGCGCTCCAGCTCGACATTGAAGTGGAACGGCCGCAAGACCTGGCCGCCCCGATCCGCAGCGTGGAGCCGGTGGCCGTCATCTTTGGGGCGAGTGACGCGCAGCCGTCCGTTCTCACCTTGCGGGAAGATTTCCCTGACACGATGCACCAGAACTGGGCGCCGGACGACATGCCGCGTGCCCTTTGCATTGACGACCGGCCTTGGGCGGAAGCGCGACTTACCTTCACACCCGCTGACTTTATCCGCCGTATTCAGCTCTGGCTCGCCAAGGCGTCCCGCGGCGAACTTCACGATACGGCGCAGCCGCTGGAGCCGCTTTTCTTCCGCAGGCCGGCAACCATCATCCTGCCGGCCGCGGCCCTGAGGCCTGCTGACCAGCCACCCGAGCTGGTCGGCCATCTCCGCAGTGAACACGAAACGATCATTGTCACCGAATTTGTCCAGCAGGGCCGTACCAGCCCCGATCCGCAGTTCGTGGTCATCCCGTTGCGCGCCGCCCCGCAGGGCATGCAGCGCCTGCAGTTCGCTCCACAGACCCTCGACAAGCTCGGGCAGCAGCTGCAGGGCTGCGGCATAGACCTGAACGCCGAACTCCGCGCGCGGGTCATCGCCTGGGCGGGCCTTGATGCCACAGCCGTCCGCCGCCTGCAGGCACGTATCGCTCTCGTTGTCGCCTTCCCCGTCGCGGGCGATGATGGCCGTCAGGCCGAAGACCTGCGCGCTTTTATCACCCATGATTGCGCCGGTGATGTCGGTGTCGGCCTCGGCGTGCTTGCGCCCAACGACAGCAATGTGGGATCAGGCCGCGGCTATGTGCGGATGGTCGGCGTGGGGGCCGGGGCGGATGTGCCCGCCCTCGCGATCTCACCCGCCGACGTCCATCTGGGATTTGACCGCGCTCTCGGCGCGGCCATTGGCGGGCAAGCACGGCCCGACACGCGCCGCTGCGTGCAGGTCGGCGCGGGATCGCTGGGATCGCAGCTCGCGGTCAACCTCGCCCGCGAAGGCCGGTTCCGGTGGACAATCATCGATCCCGACAGCCTGATGCCGCATAACCTTGCCCGCCATGCCCTCTATCCGATCGATGTCGGCAGGCCCAAGGTCGTCGGTCTAGCACACCGCCTCCATGCCTTGCTTGATGAGCCGGTCACCTTGTACCAGGCGAACATTCTCCATCCGCCAGCGGATTTGAAGGAGGGTATGGAGGCGGCAGTCAGTGCTGCCGAGATCATCATCGACGCATCGGCCTCCGTCGCCGTATCGCGGCATATTGCCGACCTGCCGCGCCCCGGGGCGCGCCGTCTGTCCGTGTTTTTCAATCCAGCCGGAACAGCGGTGGTGCTGCTTGCCGAGGGGGCTGATCCGTCGATCACCTTGCGCGATCTCGAAGCGCAATATCACCGACTCGTTCAGGCCGATTCGCAGCTGGCGCATCACCTCCAGGCAGAAGCCGGCGTGCGCTATAGCGGCTCCTGCCGGGCCGCGACCAACCGCATTCCGGCCGCGCGCGCCGCCTTGATGAGCGCAATTGCCTCGCAGGCAAGCATCGATGCGCTCGCCTCAGATGATGCCGGCGTACGCATCTGGACCCTCGCGGACAACCGGACGGTCAGCCTCGCGGAACTGACGCCGCTGCCGGTGCAGAACATCACGCTTGGCAACTGGACCGTCACTTATGATGACGGGCTCGGCAGACAGATCGCGGGATTGCGTGCAGAACGCCTGCCGCATGAAACCGGCGGCGTGCTGCTCGGCATCACCGACACAAGCCGCCGCTCCGTTCACATGGTCTCGGCGTTGCCGTCGCCGCAGGACAGCTCTGGCAGCGTCACCGCCTTCGAGCGCGGTGTCGCAGGGCTTGCCGCCGCGGTCGCGCAAGCCACGACGCGCTCCCTGCATCAGGTTCGCTATGTCGGGGAATGGCATTCCCACCCGCGCGGTTCATCAACCCGGCCCAGCGTTACCGACATCAATCAGCTGTGCTGGCTCACCGAGGAGTTGGAGAGCGAGGGCGTACCGGCCTTGATGGCGATTGCGGGCGACGGCGGACAGCTCAGCGTGCTGCTTGCGGGACGAGGCATCAGCGCGCCCGCGGGAGATCCCGCATGAATGATCACGCCGCGGCGCAAGACGTTCAGAGCCTCTTTGCGGCAAACGCTGCGGAGGGCGATTTCCTGCAGGCCCGCAAGCTCGACGACACGATAGGCCTTTGCCTTTCAGGCGGCGGCTACCGCGCCATGATCTATCATGTCGGCGCGATCATCCGCATGAACGAGCTTGGCTTCCCGCCCCGCCTGGCCGAGGTCGCGAGCGTCTCCGGCGGTTCGATCACCGCGGGCCTTCTGGCCCTGCGGTGGCAACAACTGCGCTTTGACGAGGGCGGCCGCGCGGCCAATCTTGACGAGCTTTTCGTTGCGCCACTGCTTGGGTTCGCCGGAAAGGGCATCGACATCCGGGCCGTCCTCTACGGCCTCTTGCCAGGCTGCAGTGCCGCTGACGGCCTTGTCCGCGCTTACGATCGCCACCTTTTTGATGGCGCCTGCCTGCAGGACATCACGGATGCCCCGCGTTTTACCTTCATGGCGACCAACCTCCAGACCGGCAGCGGCTGGCGGTTCGCCAAGAGTTACGCCGCCGATTACCGCGTGGGCCTGATCGATAGGCCGACTATTCCCCTGACGCGCGTTGTGGCAGCGTCGTCGGCGTTTCCGCCCATCCTGTCGCCGGTGCGCATAGACCTCTCCGGCGAGGCCGTGCAACGTACGGCCGGAGCCGACCTGCACCGGCCGCCCTTTATCACCACGGCGGTTCTCGCCGATGGCGGTGTTTACGACAATCTCGGTCTTGAACGTGTGTGGAAGCGCTGCCGGACCATTCTCGTCAGCAACGCCGGCCGCACCATTCCTGAAGTGGGCCGCCCGACAGGACGCTGGATCGGCCAGATGTTCCGCACCCTTGCGCTGATCCAGCAGCAGGCCGAGCATTCAAGGCGGCGCATCCTGTTTGGGATGGCCAACCGGGGGGACCGTCGGGTTGCCTATTGGAGCATCGAAACGGCCTCGCTGCTATATGCCCTGCCAGATGCCTTGCCGTTCTCCGCTGACGAAGCGGTGGCGGCCGCTTCGCTGAGAACCCGCCTGAACCCATTCTCTCAAGACGAGCAGCGTCTGCTGCTCAAGGCCGGCTATGCCGGCGCAGATTCTGCGCTTCGTGCACGCGGTCTCGCGCAGAACGAGCCCGCGGCCAGTTTCGGATTCCTGCCGTAGCAACCGGCGAAATGCCTGCTTCGTCTGGAGCCGTCCGTCGCCCTCACCAGCTGAGGGGCGATGGCGGAAACAGCCGAAGCCAGGGCCTGCTTTGGTGGTGGGCTCCCAAGCCCTCTCTATTCTGCGCGAAGGATCGTCAGTCCGGGGCCGAGACGCCCCGCGGCTCGGGGCTCCGCCTAGAGCCTGGTCCCATGGGACGCGCCCATAGGAATACGTCCTCCTTGGCCCCCTGACCAATGCCAAGCTATGTTCTATAAATGTTCTAAGATAGCAAATCAGACAAAGTCGCAGATTTTGGCGTCTGGGCGGATGGCGCCCGCGACCGCACGTACGAGAAGGAAGCGCTGCGCATCTGCGCGGCGGCCGTCGAGCAGGACCTGCGACCCTGCCCGGAAACACAGGCCGCTCTGAACTGGCTGGCAGGAAACGGTTACAGCAGCGCCATCGCCCATTTCCGCCGCGCCATCATGCTTCACGATCCTATGGAAAGGGAGGATGTAGTCACGAGGGCGCTCTCCTAAAGGATGTTCGCGCTCGGTGCGCGAGATCCTGTTCGGCCGTGGGCGCGGCAGCCTGGAATAGGGTTGCGTCGGGCTAAGGACTCGCCACAAACTCGCCACAGACCGGGAAGGATCGCTTCAGGCAATGGCGGATTTCTGCGGGTTGTAACAGGGCACAAAATCAAGCGAAAATCAGCTTCGGAGGCTAATTTTGCCTCTATTTGTTGATTTCCACTGAGAACTGACCCAGGCAGCGCGGGTTTTTCCGCCGAGAACTGACCCATGTTCGAACCTTACCCCTTTGGCCTGGCCGGGGGGCGATGGAGTGATCGACATGGAGTTATTGAGCGTCATCCGGCGCTGGCATTATCGAGACCATTTTTCGATCCAAGAGATATCGCGGCGCACAGGTCTGTCGCGGAACACGGTGCGCAAGTACCTGCGCTCTGACAGCATCGAGCCCAAGTTTCATCTTCCTGACCGGCCGAGCGGGCTGGACCCCTACGCCGACAAGCTGTCGCATATGCTGCGACAGGAGGCAGGGAAGTCGCGCAAGCAGAAGCGCACGATCAAGCAGTTGCACGCCGATCTGGCGGCGCTGGGCTATGACGGCTCATACAATCGCGTGGCGGCTTTCGCGCGCGATTGGAAGGACGCCCGACAGCGAGAGCAAAAGACCGCGGGCCGCGGGCGTCTTCGTGCTCTTCCATCTCTTGAGCAAGCTCTACGAGCGAACCAGCGTCATCATCACGACGAACCTAAGCTTCGGCGAATGGGCGACCGTGTTCGGCGATCCCAAGATGACGACGGCGCTGCTCGACCCGCCTCACCCATCGCTGCCACATCCTCGAAACCGGAAATGATAGCTTCCGCTTCAAAAACAGCTCGGCGAGGCCCGCTAAATCCACCAAGGAGAAACCGCGAAACTTGACGAACGCCTGACCCACAAATCATCATCAAGCCGGGTCAGTTCTCAATGGAAATCCTGGGTCAATTCTCGGCGGAAATCGACACCGCTAAGAGTCTTGATAGCGTTACACTCGGCGATTCTGGGGAGGGCGGCGCGGCGGTGCGCAGCTGTACGGATAATCCGGGAGAGAACTGCCATGTGGACACTTATTATAATCGCTCTTGTGGCGGGAGCAGGCTCCTCGGGAAGCAGCACGGCCATCTCGACCCTTGATTTCCAAGATCAGCAAAAATGCCTGGCTGCAGCGAAGATAGTCGGTGCTGGCAAACTGCGTTGAGCGCTAGCGGCGCTGTTTGACCAACAATGCCGCCGAAAAGGCGCTGCGCTGTGTCGCGGTCGGGCGTCGGAATTGGACCTTCTGCGGCTCGGATCGCGGCGGTGAACGGGCTGCAGCGATCTCCTCGCTCGTCGAGACCGGCAAGCTTAACGATATTGATCCCGAAGCCTGGCTCGCCGATGTGCTGCGCCGAATCAACGATCATCCGGCGTCCAGGCTCGACGAACTCTTGCGGTGGAGTTCGCCCCGCGTTCGCGAAAAATCGAAGCCGTTCGGCGGCGGCGTTTTCCGTATATTTTCCGTACGAAAGGCCATATTGGCGCGTTTTTCATCATAAGTGAGTGATTTCAGTGGCGCTCCCCAGGGGAATCGAACCCCTGTTTTCGTGAGAGGGCGGAGAATCGAGTTCGGTATAGGTGGCTTCCTGTCCCCGCAACCAAACCAACTATATGAATACGCAGTACTTTCATGAAGCCGCCCTTAGGGGCGGCTTTGCTGTTTTCAGTCCACGTCGCCACCATCTCGCCACCAAAAAAATTGTCTGGTCGAACCTCCTGCGCCTGCCGCACCGCATTCCCCCACGCCGCGGTCCCCTTCCGGATCAAAAGTGAAGTCGGCGCGCGGGACGGAAGAAAACCGAGGGGCTGGGCATAATTGACTTTGGCGAGCTTGTCGTCGGGTGACAATATCGCTTCGCGCCGCGAAACTCGTGGCGAGTTGTTGTCGCGAATCGGAGCCGAAGATGCACGCTGAGACATTGCTGCGGAAACTTCGTTTGCAAAAGGCTCTCTCGGAAGACGAGTTCGAAGCGTATCTCAAGAAAGTGAGGCCAGACGGCACGCTGCCGCCTGGCGAAATTCCGAATTTGCTTGAGTTGATGAAGGCAAGGGCTGAGCACCTCTCATTCGAAGACATCAGGGCGGTGTCGAGCCCTTGCCGGTAGTAATCGTCCCTCAGCGGAAAAAGCGGGAAGAATTGACGAGGAACATGCAATGCGAGCAATCATTTCAAAACTTACAAAGTGACCCCCTAAACCGCCGGAGAAAAGGGTCTCAGGTTAGTCACGATCTCGCTTGATCGAGGTCTTCTAAGATCCAGTTTGTTACCTCACGCCTGGTTCGTCGCCTACGTGTTTTCCCGATCCCGACTGCGACAATTCGCGGATCTTGTCGCGCGTGTTCACGGCTTTGAACCGGCTGCCATCGATCGCCACAGTCGCCTCTGCGAAGAAGTCGAGCTGCCGACACAAAGCGCCGAACTGCCGACACGTCGCCCGAATTCCGGGGCCGTTGTCCCGGCGGAAGTCTGCGATGGCCTTGAAGTCCGGCACAAGACGCCCTGAACCGCCCGGGTTTGCCGGAGGCCATTTTGTTTGAGTCATGCCGCGATAGCGGGCCCCTCGAGTAGCGCATTGTAGCGCACTTCGGCTTCGGCCGGCGGAATGTTTCCGATCGGCTCCATGTGACGCCAGAAGGAGATCAACCAATCCTCGCATAGCTGCTTGACAAACAGAAGGGCGTCCGCGGCGTAGCAATACGTCTCGATCAAATACACGGAACGCCTCGCCAAGCGGGCGTCGAGCCCTCGGTCGGCAGCGTCGGCGACAGTTACAAGGTGCGATCGGCTGTGCTGGACGGCGAGGCTGTGATCTTGGATCCGCCGGAGTGCCGGCGACAGATGGCGAACCGGTCCTGTCTGGCCGCATGCCTGAAGATCTGCCTCGCGAGTTCGAGCCCACCGCGCAATCGAACCCGAGGCGTTGTCCGAGCGCGAAGCTCGTTCATCAGGGCCAGCGGCCATGGGAGCCGCGCACAAAGGCCGGACATATGACTGCACCCGGCCGTATTGCACAAACGCTCATGAAAACCGTTGCCAAACGGGGGCGTCCACATATGACAATGCCATTTTCAGAGAACGAATTATGCCGCTGACGTGACGCGCCAAGTAGATTGCGCAATCTTCAGTTCTTCATTGGTCGGGACGATCAGTACTTTCACACGTGACGAGGCTGAGCTGATTTCGAGTTCTCCCGCTGCATTTCGCTCTTCGTCGATCTCGAGCCCGAGCCAGGCGCAGCCGATGGAGACTTCCGACCGCGCGTCGCGGCATCGTTCTCGCCAATGCCGCCAGTGAAAACGATCGCGTCGATCCCGGCGAGTGCCGCCGCGAGTGAGCCGATCTCCCGTACGATCCGATATACGAATAGCGCGATAGCCTCTCGTGCGGTCGATTCCTTCGAGGCACGCAATGCGCGCATATCCGACGACAGGCCGGACACGCCAAGCAGGCCGGACTTTCGGTACATCAGATCCTCGAGGCCCGCGTGCGTCGAGCCCGTAGCGGTCCATCAGATAGATCAGACGCCGGGATCGAGGGAACCGCAACGAGTGCCCATCATGAGGCCGTCGACAGCCGTGAAGCCCATAGTGCTCGCGACGCTCAGCGCTTCATGAACGGCGCAAAGGCTCGCGCCGTTGCCTAGATGCGCGATGACGAGGCGGCGCCGCGCAATCTCGGGGCGCGACTTCCGCGGAGGCGCGACGTGATGTGTTCATACGAAATTCCGTGAAAAACCGTAGCGCCGGACCCCGTCCTGCGAATAGCGTCTGGGAATCGCAAAGGCTTGCGCAATCGGTGGCTGGCTGCCGTGAAAGGCTGTGTCGAAGCAGGCGACCTGCGGCAGCTCCGGACGAAGGGGCAAGGAGCGTCCTAATCGGTGCGAGATTATGCGGCTGGTGCAATGGTGCGAGCGGGATGAAACTCTCAAGCTTTTCGACGACCGCTTCGCTCACGAGCAATGGCGCAGTATAATCGGGCCCGCCGTGGACGACTCGGTGCCCGACAGCCGAAATGCTTCGTCCTTCGAGCCACTGGCTGCCAATGCGAACCAGCGCCCGCGTCGCTTGATCGTGATCGAAATTGCTATCGGAGAACGACTCTTCAGAGAGCATTTTGCCATGTGCGTCGAAAAGGCGTGCTCGCGGTTTCATTCCTAGTCCTTCGATTTGTCCACGCAGCAGGAGAGCGGGGCGCATCGAGTAGTCATACACAGCTAGTTTGATGCTGGAGGACCCGGCGTTGAGGACGGCGATACTCGACATGTCTATCTCTCTGGAAATTGCCTAGGGCGCGTCGGTCGATCAGGCAACGATGTTGGCGCCGCCGTCGACATAGACTGTGCCGCCCGTGAGCCGGTGTGCAAAGGGCGTCGCCAGGTAGGCGCAAGTCCAGCCGACATCCATGATGTCGACCAGTTCGCCGAGCGGCGCCTTGCTCGCCGCCTCGTTGAGCAGCATTTCGAAATCCTTGATACCCGAAGCGGCTCGGGTCTTCAGGGGGCCCGGCGAGATGGCGTGGACACGAATGTCGCTCGGTCCGAGTTCATAAGCGAGATAGCGGCATGCCGCCTCGAGCGCGGCCTTCACGGGCCCCATCACATTGTAGTTGGGCACGACTTTGTTCGCGCCGTTGTAACTCATCGCGAACATCGCGCCGCCATTCGTCATCAGCGGCGCAGCGAGCTTCGCCATCCGCACGAAGGAATGGCAGGAAACGTCCATCGCCTTTGCAAAGCCTGCGGCCGAGCAATTGAGAAGTCCGCCTTGCAAATCGTCCTTTGGAGCGAAGGCGATTGAATGAACGAGAACGTCGAGCCGCCCCCAGGCCCTTTCGATTGTCTCGAACAACGCCTCGAGGTCCGTCGAATTGGAGACGTCGAGCGGCGCCATGATCTGGGCTTCGAGCTCGGCCGCTAGCGGCTCCACATGCGGTCGCGCCTTCTCGTTGAGCCAGGTGATGGCGAGATCCGCGCCCGCCATGCGAAACGCCTTGGCGCAGCCATAGGCGATTGACTGGTCATTGGCGATCCCGACGACAAGGGCCTTCTGCCCCATAAGCACACGCCTGATCTGCGTTTCCATGGTCACCTCATCGAACCGCCGCTGCGAGGTCTTTGCGTCGCGCAGCGGCGACGAGGGCGGCGACCGCGCATGACGCGAGCCGGGCGACCAGCGAGTCAGCGCGGCTCGTCAGGATGATCGGAACCCTGGCCCCAAGCACGATGCCGGCGCTGTCAGCGCCGGCGAGAAAGGACAGACTCTTGGCGAGCATATTTCCCGACTCGAGGTCGGGCACGACCAGCACATTGGCGCGGCCCGCCACCGGCGACACGATCTGTTTGACGGCGGCCGCCGCCTCGCTAATTGCGTTGTCGAGTGCGAGAGGGCCGTCTAACACCGCGCCGGTAATCTGACCGCGATCCGCCATCTTGCACAGCGCCGCCGCATCGATCGTCGAGGGCACTTTGGGATTGACCGTCTCCATCGCCGAGAGAATCGCCACCCGCACCTCGGGAGCCTTCAAGGCATGAGCGAGGTCGATGGCGTTTTGGACGATATCGACCTTTTCCTCGAGCGTCGGGGCGATATTGACTGCTGCGTCAGTGATAATCAGCGGGTCGGAATGTCCGGGCACGTCCATGATAAAGCAATGGCTGATGCGCCGCGCCGTTCGAATGCCGCTGTCGCGCGCCACAACCGCGCCCATTACTTCGTCGGTGTGGAGGCTGCCCTTCATCAGAGCTTCCGCTTCACCCTTTCGGACCAGTTCTACCGCCTTCTCCGCGGAATCGTGACTATGGAGCGCATCGACGATCCGCAGGCTCGGAATTTCGATCCCATTTTTCGCTGCAACGTCGCGGATCCGCGCAGCCGGGCCGACGAGAATCGGGGACGATAAGATTCAGCCGCGCTGCCTCGACCGCTCCTTCAAGCGACGCCGCGTCGCATGGATGCGCCACCGCGGTCGTGACGGCGCCAGCTGAGGCGGCGGCTTCGATGAGACGTTGATATTTCTCTCGGCCTTCGACTCTTGAAACGGGCTTCATGTCATTCACTTGCTCTTGACCAGGATTGGTCGCGGCGACTCCTGCGTTTCTGCATTTCCGGCGCCGAACAGATTTCTCACTTCGTCGAGCCGCCGCGCAGCTTCAGGATCGAGCTTTCCTTTTGCAGCGGCGACTTCAGTGATCGCGTCGATCACTTTCTTGCATCGTCCCGGATCATCGGGCAGCATTGCTGGAATAGCCGCCATGGCGCGGGACTCATCCGCCCGCAGCAGCACAGCCTGCTGGCGCAGGATTGACTTGAGTTGCGAAAGTGACACGCGTTCATTCCTGGGAGCGTTGTTGCGTATGATCTCCAGCGCATTGAATTGGCGTTCGTCGGCGCCTCCTCCTCGCATCACGTAAAGAAGCGCGCGAAGGCCAGCCTCCAGGAAGCCGCCTCGCTCCATGCCCTCTTCGAGGTCGGCGCGCATTTCGGTGCGAGCGAGATCATGCTCCGTCGGACGGTCCGCGTCGGAGTGATCTGGCTTGAGGCCAACGGCCGCTTGAAGCAATGGCGATCCATAAGCGCCGAGGAACATTGCTTCGGTCATCATTTCGCGCATTTTGGCGAAGCTCTCGAGATTCGTGACGATCCATGACGAGGTCATCTTCTCGAAGGCGACAAGCGGATTGTCGTCGCCGACCGGATGCCGGTCGGAGCGCACCTTTGCCGCAAGCTGGGCGATCGGCGGCATGAGCGGGTTCCGATCGGAGAAGGCGCGGAATCGGACGCGGTTCGGATGCATCTCCCGCATGAATTCGGCAGAGGCGGGCGTCGTCATCGCCTTGACGATGGGACTGAGCAAGGTGCGGTAAAGCCCATGATTGATTTCCGAGACGCGCGCGACGGTTTCGAACCGGCGCTGATCGGCCGCGCCGTTGTGCCCGAGAGCGCGAATATCGTCGAGTGTACGGGACTCGAGTTTGGCCACGTATCTGCCGGTGATCAGTTCCGGATGCGCAATAGACTCATCTAGGTCCGTGAGAAGAACTTCGTAAAGACCGGGTGGCATCGCGTCGATCAGATTCATGTTGAGAGCAAATTCCTCGTGCTCCCTACTGGCCACCTTGCCGAGACAAAAATGCCTAGATGCCCGATGCTTTGGTGCAGCGAATAGATGATCGTCTGACCGTTCGCGATGATCTCGTCCACGCTGTCGTAGAGGTCGAGGATCCAATCGAGCGCCTGTTGTGGCGGCGTGATGTCATCGCCGAACGAGCAGAAGACGATGATCGGTGACCGAATTTCGCGAAGGTCTATACGTCCGCCATCGCTGTTTCGGATCTTGCCTGCGGTGAGCCGGTTGCCGACGAACAATTCCTCGACGATGAACTGTATCTCCTCGGCATTCAGGAGAACGGGAGTTCCCCACCACTTCTCGAAGTCAAGAAACCGCTCGGCTTCGGTATCGACCTTGGCATAGACGTTATAGGGCTTCTTCCATAACGTGTTTGCGGGGTTGTTCGACTCGAAATTTGCAACCAGCGCCGCGCCGTCAAAAATTCCGTTGCCGATGTCGCCGGCGAATGATGTCAGCCAGCCGCCGCCAAGCATGCCGCCCAGATAGCGCATCGGGTTTTTGCCGCGCACGCCCGCCCAATAGCACAGTGGTGCGCCCGCGAGCACTATTGGTCCGGGCAAATCCGGGGCCATCGCCGCCATCATCATGACCTGCCAGCCCGCCTGGCAATTGCCGATCAATGCGGGCTTGCCGTCTCCCTCCGCATGCCGCTCGCTTACGACGCGGACGAAATGCGCCTCCATGCGGCAAACATCTTCAATAGTCTGACCTGGCATTGGTTCCGGCAGGAATCCGACGAAATAGCAGGGATGACCTGCCCGGATCGCGACGCCGATCTCGCTGTCATGCTTCATGCCGCCGATGCCCGGCCCGTGTCCGGCGCGTGGATCAAAAACGATGAAGGGGCGCTTGTGCGCATCGATTTGGACGCTCGCCGGCGGGATGATTCGCGCCAGAACGTAATTCACCGGCCGCGGCAGCGTGCGCCCATCGATGATGATCTCAGGCTCAAAGCTAAGAACATGCGGCGCGGTCCGCTTGCTCTGCTCTTGATAGTTATTGCCGCGCTGGCGCATGACGTCGAGGAACAGAATCGAGCGCTCTAAGGCATCACGCCAGTAGTCGAAAACGAAATTGCCTGCGAGTGAAGATTGCGACATCGAAAGTCCCCATTGATAAGTGGACGTGTCGATCGGAATGATGACAGTGCGGCTACGCCATTTCTTCAAGCGATGCTGCCGGAGTTGCGCGGTTCCGGCGCGTCGCAACTGCAGTCACACAGCGAAATCAATGCAGCAAACGGGACCGTGGCGCTCTTACCATGTTTGCATTTCGATCCCCCGACAAGGAGCATGAATCTGCGAGCCAGTCGGCCGCGTAGATTCGGATAGTCACTACTGGTGCGGACCGCAAGACACCCCACACATTTCGCAGGGCAACGGCTCGTTCCTGCTCGATGCCTTGGCGAAACCAAGGGCATTCCCTACACGCTTCAGATAATTAACTTGACCATCGTCCCGTCGCACGGCCACGTCGCTGGCGTGGTTTCGACCGCCTCTGGCTGAAGCTTCAATGTGGCTTCGCCAGTCTCTATTGCACAAATCCTCGCGCGTTGCCGCCGGGGATTCTACAGGAAGCCCGGCTCATGGAGCAAGCGCGTCTTCACGAAAGTTGCGCAATAATTTCCGGGGCCACTTCGTCCGCCTGACGCGCGAGCAGCAGATGGACGTGATCGTCAGCACCTTCCACGGCCAGATCTGAGCGCGGGGCGAGGATGTCACAACTTGGCACGCTCGAAGCCGGCATCGGCACGGCCTGCCGCCGGGTTGATTTCCGCGCTTTCATGAACGAGGTCACCGACGCTAATCGAGACAAGGAGATCCATGTGATCCGCGACAATCTCTCCACTCATAAGCCGAAGCGGGACATGTGGCTGGCCCGTCACAAGAATGTGCGCTTCCACTACGCGCCAACCCACACGTCCTGGCTGAACCACGTCGAAATCTGGTTTTCGATTCTCGCCCGCTACTCAAGGCCCATATCGACGCCTTCATCAACGACTATGAAACCGCCAAGCCCTCGTCTGATCAGATCCGAAGTCCACCGGAAGCGCCTCAAACCATATTTCGTTAACCCATGATACCGAGTACTAGCCATGCGAAATTGGTCAGCGGGTTTGATCTTCTGGAGAGGCCCCAGCTTAGGCATAGAAATACGGAACCAAGGCAAGCGGGTCGAGTTGGGGGGCTTGCTCCTAAAAGGGAGACGAACGTTATGAGATCGACACAAACAGTGCTTTTGACGGGAAGTCTTGTGTCTGGGCTCGCGCTCGCGTGCTCGGCGACGGTTGTCGCCGTGCCGATGGTCGCGCCGGGCGCGCTTGCAACGCCTTCCGGCCTTGATGAGATCCGCAGATCGACGCCCGGATATTCCGCGAGGTTGGAGCCCCGATAGAACCAGCGGCTTCGTCGATCCCGTCCGACCGGATTGCCATCATACGTTGAAACGCCCTCGCATTCCGAAGCCCGGCGCAGGTCAGATCTTCCGGCTTGCGCGGTATGTTTCGCCACCGACGAGGATTGCCCAGGCGATGCGCGCCGTTGGCCAGCGCCACCGCCGTGACGTTGAAGAGACGCCGCATGAGCGCGCCGGCGATCCAGGCGCCTGGAGTTTATTTCCTGCGGGCGCGGTAAACTACCGCCCACGCGCCATGAATCAGCAGTTTCCGCAGATAACCGTCGCCCAGCTTGCTGATCTCGCCGAGGCTGCCTTCCCTCCGGTCGAGCGCCGCCTGGGGACGAGACCGAGCTAGGCGGCGAGGTGGCGACCGCTCGAGAAGTATTCCGCGCAATTCGAACCCGTCTCGGATTGGTCCGGTCCGGGCAAGGCGGCCGCCACCTCGATCGGTTGAGGACGAGGGGCGCGGCGCCGGAGGGCTTGCGGCCGGTTTCAGCGCGAGGCCGAGGTGCCTGGCAGGAAGAAGAAACTGATCGCCAGGACGAGATAGACCGTCAGCAATTGCGCGCCGCGCAACCAGTGGGAGCGCCCGTCGCCCGCGACCTGGCCGGTGATGAGCGTCGAGAGCAGGATGATCAGGACCAGCGCGCCCGGAAAGGCCAAATCCATCGGGGCCGGGCCAAAAAACTGGCTTGCGAGGACCAGAATCGGCGCGACGAAGAGCGCGACCTGGACGCTCGAACCGATGGCGATGGACAGGGAAAGGTCCATGCGGTTCCGCAGAGCGGCTTGGATGGCGGCGGCGTGTTCGGCCGCATTGCCGACGACGGCCACCAGAAAGACGCCGACGAAAGCCTTGCTGAGACCGGATTCATGCGCCGTCGGCTCGATGGCCCCCACCATAATCTCGCTCATCCAGGCCACCCCGACGGTCGCCGCCGCCAGAACCGCGAGGGCGCGTCGGACCGAAACCGGTGCGGCTTCCTCCTCCTGCCCGTGCGCGCCGGCAAACAGACCGGGATGGGTCACCAGAGCGAAAGCAAGATAGGCCGCGTAAAGCAGGATGAGAACGACGGAAATGGCGACGCTGAGGCGGCCGAGACCCTCGGACGTGGTTCCGGCGGCGATTCGGAAGGCGGCGGGAATGACCAGCGCTATCGCCGCCAGCGTCAGTAAGGTCGCCTGCGACCGCGCGCCGGCGGGATTGTAGTGCTGTTCCGGGTAGCGCAGCCCTCCGGCGAACATGGCCGCCCCGAGAACCAGCAGGATATTGCCGATGATCGAGCCGGCGAGCGAAGCCTTGACGACGTCGGAAAGCCCCGCGCGCAGGGCGGCGAGGGCGATGATCAGCTCCGCCGCATTGCCGAAGGTCGCGTTGAGCAGCCCGCCGACGCCCTCACCGAGCCGCGAGGCGACTTGCTCCGTCGCCTCGCCCATCCAGGCGGCGAGGGGCAGGATCGCCAGGCAGGACGCGATGAAAATAAGGATGTGACGATCCGGCGCGAAAAATTCGAGGCCCAGCGTGACGGGAATGAAAATCAAAAGCCAGCTCATGGCAGTCCCTCAGCTCACCCGACCCGGCGGGTCGCGGTCCCCCCAATCGACATCGCAGAAGTCGAGATAAGCGCCGACGGCTTCGTCGATGGTGGGGAAGAAATTCTTCTGGCCGATCTCGCCAACAGTTCGAAGCGCTTGAGCTTATCGTTCACCGGGTCCTTCAATTTCGCGAAGCAAAGCTCGATCCGAGACGATTGCAGCGTCGTGTTTAGATCCGCCAAGGCGTCGGCCGCCGTGACGTCGACCCTTGTGACCGGCTCGGCCGCGAGCCGCAATCACGCGGGCTGCGGCTGATGCTCGACTTTGTCCCCAACCATACCGCGCCGGGTTCAACCGGCCGAGGGATATTCCTCCGCCACCCATGCTTGAAGCAGGGTATAGGCAACCGCCAGCAGGACCGGCCCGACGAAGAGGCCGATCAGCCCGAAGGCGAGCAGGCCGCCGACGACGCCAACGAATATCAGCAGCAGCGGCAGGTCTGCTCCGCGCTTGATCAGCATCGGGCGCATGAAGTTGTCGAATGTCGCCACAATCAGGGACCACGCCAGCAAGACGGTGCCCCCGACCTTGTCGCCGCTCCAGTAGGTCCAGATCACGGCGGCGGCTAGCACGAGCCCTGGCCCCATCTGCGCTATGCAGAGGATGAACATCACGGCGGTCAGAATGACGGCGAACGGCACGCCGCAGATGGCGAGCCCCAGGCCGCCGAGGCCGGATTGCGCGATTGCCGTAAGCACCACCCCCATGGCCACACCCCGAATCGCCTGGCCGGCCAGGCGCACCGAAGCTTCGCCCTGCTCGCCCGCCAGGCGACGACCGAAGCGAATGATGCCTGCCGCCCCGCTCTCGCCCGCCGCATACATGATCGCGGCAAAGACGACCGTCAGGAGGAACTGCACGAAAGTGACCCCAAGGCCGCCGATTTGCCCCAAGAACCAGCGGGTCACGATTCCGGCATAAGGCTGGACTTTGGCGGACAGACCTTCAAACCCGGTGGCTCCTTCATGCGTCCACAGCCGCGCCGCCGGCGAACCGAAGATAGGTATCCGCTCCAGCCACGCAGGGGGAGGCGGAAGCGTGAACGAAGCGATGGATTGCAACCAATTCGCGAAGCGTTCCGCATTTTCGACGATCGCGGTGACGGCAAGCCCCAGAGGCATCACAAAAACCATCAGGAGAGCGAAGCTCATGACGATGACCGCCAATGCCCGCTTGTTCCAAAGTCGCGCCTGAACCCAGAGCAGCAAAGGCCAGGTCGACACCACGATCATCGTCGCCCAGATGGCCGCTGGAAGGAATGGCCGGAGGATCCAGAATGATGCCGCGATCATCCCGACGATCAGAAGCACGCCCAGTGTGATACGGGGCAGGTCGCGCTGAAGCTCCGTCACATCTCCCTCGCGGGCCATTCATGAGGACTATCATTTCGCAGTCAGTCACTCCAATTATAACTGCGCCATCTGTCCAGAGAAAATTTATCGCCACTTACCCGCCCCACACGGCCGGGCGGTAGTATGGTCTCGACAATAATCAAAGGGAGGAAATGCCATGTCGTATCGAACCGTCATTTCGATCGCTGCAGCTGTCATCCTTGGCATCGCGTGCGTCTCGACTGATGCCTTGGCTTATCGAGGTGGATATCGCGGAGGCGGCGTTCATCGTGGAGGCGCTTACCATGGAGGCGTCCATCGCAGAGGTGCATACCATGGAGGCGTCTATAGGGGCGGCTATGTGCGCCGTGGCGTAGGCGTGGGGGTTTACCCCAGGTGCGGATATTATCCCTACCCGGCCTGCTATTAATCAAGGAACTGTTGCTTGACGGGGGACGTCGACCGCCGGCGCCCTCGCCGGGCGTTATCTCGCCCGTGGCTTCGAGCTGGGATGCATCTCCCGGAGACTCATACCGGGGTTCGCCATTCAGATTCCGGCAATCAAAATTCGCAGTTCGTGCCGCGGTGTCTTGGATTTGGCGCGCGTCTCCATAACCCGTGCTCCACCTCAAACGCAAAGCATCGCAAAAAACCTAAACAATCCGCCCATCAACCAAAGTAGTGCTAGAACGTGGCCGCCGTCACTAAAAGCACTGGCGCTTAGAACGCTTCCCTGACCCACTTAATTGGATAATTCGGCTCCTTGTAGCCTTCTGGACGCTGACGCTCCGGCAGTTTGATTTTCTTTTGCGGAACCTCCTCATAAGGAATGCGGCCGAGCATGTCCTTGATGACGTTGAGGCGCGTGCGCCTCTTATCGTCCGAGTGAGCGACGAACCATGGCGCCCAAGGCGTGTCGGTCGCAATGAACATGTCATCGCGCGCTCTCGAATAATCATACCAGCGGCTATAGGACTTCACATCCATGTCAGACAGCTTCCAGATTTTCCTCTCATCCTCGATCCGCGCCTCGAGACGCCGCGTCTGTTCCTTTTCGCTTACCTCGAGCCAATATTTCAGGAGGATGATCCCCGACTGCACTATCGCCTTCTCGACGCCGGGCGTCAGGGGTAGGAACTGATCGATTTGCTCCTTCGGCGTAAATCCCATGACCCGCTCGACGCCCGCCCGATTGTACCAACTGCGATCGAAGATCACGACTTCCGACGCGGCCGGCAGATGGTGGATGTACCGCTGGATATACATCTGGGACTTTTCGCGTTCTGTGGGCGCCGGCAAAGCCACGACTCTAAACGTGCGAGGGCTGACGCGTTCGGTCATTGCTTTGATTACGCCGCCCTTTCCGGCGCCGTCACGGCCCTCAAACACGATGCAGATTTTTTTCCCTTCACGCTTGACCCATTCCTGAAGCTTGACCATCTCGACGCAAAGCTTCGCCAGCTCACGCTCATAGTCCTTGCGCTTCAGCTTTTCTCCGCAGCTTCCGCTGGCGTCTTGGTCACTTTCCATCATTAGCGGCTGCCTCACTCCCAGGCGAGAAACATGCCGACGTCCCCGGGAAAACCATTGGGCCATTCGACGATCAGGGCCTTCAGGCGATAACCCAAGGGATGAAGCTGCTCTTTCCACACGTCGTGCACTTGCCGCGGCGCGCCGACCAGCGTGTCGGGCCACCCTTCTTCGGAATTGTTGATCGCGCGGCCGTGATCGGTGCAAAGCTCGGACGGAAATCGGACAATCAGCATCTCGCCTTCGCCGCGCTCGGCAGCGAGCCGCACGCGATTCATGAACGCGTGGATTCTTACAGGCGTCATATCGATCGGCTGCGACAGCTTTGCGATCAGGTCTTTCTTGGCCTTCTCGGCACCCTCCAGCGCTACATAGGACTGCGAGGCCTTGGCCGACTCCACCGCCACGACATAGGCCTTGAGGTCGGCCACCGACATGAAAGCCTCATCGCCCCAACTGTGCGGCGACGGTGACGTTTCTTTCTCGCTCATGATCAATCTCCCGATAGAGAAAGACGAACGTTTAAATTCTAATCTCGCGCACGGTCGGCATCAACAGGCCCGTTTCGATATCGCTTAACACGTCTATCGTCAGCGCCGCGATAATGGGCTACCTCGGAGTTTCAGTCCGTTAGACAATCGCTTCTTCTTGCGGTCTTCCTCTTCACGAGAGCGGCACCCCTGATCATAGCTTACACCGAGTCGGGAATTATGCTGACGGATCAAACTCCGTAAGTTTCTCGGCAACGCACGCTCGAGTTTGGCGTTTGTGCTCCGACGCTCCCCGAGGCCGCTTCCGCCGGTCGGTGGTCGGATAGCCAGGCGGCGGCGCGATGCGCTAGCGCGTAATTTGCGGGGTTCGCGAGCTCGTGACCGTCAATGATCGTTTCATATTCGAAGACCAACACTGGCGGGTTGTCGGACTGGTTGCCGCGCTCGCGCAGAACATCCAAGGTGAAAATGGTGCGCTCCCCAGCGTCAAGCAGGGAGTCAATAGCGGCGCGGGTCGTATTCGCTACCGGTGAGAAGCCGGAACTGAGCGGGTTTGTTCACCATAGGAAGCACTTCTCGGTCAGCCGATCGCCTATTCTCACCCTCTCACCAGCTGTGTTGCGCATCAATCTCCTCAAATCCGTTGATGCGGGAAGCTGCGTGAGACTATATCTAAGGGGGGGGTGCGCACTCCAAGGGAGCTTGCCAATGAAGCTCTGGCTTCCCAACTTCTACCCTCAATCTGCCGGATCGGCGCGCGCCAGAGGCGGCCTGTGAAGGCCGGAGATTACGTTGCCATCGAACACCTGCGTGACGGGCGGTCGCTGCAAATTCGCGCACTCCGGCCGACTGATCGCGCGGCGCTTCTCGCTGCATTCGAGCGCACAAGCGATGAGTCGCGCTATCGCCGGTTTTTTGCGCCGAAGCGCGGCTTCAGCGAGCGCGAGATCGAATTTTACCTCGACGTCGATTTCGTGGGTCACGTAGCGCTGGCAGCGTTGCTTGAGGACGGCGAGCGGCAGGTGATCGCAGGCGGTGGGCGATACATCGTCTCGGAACCGGGCCACGCCGAAATCGCGTTTGCGGTGGACGACCCTCACCAGAATCGGGGGATCGCTACGCGCTTGATGCGCCACCTCGTATCGATCGCACGGGAAGCGGGGATCAGAGAGTTTGTCGCCGAAGTGTTGCCGGACAACGGCCCAATGCTGAAGCTGTTCGAGCGCTGCGGCCTTGCTATGACGACGCGTCGCGAAACCGGGGTTGTACACGTTACGCTCGAGCTGGCGAGCCCCGAAGGAGCGGGAGAGCTCCGGCGATGACGCCCTCGAACAGATCAAGCGCGTTCGCCCTTATCGGCTCCAGCAGCTCTCAGCTACCGCCACGTCCACCGCGCAGTCGGCGGGTCGCCATCCCGTTAGCAGCCCTACTACGGTGTCGCTTCCAGCGTGGCCGGTGGCGGCCTGCGGATTCCTCTTGGGCGCGCGAGCCCGTTCGGATACGTTTGAATTTGCGGACAAGGCACGGGTGCGCTCGGATCGGACCTGCTTGCCTAAGCGGCTAAGTCCGCGCCGGAGCTCAAGCAATGCTCGCCCGGTTTGGGATCTTGACGAGCCTTAAGGGCTACAGGCCCCAGTGGTTTGGCCCAGACGCGACGGCGGGCCTCGCCGTTGCAGCGGTAGCCGTGCCAAGTGCGATCGCCTATCCAGCGATCGCCGGTTTACCGCCCGAGGTGGGCATTTATTCAAGCATTCTCCCGCTTGTCGGTTACGCTTTGCTGGGCCCGTCACGTCAACTGATTGTTGGTCCTGACGCGCCGACAATGACCGTCCTGGCCGCCGCACTCGCAAACACCTCTATGAATCTGCCGACTGACCGCGTCGCCGCGGCTTCGGCGCTCGCGCTGGCGGTCGGCATCTTCTGTATGGTCGCGAGTAGGCTTCATCTCGGTGTGGTCAGCGTCTTTTTGTCGAAACCAATCCTTATCGGCTTCATCAGCGGCGTTTCAATTTCGATCCTTGTGGGTCAGATCGGACGATTGACTGGCTTGCGGATCGAATCCGACGGGCTTTTTCCGCCATTTCTTGAGCTCTTCCAAAAAGCAGGATCGATCCACTGGCTTTCCGCAGTGATCGGGTTTGTGATGTTCGTCGTTCTGCAGCTCATGACATTTTGGCGCTCACCGGTGCCGGGACCAATAGTCGTTGTTGTGATTGCAGCGGCGGCTTCTGCGATCTTCGACTTTGAGAAGATGGGCGTGGCGGTGGTGGGTAATCTGCCCCGATCGCTGCCTACGTTTTCCATTCCTGACGTGATGAATTTGCCCTTGAAAAGCCTTTTGACCGATGCCGCGGCGATATGGCTGGTGAGCTTCGGCTCAGGCATCGTCACGGCGCGCAGTTTCGGCGCACGCGGCAAGTTCGCGGTGGACGCCGATGCGGAGCTCGTCGGCTTTGGAGCCGCCAATATTGCATCAGGGCTATTTGGCGGGTTTCCAGTGACCGTTTCGGATTCGCGCACCGCCATTAACATGACCGTTGGTGGCAAGACACAAATGTCGAGCATCGTTGCGGCCCTCACTCTCGCGGCGGGACTCCTCTATTTGAACGATGCTCTCCGGGTTTTGCCAGTTCCTGCGCTCGGGGCGATTCTTGTTGCCGCCGCAATCAGCCTGATTGACCTGGCGAGCCTCCGCGAGATCTGGCGAGTCAGCCGGATAGAGTTTGTCTTTGCGCTCATTGGCATGTCGGGTCCGATTAGTCTCGGCGTCCTGAAAGGCGTCGTAATTGCTGTAGCGGCGACCCTCTTGTACACGCTGCTGAAGGAAATGCGGCCCCGCGACGCGATGCTTGGCGTCATCCCCGGCCAACATGGCTTCTACAAAATGCACAGGTCGAAGGCAGCGCGACCGATCCCGGGGCTGGCGATTTGTTTGATCGAGGGCAGTCTTCTCTTCTTCAACGTTGACTATGTGAAGTCGCGCTTCATGGCTATCGCGAACGGCTTGTCCGATACGCATTGGTTCGTGCTCGACGCCAGCGCCATCGTCCAAGTAGATTCGACGGCAGCGGCAATGCTCGACGAGGTGCGCAGCATGTTTGCCGAGCGTGGGATCGCATTCGGGATAGCCGAGTTGCACAGCGAACCCCTGGATCTTCTGAAGCGGGCCGGCCTCCTGGAGAGGATCGGAAAGCCAATGATCTTCGAAGATCTCGAAGAGGCATCCACTCTATTTACAAAACGATAGCGATTCTAAGTAAACCTTTGCAGAAGGATGGCGCAGATTTATCGCTTGGGAAATAGAAGGTTGGCAGGCGGGTCGTAACACTTGAGATGCGGCTCGAAATGGAGTTGGCGTTCTTCGTTACAAGTCAGACCAGATGGCCTAAATCGTCTTGGACTTCCCATCTTTGCCGAGCGTTGCTGGCATCTGGCGCGGGGACGACCAACCCTTCTCCCCCTATCCCCGGGAGGCGGCCGAGCGACGGCGACGCGGCGTGATATTCAACAGCCGGCAATCGAAGCCGCCAAGTCTGCGCGCAAATGGCGCGGCTGATCGCGCCAAGACCGACAAGCCTCACGGGTGCTGCCTGTAAGGCCAAGTCCTCAGAAGCGCGGAGTCCATTCACAGAAGCTGCCGCTGCGACGTAAACATCCGCCTCGCGGAGGCGTGCGAGTCCAAGAATCAGCCCAATCGATTGAGGTGCGCAAGCAGCATCTCGACTTTCTTCGCTCGGCGCGAGCGCTTCCTCAGTCTGCGGCCGCGTGCTAACTATAGGGAATCATCGACGGCGCCTCCAACGCACAGGGCTGACCACATTGCCGGGCTTACGTCGTCGTCTGAGAACCCCATCGGCTCATTGGACCTAGGCAGTAGTGACGAATTACCTGAGCATGATAGCAATAGCGGCGAGCAATACGAAGCCTCGGTAGTTTGCGAGGAGCTTGTCGTATCGGGTTGCGACGCGCCGGAACTGCTTCAGTTTATTGAAGAAACGCTCGACGAGATTGCGCTCCTTGTAGAGCGCCTTGTCGTAGGGGAGCGGCGCGCGGCGATTGGATTTTGATGGGATCACCGGCTCAGCCTCACGCATAAGAACAGCCTTGCGCAAGTGATTGGCGTCATAACCTTTATCGGCGATGATCGCATCGGCCGCAAAGCCTTCGATCAGGGCGTGCGCTTTTGTGATGTCGTTGCGCTGCCCAGGTCCGAGAAGGAGCCGAACGGGGTTGCCGAGCGCGTCTGTCGCGGCGTGGATTTTGGTGCTCAAACCACCGCGAGAGCGGCCCAGGCCTTGGGCATCCGCCCCCCTTTGGCGATCCTTGCGCCGGCCGCGTGCTGATGGGCGCGCACGATTGTTGAGTCGATCATCAGCCATTCGAGATCGGCCTCGGCGGTGAATGCCTCAAGAAATCCGTCCAAGGCGCCGCGCTCGATCCAGCGATAGTAGCGGCGTTTCACCGCCTGATGGTCGCCGAAGCGTTCGGGCAGATCGCGCCAGCGGCCGCCCGAGCGGGCCATCCATAACAGCGCGTCGACGAAGCGTCGATTGTCGCAGCGCGGCCCGCGCTGGCCGGCTCTTCCACCTGGCACAAGATCACAAAGCCGCTCCCATTGATCGTCTCGCAGCGCATCGACATCCCGAATCATCAAGGCTGATCTCCAAAAATCAGCCTTGAATCATGGAAAGATCCTCGCGAGAATCCCCCAAACGCCGAATTCGTCACCACGGCCTAGCGCTGTCGTTTCAGCGAAGTCCGTGTGGTGAGCTCGGATGGGAACACAATCGTCTCGGCGAAGTACGCCATGACGGTTCACGGCTCAGCTTAGGGTCCAGACTCACAACCAGTAGCTGACGGTAGCGGCGATGCAGACTGTCGCGAGGAAGTTTATGGCGTTTCGATCGTAGCGGGTAGCCACGCGCCTGAAGTCTTTCAGGCGGCAGAACATGCGTTCGATGGCGTTGCGGTTTCGATAGAGGAAGGGCGAGAAGCAGTTCTTCCACCTGCGATTGGCCTTGGGCGGGATATTCGGCATAGCTCCGCGCTCCTCGACCTGCCGACGGATCGCATTTGCGTCGTAGCCCTTGTCGCCATGGAGGATTTCGCAAGGAGGAAGTCGCGCGATAAGCTCCGCGCCCGCCGCGCGAACGGCGATTTGGCCGCCGGTGAGCATGAAAGACAGCGGGCGGCAGTCCGCATCGGTCAATGCGTGGATTTTGGTTGTGCGCCCGCCGCGCGAACGGCCGATGGCCTGATTCTTCTCCCCCCTTTGCCGCCACTGGCCGAGCGATGCGCCTTGACCGCCGAGGAGTCGATGAGGACCTGCGCCGGCGGCCCGCCTGCTTGCGCAAGCGCGTGGAACAGATCGATCCAAACGCCCTTAGCAGCCCAGCGAACGTAGCGATTGTAGAGAGTCTTCTTTGGCCCGTACTCCAGCGGCGCGTCAATCCAGCGTCCGCCAGATTTCAGCACATGAATGATCCCGCTGACCACCCGGCGATCATCGACGCCCGCCTTGCCGCGCGTGTCCGTGGGAAGATGCGGCGCGATCTTCGCGAACTGCGCGTCCGTCAGCCAGAATTGATCCCGATTCATAGTCGCTTCCTTTCGGAAGCTGTGAATCACAATCCGCCTGTCACGCCAACCATTTTATGGGTCTGGGCCCTAGGTCGCTTGACGCGGCGTCGGACATCAACGCGAAGTCCTATTTGGCGGTCGACGATCTCGATCTGATGATTGCCGCGGTTTACGAGGAATCGCGCGCCTCGCTCCGCTTCCTGATGACGAGAAGCGAGCATTTCACGCATCTTTATGACGATGCCACCCAATCTTTCTCCTCCTATTTGGCGGAGGCTCGGAAAGCCGCCGCGAGCCGTCCCGACCTGCTCGCCCTTCTCGACAAACTCGAAGTGGCCGGAAATTTCTATCGCCACGAGGTAAGCGATCAGGTGATGCGTCTCACGCGCGATAATCCAAATTCGGACCTTGCGGCGGAATTCGCGAGATCGGATCGGGCGGCCGACGTTTTGGACGCCTTCAAGGCTGTGGCGGCCGAGGCGCGCAAGAAAATCACCGGCTGGTCCGACGACGCGCAGGCGCAGTTCGACAGGCTCATGGCGGTCCTTAATGCGACTGTGTTGGGCGGCTGTCTGGCGACGCTCTTGCTGTCCTTGCTGATTGGATGGTGGATGGGCCGCATCATTGCCGGTCCTGTGACCTTGATGACGGAGGCCATGGACAAATTGGCCGGCGGCGACACGATGATAACCGTCCCGGCGCTTGGCCGGAAAGATGAACTTGGCTCCATGGCCGTCGCGGTCCAGGCGTTCAAGGATGCGGCGATCGCCAAGCTGAAAAGAGACGTCGCCGAGGCTGAATCGGTCAAGAACTCGCAAAAAGAGGAAGGGGATCGCGCCGCGAAGGCGGCCGAGGAGGCGCGCCAGGATCAGATCGCGATCAAGGGCCTCGCCGACGGGCTCAGCCGGCTCGCCGATGGCGATCTCGTCTATCGGATTGAGACGGCGTTCGCGCCGAAGGCGGCGCAGTTGCGCGATGATTTCAATAACGCCGTTGAGAAATTGCAGCAGACGATGCTGAGCATCCGCTCTAACACCAATGGCATCGCCTCGGGCAGCGGCGAAATTGCTTCGGCGGCGGACGATTTATCGCGCCGCACCGAGCAGCAGGCGGCGGGGCTCGAACAGACCGCGGCGACGCTCGACGAGATTACGGCGACCGTCAAAAATACGGCGGAGGGAGCCGTGCGCGCCCAGAAAGTCGTATTGGCCGCAAAATCTGACGCCGATCGCAGCGGCGAAGTGGTCCGCGAGGCGATCGCTGCGATGGGAGGCATTGAGAAATCCTCGCAGCAGATCGGGCAAATCATCGGAGTCATCGACGAGATTGCCTTCCAGACCAATCTTCTCGCCTTGAACGCCGGCGTCGAGGCGGCGCGGGCGGGAGACGCCGGCCGCGGCTTTGCGGTTGTCGCCTCCGAGGTGCGGGCTCTCGCGCAGCGTTCGGCGGAGGCGGCGAAAGAAATCAAGAGCCTGATTTCGGCCTCGACCGCGCAAGTCGCGCAAGGCGTCGATCTCGTCGCCGAGACCGGCAAAGCGCTGGGCCGCATCGTCACGCAAGTGGCCGAGATCAATACGGTCGTCGGCGCCATCGCGGCGAGCGCGCAGGAACAGGCGAGCGGACTGCATCAGGTCAACACGGCGGTGAACCAGATGGATCAAGTCACCCAGCAGAACGCCGCGATGGTCGAGCAAACCACCGCCGCGGCGCATTCGCTGGGTCAGGACAGCGCGGAATTGGCGCGCCTCGTCGGCGTCTTCCACGTCGGCGCCGCGGCCAACGTCGAGCCAATCCGGACCAAAGCGCCAAGGCGCGCCGGCGGCGCGCAGACGGCGCGCCCGGCTTTGAAGACGCTCGCGCAGAGTCGCGGCGGCGCGGTGCGCAAGCCCGAGCCGGCGAGCGTTGAAGATAGCTGGGAGGAATTTTGATGACGCGGGCGCAAGACGCCGATAGGCGCGGCTCCCACGTCGTCGAGCTTCCGGAGATTCTCGATCTGAAGGCGGCGGCGCCGCTGGCCGGCGAATTCCTCGCCCGTAGAGGCGGGGAGCTGCGGATCGACGCCTCTCGCGTGCAGCGGCTTGGCGGCCAATGCCTGCAGGTTCTGCTCTCCGCAGCCATGACCTGGAAAGTCGACGAAATCCCGTTCGCCTTCGTCGACCCGTCTCCCGATTTCATCGAGGGTCTGCAGCGCCTCGGGATCGCTCCGGCCGACTTCATCGATCAGGAACTGCCTCAATGAACAAGACGATACTGACTGTCGACGATTCGAGAACCATGCGCGACATGCTGATGCTGGCCTTGTCCGATGCCGGCTATCGCGTGGTGCAGGCCGAAGATGGCGCGCATGGCTTGGAGGTTCTGCTCGGGGAGACGCCGGACGTTATCGTCACCGACATCAACATGCCGCGCATGGACGGTTTCGGCTTCATTGAGGGCGTGCGCAGCGATCATCGCCATCGCGCGGTCCCGATCCTCGTGCTGACGACCGAGAGCGATGCCGAGAAAAAAGAGCGGGCGCGCCGCGCTGGGGCCACCGGCTGGATCATCAAGCCTTTCGATCCTGTGAAACTCGTCGCCGCGATCCGGCGCGTCGCGGCCTGACCCTCAAACTGGTCTCAACTCAAACAAAAATGCGGATCGATGGATGCGATGGCGGCGATCAAGCAGACGTTTTTCCAGGAATGCGAGGAGCAACTCGCCGAGCTGGAGACCGGACTTCTCGCCATTCAGGACGGCGATTCAGACCCCGAGACGATCAACGCCGTGTTCCGCGCGGTGCACTCGATCAAGGGCGGAGCCGGGGCCTTCAGTCTCGATGAGCTGGTGCATTTCGCCCATGTTTTCGAGACGGCTCTCGATCATCTGCGCGCCGGGCGTCTGACGCCGGCGCCGGAAGCCTTGAAAACCATGCTGCCCGCGGCGGACGCGCTCGCTGACATGGTGCGCGCGGCTCGCGACGAAAGCGCCGTCGATGCGGCGCGCTGCGCTGCGCTGGCTGAGGAGCTTCGCGCTTTGGATCCGCAGGCGCGCGATGATCGCGCGGGGGAGTCGAGCGAAGACGAAGAGATCAGCTTCCAGCCGGTGCTCATGGACGAATCGATGTTCGGCGAGTTGGAGAGCGACATTGCGCCTGAGCGCGAGTTTACCATCCGCTTCAAGCCGAAACCCTCGCTCTACGCCAAGGCCAACGAAACCGCGTTGCTCCTGCGCGAACTCGGCGCCCTTGGCGAGACAACCATCGCTTGCGATGCAAGCGATCTGCCTTTGCTGCCGGAGCTTGACTCGGAAGGCGCCTATCTGACCTGGACCATCGCGTTGAAAACGACGCAGGATGAAACCACCCTCCGCGACGTATTCGAGTTCGTTGAATGGGATTGCGATCTCGCGGTTGAGACCAACGCCCCCGACGCGCCAAGCGACATCGACATCGCCGCCTTCATCCAGAAGATGCAAATGACCGTCGAAACGGAGCTGGCGGCTTTGGCGTCGCCGACCGATCCGCAAGCCGATCCGGTCGCGCCGACGCAAGAAGCGATGACCGATCTTGCGAAGACGAATCAAACAAAGGCGCCATCGCCGGCCAATGATCATGCGACGGTAAGGCCGAACAGGGGGAGGGTCGATCCGCGTCGATCTTGATCGGGTTGATCGGCTCATCAATCTCGTTGGAGAGCTGGTCATCAATCAGGCGATGCCGTCGCAGCGGGTTTTGGAGGCGGGGCTGGCGCGAGCCTCAGGCGTCGCGACGGGCCTCGACGAGTTGGAGCAATTGACGCGCGAAATCCAGGACAGCGTCATGGCGATCCGCGCGCAGCCTGTGAAGTCGGTTTTCCAGCGCATGCCGCGCCTTGTCCGCGAGGTCGCGGCGATGACCGGAAAATCGGTGCGGCTCGTCACCGATGGCGAAAACACCGAAGTCGACAAGACCGTGATCGAGCGCATCGCCGATCCGCTCACTCATATGATTCGCAACGCCATCGATCATGGACTTGAGACCCCAGAGCGGCGGCTCGCTGCCGGCAAGCCGGAGGAAGGCATCGTCCGTCTTTCGGCGTTGCACCGCTCCGGCCGCGTCGTCATCGAGGTGTCCGACGACGGCGCCGGCATCAATCGCCCGCGGGTCAAGGCTGCGGCCGTCAGCAAAGGCCTCGTTCCCCCGGACGTTGCGCTGACCGACGATGAGATTGACAATCTGATCTTTTTGCCGGGCTTCTCGACGGCGGAGACAGTCTCCGACATCTCCGGGCGCGGGGTCGGCATGGATGTGGTCCGCCGCTCCATTCAGGCGCTTGGGGGACGGATTTCCATCGCCTCGCGGCCGGGGCGGGGATCGACTTTCACCCTGAGCCTGCCGCTTACCCTCGCCGTGCTCGACGGGATGGTGGTTACGGTGGACGGTCAGACCTTGGTCGTTCCGTTGACCGCCATTGTCGAGACATTGCAGCCGAAAAGCGCTGACGTGCATGGCTTTGGCGGAGGCGCGCGAGTCATCGCCATCCGCGACCATTTCATTCCGCTGATCGATGTCGGCTGCGAGCTCGGCTATAGGCCGGATCATGCCGATCCGCTGGCTTGCGTCGCGCTCCTCGTCGAATGCGAAGGCGGCGCGCGCAACGCGCTGCTGGTCGATGCGATCTTGGGTCAGCGCCAAGTCGTCATCAAGAGTCTTGAGGCTAATTACCGGCATGTTCCGGGCATCGCGGCGGCGACCATTTTGGGCGATGGCCGCGTCGCGCTGATCCTCGATGTCGACGCCGTTGTCGCCAGTTCGCGCGCGGATGCCGCCGCGCTTGATCTTCTTCTTGCAACAGCAGGGTAAACCCATGAACGAACCCATCAGGACCGACTTGGCGAGCGCCCGAGAACTGATCGCATTTCGCATCGGCGCGCAGGAGTTCTGCGTCGACATCATGTCCGTACGCGAGATCCGTGGTTGGACGCCTGCGACGGCTCTGCCGCAATCGCCGGGCTTTGTGCGCGGCGTCGTCAATTTGCGCGGCGCAGTATTGCCGATCATCGATCTTGCCGCCCGCCTCGGCTTTCCGCCGGCCGAGCCAACCGCACGGCATGTGATCATCGTCGCCCAGATCGGCAATCAGGTGATCGGGCTTCTGGTCGATGCCGTGTCCGACATTCTTTCAGCCACGGACGATCTAGTGCAGGCGACGCCCGATGTCGCTTCGGACATGGCGAAGACGTTCGTTCGCGGCGTCCTCGCCATCGATCAGCGCATGATCAGTCTGATCGCCCTCGATCATGTTCTGCCCGCGAGCGAACGGGAAGCGGCATGAGCCAGATGCAATTGTCCGCTCCAAAAAAAATAGAGAGGCTGGCCTCACGCCCGGCGAATTCCATCTGTCGCGCGGGGACTTTCGCCAGATCGCCGCGATGCTGCATGATGACGCCGGCATATATCTTTCGGAATCGAGGGCGGCGCTTGTCTATTCGCGGCTCGCCAAGCGATTGCGCGTTCTCGGGCTCTCCAGCTTCCGCGATTATTGCGCACTGATCGCGGGCAGCGAGGGGATCGACGAACGTCAGAAAATGGTCGCCGCGCTGACCACTAATGTGACGCGGTTCTTTCGCGAGCCGCATCATTTCCAGCATCTCGAAACGGCGGTCTTGCCGCCGCTGCTCGAGGCGGCGCGGGGCGGCGGGCGAGCGCGGCTCTGGTCGGCCGCCTGCTCCAACGGGCAGGAGCCTTATTCGATTGCGCTGACGATTCTGTCGTCGATGCCGGACGCGGCCCGGTTCGACGTCAAAGTGCTGGCCAGCGATATCGATCCCAACATGCTGGCCGAAGGACGCGAGGGGATCTACGCCGAGGATCTCCTGGAGCCCGTGCCGGCCAAATTGCGCACGCGCTGGTTCGTCCCCGTCGGAGACGGCTCGCGACGATTTTCCGTTGCCGCGGAGCTTCGCGAGCTCGTCGTCTTTCGCGAGCTCAATCTGTTTGGAGCGTGGCCGATGAAGGGCGCGTTTCAGGCGATCTTCTGCCGCAACGTCGCGATCTATTTCGAGGAGGAGATGCAGATGAAGCTGTGGAGCCGCTTTGCGCCCATGTTGTCTCCGGGAGGCCGGCTTTACATCGGCCATTCCGAACGGCTCGTCGGAACGGCGGCGACGGCGTTCGAATGCGAGGGCGTCACCGCTTACAGGCTGAGGAAAGGCCCGCGCGCATGACTCCAATCCGCGTTCTCATCGTCGACGATTCGGCGACCGTGCGAGGTCTTATCCGCTTGTTGCTTGGCCGTGACCCTAAAGTCGAGGTCGTCGGCGAGGCGGCGGATCCGCATGAAGCCCGGGCCGCGATCAAGGCGCTTAATCCGGACGTCATCACGCTCGACGTCGAAATGCCAAAAATGAACGGGCTCGAGTTTCTCGACAAGATCATGAGGCTGCGGCCAACGCCGGTGATCATGGTCTCGAGCCTGACCACCAGGGGAGCCGATGCGGCTATCGCGGCGCTTGAAATGGGGGCTTTCGATTGCGTCGCCAAACCTGGCTCAGGCGAGCAAGAGCTTTTCGGGGAAACATTGTTGGCCAAAGTGAAGGCCGCGGGCGGACAGCCCATGCGGGCGGCGGTCAATTGCGACCGAAGACTTTTGCGCGGAAATCCCCCTTGCGAAAGTCCATCGAACGCCAGCCGATCGCGCGAGGCGGCGTTGGCGGCCTATCGTCCAGACGGGCGCGTGGTGGCGATTGGCGCATCGACGGGGGGCGTTGAAGCGCTCATCGCCGTCCTGTCGCGCTTCCCGCAAAATTGTCCGCCGACGGTCATCACGCAACATATGCCGGCGACATTCACCAAGACTTTCGCCGAACGCCTCGACCGTCTTTGCAAGCCCGCCATATGCGAGGCTTTCGACGGCGCGCCGATGCAGGCCGGGCATGTCTATCTCGCTCCGGGAGGGGGCGCTCACTTGCTCGTCGAAGCCGGCTCGCCGCCGCGATGTCGCCTGTCGAAGGGCGATCCGGTTAATGGTCACCGTCCCTCGGTTGATGTGCTGTTTCAATCGGTCGCGAAAACGTCCGGGGCCAAAGCGCTCGGCGCGATTCTGACCGGCATGGGCCGCGACGGGGCCGAAGGGCTGCTGGCGATGCGGCGCGCCGGCGCTCCAACTCTGGGCCAGACTGAATCATCCTGCCTCATCTATGGAATGCCAAAGGCGGCGTTTGAGATCGGCGCGACCCAGAAGCAAGTTCCCTTGAATATGATTGCTTCAGAAATCTTGCGCCTAAGTTGCGCAGAGTAACAAGGAATATGCCAATGCCATTCGCAGCCGCCTTGCGCGTTTTGATCGTCGACGATCAGCTGACTAGCCGGTTGCTGATCCGCGGCGGTTTGCAGGAACTCGGCGTTTCCGACATTGAAATGGCGGCGGACGGCGAGCAAGGATTGAAAACCATGATGGCCAAACCAGCCCATCTGGTGATTTCCGATTTCAATATGCCGAAGATGGATGGAATAGCTTTCCTGCGCGCCGTCCGAGCCTATGAGCCAACCCGCAAAGCCGCTTTCATCCTTCTGACCGGCCGCGGCGACAAGGCGCTGATGGACCGCGCCGCGCAATATGGCGTCAATAATGTCATCGCAAAGCCTTTCACCATTCCGGTGCTGAAAGCGCAGATAGAAGCCGTCGTCGGGCGTTTGAAATGAGGGCACGCCAAGCCGAGGCGCCGAGCGGACGATATCTTGTCGGCGGCGAACAGCGCATTCACATCATTCAGGGCGAATACAACGTCAGCGATGATTCGAACGTGATGTTGACCACGTTGCTTGGCTCTTGCGTCGCCGCCTGTCTGCGCGATCCTGTCGCTGGAGTCGGCGGCATGAATCATTTTCTTTTGCCGGGGCAAGAGGCGATGGGACAAGAGGCGACGGGGCAGGGATCGCAGGGCAGTGAGGCCGAACGCTATGGCGTTCATCTCATGGAGCTTCTCGTCAATGGCCTGCTGCGGCGCGGCGCGCGACGGGAGCGGTTGGAGGGCAAACTCTTCGGCGGCGCGCGGACCAGGGATGGCCTTGCGGACATCGGCGCGATGAACGCCGGTTTCGCCGAGCGTTTCCTGGAACATGAAGGCATTCGTCTCATCGGCGGCAGTTTGCGCGGCGACCATGGGCGCCGCATCCAATTCTGGCCGGTGTCGGGACGCGCGCGACAAGTCTTGCTAGGGCCCAGACCCATAAAATGGTTGGCGTGACAGGCGGATTGTGATTCACAGCTTCCGAAAGGAAGCGACTATGAATCGGGATCAATTCTGGCTGACGGACGCGCAGTTCGCGAAGATCGCGCCGCATCTTCCCACGGACACGCGCGGCAAGGCGCGCGTCGATGATCGCCGGGTGATCAGCGGGATCATTCATGTGCTGAAATCTGGCGGACGCTGGATTGACGCGCCGCTGGAGTACGGGCCAAAGAAGACTCTCTACAATCGCTACGTTCGCTGGGCTGCTAAGGGCGTTTGGATCGATCTGTTCCACGCGCTTGCGCAAGCAGGCGGGCCGCCGGCGCAGGTCCTCATCGACTCCTCGGCGGTCAAGGCGCATCGCTCGGCCAGTGGCGGCAAAGGGGGGAGAAGAATCAGGCCATCGGCCGTTCGCGCGGCGGGCGCACAACCAAAATCCACGCATTGACCGATGCGGACTGCCGCCCGCTGTCTTTCATGCTCACCGGCGGCCAAATCGCCGATTGCTCGGCGGGCGCGGAGCTTATCGCGCGACTTCCTCCTTGCGAAATCCTCCATGGCGACAAGGGCTACGACGCAAATGCGATCCGTCGGCAGGTCGAGGAGCGCGGAGCTATGCCGAATATCCCGCCCAAGGCCAATCGCAGGTGGAAGAACTGCTTCTCGCCCTTCCTCTATCGAAACCGCAACGCCATCGAACGCATGTTCTGCCGCCTGAAAGACTTCAGGCGCGTGGCTACCCGCTACGACCGAAACGCCATAAACTTCCTCGCGACAGTCTGCATCGCCGCTACCGTCAGCTACTGGTTGTGAGTCTGGACCCTAATGGCCAGCCACATTCCGCCGCCTCAAATCATTCTTGCGCCAAAAGTTTCGAGCGAAGGCGCAGTCGAGTTCTTTTAGCCCCTCCCGCGCGATGGGTCTTTGAACATGAAAGCAGAAATTGATAGCGGCGAGCCAAAGGCCGCCTTGGACGTGCCGATCGCCGATGTGCTCGGCCGCGTCGGTCATGAATTGGCTCATCTCGCCCGGCTGCTGGAGCATTTCGAAAGCATCGCCGCGCCGCTCGCTCTGGAGGCGGCGCGCCGCGACGTCGATCTCATGCGTGAAATGCAGGGATTAGATCATATCGGCCAAAAACTATCGGCTCTCGCCGATTTCCTGGCCGCGCTGGCTCCCGCCGCGTCGAAGCGTTGGATGGTCCATCCAAGCGCGGCGGCGCGGGTCGTAAGGCTCGCCGATCTCGCCGCGCGGCTCGGGTTTTCTGACGGAAACGAAGCTTCATGCGCCGCCGCTTGGGGCGACGTCGAACTTCTCTGACCGTTTGCCCGGCGGACGGCGCACATGACACGCGCGACTATGTGACGCGCGGTCTTGCGTTTCCGATGCGAAGCTGCGATTTCGGCTGCGGTGCAGCTTAGCCCGGAGCGAGCTGGCGCCGCCATCCCTTGTTCCCCTGAGGGCCCGCTAAACTGCGAGCTAGCGAAGCAAAGAAGGCCACAATGTCCGCGCGCCTCACCTTCCTTCTGGCGGCGGCATGTGGGCTGGTCGTCGCCAATATTTATTACTCGCAGCCAATAGCGGGCGTGATTGGCGCAGAACTGGGGATGGATCCGTCTCAAGTCGGGCTTCTCGTCACCTTTACGCAAATCGGCTATAGTCTTGGCTTGGTGCTTGTGGCGCCGCTCGGCGATATTCTGGAAAACCGCCGCCTCATCGCCGCATCCTTGGCTTTTACGATCCTAGCTTTGCTGGCGATGGTTTTTGCTCCATCAGCAAATGCTGTTCTTGCGGCTTCGTTGCTGCTTGGCCTCACCGGCGTCGCCGCCCAAATTATTATACCTTACGCGGCTCATCTTACCACGGACGCCGCCCGCGGTCGCGTCGTCGGCGATATCATGAGCGGATTGTTGCTCGGCATCATGCTCTCCCGGCCGGCCTCGAGCTTCCTGACGCATTGGTTCGGATGGCGCGCCGTCTTCATCACGTCGGCCGTTATAATGGGCGCGCTTTCGCTGACTCTGTTGCGCGCTCTGCCTCAATGGCGGTCGAAGTCCCGTCTGAACTACCTCGGCATCCTCGGCTCGCTGTTTTCGCTGGTGCGCAACACGCCGGTTTTACGCCGCCGCACGGCCTATCACGCACCTTTGTTCGCCGCGTTCAGCCTGTTCTGGACCGCTGCTCCATTGCTTCTGGCTGGCCCGAAATTCGGCATCAGCCAGCAGGGCATAGCGCTTTTTGCCCTCGTTGGAGCCGGCGGCGCGATTGCCGCGCCTCTTGCGGGACGCGCTGCAGACCGGGGCGCGACCAGAATCATGACGGGCGCCGCTATTGCCGCCGTGGTTTTGGGCATGGGCATCGCCTGGGTCGGCGGCGCGACTGGGTCAGTCGCGCTTCTTGTCATCGCCGCGATTGTTTTGGACATGGGCGCTTCGGCCAATCTTGTGCTGAGCCAGCGCGCTATTTTCGCGTTGGGGAACGAAGCCAGAAGCCGTCTCAACGGGATTTTCATGGCGACGTTCTTCATAGGCGGCGCAATCGGCTCGGCGCTCTCCACCCTGGCCTTGGCCAAAGGCGGTTGGCCGTTGGCCAGCGCGACCGGGATGGGCTTCGCGCTCCTCGCCTTCCTGTACTATCTAACGGAGCTACCCGCCTTTGGCGGTCCCAGAGAAAGTTGAGACGTAGCCTACGCCCGCCATTTCTCGGCCGCGGCGCTATCCTCCGCCTTGGCCGCGATCCAACCTGCATCATTCGTCTGATCGGCTAGATGCTGTTTCTTCCAGAACGGGGCTCGCGTCTTCAAAAAATCCATCAGAAAAGAGGCCGCCGCAAAGGCCTCGCTGCGGTGCAGGCTGGCAGCGGCGACGAGCACAATGGGCTCGCCCGGCTTGATGCGGCCGTAACGATGGATAACGAGCGCCCCTTCCAGCGGCCAGCGCGTGAGGGCTTCCGAGACGACGCGATTGATCTCGTCCTCCGCCATGCCGGGATAATGCTCAATCTCCAGCGATCTCAAGACGCCGCCTTCGTCACGGCAAAGGCCGGTAAACGTCGCCACGGCGCCAATATCCGTGCGCCCTTCCGTCAATGCGGCCGTCTCGCGCGCGACGTCGAAACAGGTCTCCGCAACCCGCACAATCACCTTCGCGGCCAAGCTCATCCCCCTGTCATCGGCGGGAAGAAGGCGATTTCCCGCGCATCGCCGATCGCTGTGTCGTGACGGACATGCGTGCGGTCGAGCGCGGCTCTTATGGTTTTCGTATTTTCGAAGGCGACCTCATAGCCCTCTCCTTTGTCACGCAGCCAAACCATGAGGTCGCCCACCGTTGCGACGCCGTCGGGCGGAGAAATTTCTTCTTCGGCTATTCCGACGCGTTCGCGCACCCAGGCGAAATAAAGAGCTTTCATCAATTGCCTCCTTCGAATGCGGAGCGCGATTTTTCAGATTTCCGTGACGTGCTTGACCCCTGCCTTGAGATAGTCCCAGCCGGTGTAGAGCGTGAGCAGGGCCGACAACCAGAATAGAACAAGGCCGATTTTTATGGAGCCAGGCAAAATCTTTTCTCCGGCGGGTCCGGCGATCAGAAAACCCAAGGCGATGAGTTGTAGCGTTGTCTTCCATTTGGCGATCCGGCTGACCGGAATCGAGACCTTGAGGTCGGCCAGAAACTCACGCAATCCGGAAACGAGGATTTCCCTGGATAAAATCACCACCGCAGCTGCGAGCGAATAGCTCACGATTGTATGATCGGCGACAAGCATCATCAGGACGGCGGAGACGAGAAGCTTGTCTGCGATCGGGTCAAGCATTTGACCTAGCGCGGATTGCTGCGACAGAACGCGGGCGAGATAGCCGTCAAGAAAATCGGTAATGGCGGCCACGATGTAAACGCCAAGAGCGACCCAGCGCACCCAGTCGATCTCGGACCAGAACAGCAAGCCGACCACGATCGGGACCGCCGCGACCCGTCCATAGGTCAGGAGATTCGGCAAGCTCCAGGTCCGGCTCGGCCCGCTCGAAATCGTCGTTATCGCCATGGTCGAGGGAACTTCCTCTCAAGATCGCGCCGGCATTCTGGCTTGTCGGCTCGCCCCCGGCAAGCCGACGTCGGAGTTTAGCGCGCTTTTGGCCCTTTTCTACCCCTCGCCTTCGTGGAAAAAATTGTAAACCAGCCGCGCGGTGGCGGCGTTGATCCCTGGAACCTTCTCGAAATCGGACAGCGCCGCCTTTGAAATCGCCTTCGCCGTGCCAAATGCGTGCAATAGAGCGCGCTTGCGCGCTGGCCCAATTCCGGCGATTTCGTCGAGCGGGCTTTTGGTGAACTCCTTTTTGCGCCGCGCGCGATGCGTCCCAATCGCAAAGCGATGCGCTTCGTCGCGAAGGCGTTGCACAAAATAAAGCGTCGGATCGCGCGGGGCCAATTTGAAAGGCGGTCTCCCGACGACGAAAAATGTCTCGCGTCCGGCGTTGCGATCGGGTCCTTTGGCGATTGAGGCAATGGCGACGCCTTCGACGCCGAGGTCGGCCAGAACGCTCCGCGCGGCGTCAAACTGTCCCTGGCCGCCGTCGATCAGGATAAGGTCAGGCTTCTGCGGAAAAACATCCTGGTCCTCGCGATCGTCGTCGGGCGCGGCGAAGGCGACGTCATCGCGCAAGGCGCCGCTCAGGGCCGCTTCCGAGTTTGGGGCGAAAGCGGCGGCATCTTCTTTCATCAGCCTCGTGAAACGGCGCCGCAGCACTTCGCGCATCATGCCATAATCATCGCCGGGCGTCAGATCGTCGCCCTTGATGTTGAAGGTGCGATAATGCGTCTTCATGAAGCCATTGGCCCCGGCCACGATCATCGCGCCAACTGCATTCGTCCCCATGATGTGAGAGTTGTCGTAAACTTCGACGCGGCGCGGCTTTGCGTTGAGGCCAAAGGTTTCGCCGAGGGCGGCGAGAAGCTTTTCCTGCGAGGTGGTTTCGGACAATTTGCGGCTGAGCGCCTCGCGCGCGTTTTGCTCCGCGTGATCGACGAGCTCTTTTTTCTCGCCTCTTTGCGGCGCGGCGATCTCGATTTTGCGCCCCGCTCGCACGCAAAGGGCTTCCGCGAGCACGGCGCAATTCTCGATCTCGTGCGAAATGAGAATCAGCCGCGGCGGCGGCTTGTCGGCGTAGAACTGGGCCAAGAAAGCATCGAGCACCTCGCCGGGAGCGAGGCTCTTGTCGGCGCGGGGAAAATAGGCGCGATTGCCCCAGTTCTGAAACGTCCGGAAAAAGAAGACCTCGATGCAGAACTGGCCCGCTTGCTCGACGATGGCGAAAACATCCGCCTCCTCGACGTTCTTCGGGTTGACGCCCTGGGCGCCTTGGATGGCCGAGAGCGCGGCAATGCGATCGCGCAACCGCGCGGCGGCCTCAAAATCCAGTCTTTCGGCGGCGCTCGCCATTTCCTCGGCGAGCATGTCGCGCACCGCGCGGCTCTTGCCGGAAAGAAAATCCCGCGCTTCTTGAACGAGGTCGGCATAGTCGGCATGGCCAATTTCGCCAGTGCAAGGGGCCGAACAGCGCTTGATCTGATAAAGCAGGCACGGCCGCGTGCGGTTTTCGTAATAGCTGTCGCTGCAGGAGCGCAACAGAAAGGCGCGTTGCAGCGCGTTCATGGTGCGGTTGACCGCCCATACGCTCGCAAAAGGACCGAAATAATCGCCCTTTTGATTGCGCGCTCCGCGGTGCTTAGCAATCTGCGGCGCTTCATGATCGCCGGTGAGCAGAATATAGGGGAACGACTTGTCGTCGCGCATCAATACGTTGAAGCGCGGCTTCATCTGCTTGATGTAATTGGTCTCGAGCAGCAGAGCTTCGGCCTCGGTTCCGGTCGAGATGAACACCATCGACGCGGTGAGGGCGATCATTCTGGCGATGCGATTGGTATGGCCGGAGGGCCGCATATAGCTCGCTATCCGCTTGCGGACGCTTTTCGCCTTGCCGACATAGAGAACTTCGGCGTCGGCGCCGATCATGCGGTAGACGCCGGGGCCGACGGGCGCATGCCGCCAAAAGCTGCGGATGACCGCAACGCCCTGGCGGAGCGAGGCGGGAGCCGCTTCGTCCGCCCCAAGATCAAGATCGGCGAAAGGCGACATCTCATCATCATCGGCGTCGCGATGATCGGCTTCAACTATGTAGTTATCGTCCTCCGCCGGCGGGGAGGCGGCGGGATCGCTCTTTTGAACGGAGGTCATGCCGCCAGATTTAAGCGATCCGAGCCGGCGTGAAAAGGCTTTGGGCCAAAACCCGCGCCCGCAAAGGCTCGTTTTGCTCGGCTGCTCCACGGCGCCGATCAAGCTCTGAGATGCGGACTTTGACTGATATGACCCATGAAAGCGCGCGCGCCGATCGGGTCTGTATTAGCGCGAAATTCCGCTCGCCGTCTCGCCGATGTGGTTCGCCCCTTCGCTCTTGGCATTTCCGCGGCTGATCGATCACCTGCTAAAGCAGTTGCAATTGCTCTCCTTGCCGCGCAGGGGGCGAGAACAAATCGCACCGCAGCGGCACGCGGCTTCTGGCGAGGCCGAGCTTCTTGGCGGCGGCCTCGAAGCGCCGCCCGATCATCCAGGCATAGGGTCCAGATCCGGTCATTCGCTTGCCGAAAGTCGAATCATACATCTTGCCGCCGCGTACCGAGCGAATCAAAGACAAGACATGCCGGAGCTTGCCGGGATAATGGGTCATCAGCCATTCGGCGAACAGGTCGCGCACCTCGAGCGGCAGGCGCAGCATGACATAGCCTGCTTCTCTCGCCCCTGCCGCTTGGGCTCTTGCGAGTATGGCTTCGATTTCCGCGTCGTTGATGGCGGGAATGATCGGCGCCACCATGACCACCGTCGGAATGCCGGCCTGCGCGAGGCGCCGCACTGTCTCAAGCCGCCGCTCAGGCGAACTGGCTCTCGGCTCCATTTTTCGCGCGAGAACCGGATCAAGCGTCGTCACCGATAGAGCGACTTTGACGAGACCCTTCTCCGCCATCGGGGCGAGCAGATCGAGATCGCGCAGAACCAGGGTCGATTTGGTTACGATGCCAACCGGATGATTGGCTCGCGAGAGAACGCCAAGCACCTGGCGCATGACTTGTTCTTTGCGCTCGATCGGCTGATAGGGATCAGTGTTGGAGCCGATCGCTATCGTTTTGGCCTGGTAGCCCGGCGCCGCCAGTTCGCGCTCCAGCACGCTGGCCGCATTGGTTTTTGAAAAAAGCCGCGTTTCGAAATCAAGGCCCGCTGAAAGTCCAAGATAGGCGTGCGTCGGCCGCGCGAAACAATATACGCAGCCATGTTCGCATCCGCGATAAGGATTGATCGAGCGGTCAAAAGAAATATCGGGCGAATCATTGCGCGAGATAATTGTCCTGGCGCGTTCTTGCATCACTTCCGTGCGAAGCGGCGGCAAATCCTCCGGCAGATCCCAACCATCGTCGTCGTGAACGCGGATCTCTGGTTCGAAGCGTCCCGCGGCGTTGGTCAGCGCGCCGCGACCGCGCCGCGGCTCCAACTTCGGCTGCGATGCGGGCGCGGGGGCAAGGGCATCTTCGACGTCAGGACGCCGTGAGGTTCGGCCTTCCGGCTGAACTAAAGCGCTGCCGCCGCGAACCCGCTTTGCACCCTTTATGCTCTCTGCAACAATCGCCATGCCGCCATTTGCCTGTCGAACGTTCGGGGTGTATAAGCAGAACAAATAAAGAACAAATGGGAGAGGGTCAAGTGTTCTTGTGGATAACTCCGGGAAAATAACAAAAAGCGCCCTCAGGCTCGATCTGGGCGTCTTCTCGCCGCGAGCGAAATCAAAAAAAGGCGACGCGTGCTGAGCGGGACGATCCAAAGCCGTCGCCGCGTGGAGCTATCGATAATTTGGGCAGCGATAAAATGAGGGGCTGTGCGCCTGATATGCCCGACATGACCGGAAAAATGTGCTAGGCCCACCCTATGCGTTCCGGTCAGCTATTATTGGCGTATCTGAGGCCGCGTTTGCGAGGGACGGAAGCGACGCTAGAAGACGTGGCCCCGAGACGCGTCACGACGACAAGGCGCGTAACTTCGCCATTCCTAAAGGCTTGCAGGAACCGTGGATAATCCCTGAAGGACACACATCCGTTGGAGTCGCCGCGCGGGCCAAGCATGTATCTATGCGCGAGAAGACCTGTGCGGCCAAACACGCTGCCGCCATCGACGGGATTGAGGCGCAAAGCCGCAACGCCATGGAAAAGCTGTTCCCGCAAAACAAGGTCATAAGCGTGAGGCGGCGTTGCTCCGCGATCCTTTTCGTTGACATAACGGGGATCGTCCATCCTGTCGCCCAGCCCCGAATGCGCCTCCAATCTTTCCCCGTTGGGCATATAAACGGTATGCGCTTCAATATCATAAAGCGCGACGCGGTTGCCGGGGCGCGGCAAAGAAGCCGAGTTATTGGAAAGCGCAGCGCCCATGGCGCCGTCTTCCGGCCGCGCATCTCCTGTCATGGAGCGGGACGGTTGGCTCAATGCGTCAAAGAATTTTTGAAACAGGTTGCGGTCGCCCTGCTCGGGAGGGTTGGCCGCTGAATATGGCGCGGAGGCGACCCGCTGCCCATTCTCCTTCGGAGACGAACGCGCGATTTCGCGTTTTGGCGGAAGCGGCGAAGAGACAAGAGGATCGGCTGGCGGCGTTGGCGCGTTATCCGCTACCCCATCGGCGCGCTTCGGCGGGAAGGCTGCGGCGAAGGGGTCGGGCTCCAGCGCCGCATCGACTGAGAAATCGGGAGTTTGCGCCGGATCGGTCAAAATTGGGGCCGGACTGGGAAAATCCGCCGCGCTGGCCAGCGCTCCATAGGGATTGGCGATTACAACCATCCTCGGTGCCATTGGCGGCGCAACCGGCTCTTCCGCGTGTATATTGGGATGGGCGGTGAGCGATGCGACCATCATGCATGCGGCGGCAACCGTGGCGATCACCCAGACGAGGGCGACAATGCCAAAGCCAATGACTATGGCTCCAGAAATAACCCGGCGAGGCTTGCCCCGAGGCAAAGCAATACCGTCCAAAAGATTGAAGCCGCTTAACGTCCCGGTCGTATAGGTCATATCCCTCGTTTCTCAGACAAATGCTTAAAACGGCATGTCCCAAAAGGGCGCCGATTAGGCCTGTAGCGTATCGATGAGACGCAATTTCGTCAGGAACATGGCCCGCCGCGGGCGGCGAAAAGGCTTTATACCCGATTGGTCCATCATCCCGCGCAGCGTTGAGCGCAATTCATCGATCGGCATGCGGTAAGGCAAAACCGATGCAGCGTTCTCGCAGGGCGGGCTGTCGGGAGCCTGACGAAGCTTGGTTACGATTTCCTTTACCACGCTTCATTTTGAGAGAAGCTCGCCCAACTGGCGCGCCTTCTATCTCTCATTCTCGCTTGGCGCATTGCGTTTTGCGCGGGTCTCATTGATTAGGGCAGCAGGCGGCGAGAGCGGCAATAGCGCCATTGCGGCGCGCGCTTTTCCTCAGTCCGGCGTTGCAGCCAGTAGAGGAGTTCGCCGCCGCCAATATCTGTCATAAGGCGACTACAATTGTCATGCTGCGCGACCAGCATTAGCGGCGTAACTTTGCGATTTTACTTGCGTGATCATTACCGGGCGACACGCGACATTTCGCCCTATCTGGAGTAGCCTGTCATTGTTTTCTGATGGCGATCGGGTTCAAACAAGCAATTGCGGAGACCGGCGCAGCTGCAATGGCGGCGGCCATCGACCCAATCGTTCCTGACAGGAGCCTCCATGGATTCGAAGCTTGCCCCGACGCGCCGCCCTTTAACCAGAAGCGAGGTGCGCACTCTCTCGCTTGCCTCTCTGGGCGGCGCGCTCGAGTTCTATGATTTCGTCATCTTCGTTTTTTTTACGGGCGTGATCGGCAAGCTTTTCTTTCCCGACGATCTCCCCAACTGGCTGCGTCAACTGCAGACGTTCGGCATCTTTGCGGTGGGCTATTTCGCCCGTCCGCTCGGAGGGATCGTCATGGCGCATTTCGGCGATCGTTATGGACGCAAGCGCGTGTTTACGCTGAGCGTTCTTCTGATGGCGATCCCGACTTTACTGATCGGAGTGCTGCCGACCTACCACTCGATCGGGGTTGCGGCGCCATTGCTGCTGATCGTGATGCGGGTGATGCAAGGCGCCGCAATTGGAGGCGAGGCGCCGGGGGGATGGGTATTCGTCGCCGAACATGCCCCGCCTGGGCGGACCGGCCTTGCGATCGGCCTCCTCACGGGCGGACTAACGGGCGGCCTCCTGCTCGGTTCATTGACGGCGACCAGCATCAACCTCCTGCTGACGCCCAGCCAGATCGCCGATGGCTTTTGGCGAGCGCCTTTCCTGCTCGGCGGCGTGTTCGGGTTTATCGCTATGCTGTTGCGGCAATGGCTCAGCGAGACGCCGGTTTTTGAGGAAATGCGCAAACGTGCGGCGATATCGCGGGAGTTGCCGCTGCGAGCGGTTCTGCGCGCATATCGCGCCGCTGTGGTGGCTTCGATGGCCAGCACCTGGATGCTTACGGCCGCAATCGTGGTGGTGATTCTGATGACGCCATCGCTGCTGCAACAATCATTTGGTCTAGCGCCGGGAGATACTCTCCTCGCCAACTTGGCGGGGACGGCGGCGCTGTGTCTTTCCACCGTAGTCGTCGGCATATTGACGGACCGATTTGGCGTCCGCCGCGTCCTCGCGCCAATGGCGGTTCTGCTGGTTGCCGGCGCCTACGCTCTTTACATCGGCGCGGCGCAGATGCCGCATGCCTTGCTGCCGCTTTATGTGCTGGCGGGCGCGGGAACCGGCATTGTGAGCCTGACGCCGCTTGTAATGGTCCGCGCGTTCCCCGCCGCAGTGCGTTTCAGCGGTCTCTCATTCTCCTATAACGTTGCCTATGCCATCTTTGGCGGAGTGACTCCGTTATTTATCTCGTGGCTTAGCCATCTCGACCGGTTTGCTCCGGCCCACTACATAGCCGGCGTGACGCTTGTCGGAGTCGCGGCCACCCTGCTGGCGCCGATCGCGCGCTCCCCGGAAGCAAGTTGACCCAAGCCGTCGGGCCAATTCGGCTATCCCGATTATGAGTCGATGGCCTTCAGTCTTTCGCCCGGATCGCTTCTGACTGAAAGTCGAAAACGATCCGGGGCTTGGCGCGAGAAATTGGCGCACGAAACAGGCTTTACCGATCAAACGCCGCCGCCAGCGCGGAGACGGCGAGAGGCTCGCCTCTTAAGGGTTGCGACGCGAGAAAGACACCGCATAGGCGCCGTCGCGCACGTCGACCAGCGGATCGTCGGACTGTTCGATTCCATCGGTGAGAGAACCAGGAAGGAACAGCAGCGCCTTTTGCGCCGTCAAGGTGTCGGGAACGGTCTTGTCGATGGTCAGCACGCCAAGATCGACGACTTTGCGGTCGTCCGGCCAGGGCAGCGTTGCGTCCTTCGTTTGATCTCCGGGCTGAGCCAACTGCGCTTTAATGTGGAAGGTCACGGGACCTTTCGCGATGCGGGTCGGCAACTCGTCGATCAGGAAATCGGGTGATTTCTTGGCCGCGTCGGCGGGGTTGAGATGCACGACTTTTTCGGGCGTGATCTGATAGCGCACCGCCTGCTTCGCGCCGGCTTTGTTGACGAAGATGAATGCATCGATGCCGAAATATTCCTCATCGGCGAAGCTCGCTGGCGTCGAGACCGTCGCCAGGGCGAGCGGCGTTCTTGGATGAGCGGCCAAAAACTGTTCGACTTTCGTCGGCTTCGGAGCGTCCTTCGGGCTCTGCGAGATGGCGGTCAGCAAGTCGCGGAAATCTTCGCCCGTTGCGACGGGGAAGAATTTGAGCGAGTTGGTCACCATGTCGGTGTCGCTGCCGTCCGGCAGATGATATTTGATCGATATTCCGTGCGGGTTGGCCTGAGGCGATCCGTCAGGGATCGTCGGAACGCCAGTCGCATCCGAAAACCGCACCGTCACGGGGATCTTGGAGCCATTGAACAGGATTGCCTTGCTCAGTTCGGCGGCTGCGGGCGCAGCCGTGAAGCTTCCCTCCACCACCAAGCCTTTGGCGTGATTAGCGCGAAATCCGGGGTGGACGCCGAACAATTTATTCATAACGTCGACAATTTGCGTCGCGACGTCTGCATCATCGGCACTTATGGGGACCGAACCTGCAAACATCGTCAATGTCGCCAGGAGGATTGGAAGCTTTGCTTTCGCCATTTGGTTTTTCCGCAATGTTGGCTCGCCGCGCAGGCGGCGACGCGCAAACGCGATTTAAGTATCAGCCGGTCAATCGCCGAGCAAGGCCGTTTGGGCGGCAGTCGCGCGGCGCAACTCGCGACAATACAATCGAGCGCGCTACTTATTTCGCGATGACGCGCAGTTTATTGTGCTTGCCTGACAGGCGATGCCTGGCGTTGAACAGGCGATGTCGGTCGCGTCATGGCCGGCCGCGTCCTTCTGGGGGGCGTCCAATCTGCGGCAGACCACGCAGGAGTCCGTCCATTCCAGGCAATCGGGATTGTGTGCGCCATAGGCTTGCATCGAAACCGGCGGCTCCGGCAAAGGGGATGGAGCCGCTTCGTCGGCCAAAGCCGGCGCGAGCGAATAGATCAGCGCCGCACTGGCGCAGGCCAAAGTATTTAAGGGGTTGCTTATGAGCCTGCGCATTGAAAAATCCGGCGATAGCGGGATCGGACCTCCATGTTAAAGCATTTTTGTCTGCGGTCGAGCCAAGGCGGCGGTGCGTTGCTGTTTCCGCCGCGCCATGCTACGCGCCGCCATGCTTGAAGGTCTGCCGCCAAATAACGCCGCCTATGTCATGCGTCTTTCCTGCGACGAGACGACAGCGCGCGCCATCGCCGACATCATAGTCGAGACGTTCGATCCGGCCGACACCGCCGCCGCGGCCTTCGAGGAGGCGCCGACCACAGACGATTGGAAGGGTGGCCCCTGGGTGGTCGAGGTCTATTTCGGAGCCCCCCCGGATGAGGCCAATGTGCGCGCCCTCATCGCCGCCGTTTCGGGCGAAGAAGTGGCGGCTCGCGCAAGCTTCGGACGCGTCCATGAACGCGATTGGGTCGCCTCGTCGCTCGAAGGGCTGCAACCGGTGCGGGCAGGCCGCTTCATCATACATGGATCGCATAGCCACGACGCTGTGCGGGAAAACGACATCGCCATTGAGATCGACGCCGCGATGGCTTTCGGCACGGGGCATCATGGATCTACGCAAGGCTGCCTGCTGATGCTGGATCGCATCGCGCGACGCCGGCGGCCGCGCTCCATCCTCGATATCGGCACGGGATCGGGCGTCCTCGCCATCGCCGCAGCCAAATTGTTCAAGCGCCCCGTTCACTCCGGCGATATTGATCCGGTTTCAGTGGCGGCGGCTTCCGGCAACGCCAAGCGCAATGGCGCAGGGGCTTATGTCGATACGGTGCAAGCGCGCGGCGCCGCGCATAATGCGCTGCGCAAAGGCGCGCCTTATGATCTTGTCTTCGCCAATATTTTGGCGCGGCCGCTGCGCGATTTGGCCCCCCATATCGCGCGGCTGACGGAGACGGGGGCCGATATTATTCTGTCCGGCCTCATCGCCCGCGATGTCCAGGGCGTCCTCGCCGCCTATCAGACGCAAGGCATCGCGCTTGTGCGGCGGATCGATATTGATGGCTGGGCGACTTTGCTCATGCAACGGCGCGGGGCTTAGAGCCTGATCCCGAAAAGTTGTAGACTTTTCGGATAAAAATCATGCGTCGAAGCAGAGCCTGATCCCGAAAAGGTGCAGACTTTTCGGATGAGATCACGCTCTACAGCGGCGTTGTCCGCGCTGCCGAGAGTCGCAGGCGCGACATGGTGATCGTGCGCAGTCCGGCGACATCGGCGCTCATCACGATCAAAGCGTATATGGCGACGCCGACGGCGATCTGGACGGCGAGCGTCGTAAGTCCCGGCTGTCCGTCGCGCATGGGCAGCAACGCCGCGGACATTGCGGCGTTGGCGAGGATGATCACGCCGACGTCCCGCGCACGGGGCCATTTCGGCCTCGCCGCGCTTGCAAAGCCAATTAGCGTCAGGAGCGCCGCCAGCAAAGCTCCAGCTTGGGCGATAGCAAGGCTTGAGGCGTCGGCGTCGCGCGGCAAAACGATGATGAGCAACGGATCAACGACGCAAGCGACCAGAGCCGCCGCGATTAGGGGCATCGTTTTCTTCTGAATCTGGAAAATTGGATTGATCGCATATTGGATGATGGCCATACAAAATAGGCCGGTCATCATCAACGGCAGGAGTTCGCCGAAGGGGCCGCGAAACTGCTCCGGCACAATTAATTGTTCGATCGAAGGCAGCACCAGCCAGATTCCGGTGCAGGCCGGCAGGACCATGGCGAAGACGATCGTCATGTTGCGGCCGATCTGGCGCCGCGCCTGCTTTGGCCCCTGCAATTCATGCGTCGCGACGGCGATCTGGAACAAAGCAATGTCCAAGGCCGAGCCGATCGCCTGAATTGCTTTGGTTCCGAAATCATAGGCCAGCGAAAACTGTCCGGTCTCGGAAAACCCGTAGAGCACGGCGACGATCGAGCGGTTAGCGAGAGGAATCGAGAGATAAAGCAGATTGGCGGCGACGATGGGCAGGCTGTAGCGCATCAACGCCTCGGCGACCGGAAGCCGGGCGAGACGGGCCTCTGAACTTGGATCGCGCAGCGCGGCGCGCGCTGTGATGACGGAGCCGCTGAGGCTCACTATGCCGCCGATCAGGGTCATCTTAGCCGAGCCGAACCAGAAGGCGCCGCCGCCCATGAGGCTGAAAGACAAAATATTCTTGACCAGCACCAGCCGCGCGAAGAGCCGATCGTGGAAGCGCGCGCGAACCAAGGCCGTGTAATAGTCGAACAGGCCGTTGGCGATGGCGACGCCGATGGCGAGGAGGATCAGGCCATTCGACAGAGTAAATGTGACGCCGGACAACAGCAGAAGCGAGGTGGCGACGGTCAGCCCGACCGCGATGATGGCGAAGCCGAAATCGAGCGTCGCGCGCAAGGCCGGTTCATCGCGCCTGATCCGCTCCGAATAGAACCGCGTCGCGCCGAGCCTGATCCAATCGAAAAAGGCGGTTTGCACCGCGATCGCAGTCGCATGCGCGAGAGCGAAACGGCCATATTCTTCAGGCCCCAAAAACTTGGCGACAAGCAGCCCGACCGCAAAATTGAACAAAATATTGCAGAAAAAGGCGAAGAAAACCGTCATCGCGTCATGCGTCCGGCTTTTGCGGGTTATTGCGCCGAGGCGAAGGTCTTGGGTTTGCTGGCATTGGGTCAGGCCTCAAAGACTGGGCGAAGGCGTCGAGACAAATGACGATGGCGGCGTCCTTTCGATTAAGTGCAAGCCGCGGGCCGACCTGTGACTTTACGGCAATCCCGGCGGGGGCCGTGATTAGACCGGTTCTAGTGGATTTTTAGCGCGCGTCGAATCGGCCGGCACATTTTCCCGAGACCTCCAGCTGGCGGCAGGCCCCATGACAACCGAGAATTTATCACGCGAAGTTTACGAAATTGGTCCGCGCCGGATGCATCGCGCGGCCCTTGACGCTTTCTCCTCGTCCTTGAACCAGTTAAAAGCGGCTATGACTCACGATGTCACGCTTCCAGCCGCCGCGCTCGCCGGGCTACTTTCATTCCTTAGTCCTTGCGTGCTGCCCTTGGTGCCGCCTTACCTAACCTTTATCGCCGGAACAACGATCGAGGAGGTTGCGACCCGAAAAGAGAGCCGGGCGCGGCGTGACATCCTCATCGCCGCTTTGCTGTTCATTTGCGGTTTTTCGACCGTTTTTGTCGGTCTTGGCGCCACGGCTTCGGTTTTCGGTCAGGTTCTGCGCGAACACCTCAAGCTGCTGTCCCTGCTCGCGGGGGGCGCCATCATCGTCATGGGGCTTCATTTCCTGGGCGTTTTCCGCTTCGCTCTGCTTTATCGCGAGGCGCGCGTCGAGGTGCAGAAGCCGGTTGGGAGCTGGGGCGCCTATGTCATGGGTCTGGCCTTTGCATTCGGCTGGACGCCCTGCATCGGACCTATTCTCGCCGCCATTCTCGCCGTCGCCGCGTCGCAGGAGACGGTCGGCAAGGGAGCGACCCTGCTCGCCGCCTATTCCCTCGGGCTCGGCCTGCCGTTTTTTCTGGCGGCCCTGGCGATTGAGCCGTTTATTCGCGGGATCAAGCGGTTCAAGCGCCATTTCGGCGCGCTGGAGCGGGTGGTCGGCGTTCTTCTCGTGCTGACCGGCGTCGCCTTCCTGACCGGGTCTATTCAGGATGTGTCGTTCTGGTTGCTGCAGACCTTTCCCGGCCTCGCCAATATCGGGTGAGGCTTACTTATCCATCTCATAGTAGCTGATGCGGCCGTCGGGGCCTTTCTTCCAGACGAAGACGACATAATCGGCGCGCGTCGCGTCGCCCTTTTTGTCGAAGCTGAGATCGCCGATCACGGTCTTGAAGACCATGCCCGAATGCATGACCTTCGCCATTTCCGTCGGGTCGGTCGATTTTGCCGCCTCGGCCGCCTGTTTCATGATCTGGACGGCGGCATAGGAATAGAGCGTATAGGTTTCGGGGTTGAAATTCTTCGCCTTGAATTCCTGCACGACTTTCGCCGCTTCCGGCCGGTTGCGGGGATCGGGCGGAAAGGTCATGAACGCGCCTTCGACGCCAGGGCCGCCGATGGCGGCGAATTCGTCCGAGGCTATGCCATCGCCGCCCATGAGCGCGGCTCCAATGCCCTGGTCGCGCATCTGACGCACCAGCAATCCGGCCTCGGTATGGATGCCGCCCCAATAGACGATGTCGGCGCCGGACGCCTTGATCTTCGAGACGATCGCCGAATAATCCTTCTCGCCCTTGTTGATGCCCTCGTAAAGAACCTCGGTTACCCCGAGCGCCGCGAGATTCTTGCGCGTCTCATCGGCAAGGCCTTTGCCATAGGTCGTCTTGTCGTGGATGATGGCGATCTTCTTGCCCGTTTGGCTGCTTAAAAATTTCGCGGCGACGGCGCCTTGCTGATCGTCGCGGCCGCAGGTCCGGAAAACCGTGTCCAGGCCGCGTTCCGTGATCTTTGGATTGGTCGAGCCCGGCGTGATGTCGAGAATATTGTTCTCGACGTAAATTTCGGAAGCCGGCATGGTGACGCCCGAATTGAAATGGCCGACGACCCAGTTCACCTGATCGCCAACGAACTTATTGGCGACGGAGACGCCCTGTTTGGGATCGGCGCCGTCATCGCCGGTGGAGAGGATCAGCTTCTGGCCTAAAACGCCGCCCGCCGCGTTGATGTCCTCCACGGCCTGCTCGACGCCCATCTTCAGCTGCGCGCCAAAAGATGCGTCGGAGCCGGTGATTGGGGCGCCGACGCCGATCTTGATCTGCGCATGCGCTACGCCGACGAAGCAGACCGCAGCGAAGGCGAGGGCTATAATGCGACGTACCATGGGCGATGTCCTCTTGCTTTCAATCTTGCCGCGAAACAATCCAACCATACTGCCGTTTCATTTGCCGCCGTCGCGTCAATTTGAATCCAACCAAGGCGAAACCCAAAGCTACCGCGAAATCCAGTCCGTAGCGCCAACAGGAGATAAGCGGCTCGGCGAACAACGCATAATGCAAGAAACGTATCGCTGCGGCGAGGAGCGCCGCGTAGATGGGGGCCTGCCACAGAGGACGCCAGCTTTTGGCGAGCGCCCGGCCGGCGCTGAACGAAGCCGCGCCGCAAAGAATGACGCTTAACCCAAGGAATATCAGCAGAGCCCGGCCGTCGCCGTCAAAGGAAATCCCCGCCATCAGTGGCCGCCTTCGAGATAGGCGGCGCGAATTTCCGGCCGCGCCAGCAGATCGCGGCCGGCCCCCGACAGCGTGATCTTGCCGTTGACCATCACATGGCCGCGGTCGGCGAGTTTTAGGGCGTGATAGGCGTTCTGCTCGACGAGAAAAACGGTGAGGCCTTCTTGTTTATTCAGATCGGCGATCACTTCGAAAATCTGCTTCACGATGAGCGGCGCGAGCCCGAGCGAGGGTTCATCCAATAGCAAAAGGCGCGGCCGGCTCATCAGGGCGCGGCCGATCGCCAGCATTTGCTGCTCGCCGCCGGAGAGAGTGCCGCCGCGTTGGTCGGCCCGTTCCTTCAGGCGCGGGAAGATGGCAAAGACGCGTTCGAGATCCTGCGCAAAATGCGCGTAGCGGTCGATTCCGGCGCCGATCTGCAGATTCTCATAGACGCTCATGCGCGGAAAGATCCGCCGTCCCTCCGGGGATTGGGCGAGCCCGAGCCGCGCGATATCATGGGTTTTCATTTGGGTGATGTCGCGCCCGTCAAAATGGATCGCTCCCTCCCGCGCGCGGGGATTGCCGAAGATCGTCATCATCAGCGTCGTCTTGCCGGCCCCATTGGCGCCGATCAAAGTCACGATTTCGCCTTCGCGAATATCGAGATCAACCCCTTTCAAGGCGATGATATTGCCGTAATAGGCCGTAACGCCGCGCATCGACAACAAAACCTTGGAGGCCGCTGCGTTCATGCTCCGAGCGCCGCAACTTCGGCTTCGTCGTCAACTCCGAGATAGGCTTTGATGACATTTGGATCTTCCCGAATTTCGCCCGGAGAGCCATCGGCGATTTTCACGCCGTAATCGAGAACGACAACGTGGTCCGAGATCCCCATGACGACCGACATGTCATGTTCGATGAGGAGAATGGACGTTGCGTGTTCATCGCGCAGACCCCGCAAAAGAGCGTTGAGCTCGGCGGATTCACGCGGGTTCAATCCGGCCGCAGGCTCATCGAGGCAGAGCAGCACGGGAGAAGCGCACATCGCGCGCGCGATCTCGAGCCGCCGCTGCGCGCCGTAGGGCAGTTCGCCGGCGGGATCGTCAGCGCGATCGATGAGGCCGATGCGATGGAGCCAATAGCGCGCGGTCTCGATCGCTCCTTTTTCGCGGGAGCGATAACCGCCTAAGCCAGCCACGCTGGCGAGGCCAAGGCATCTTCCAGCTAGCCCATTATGCTGCGCGACGATGAGATTTTCGATGAGGGTCATGCCCGCAAAGAGCCGGATATTCTGGAATGTGCGGGCGACGCCGGCGCGCTTGGCGACCTCAAAATCAGCCATGCGCTCCAACAGGAAAATCTCGCCTGAGGCCATTTTCGCGCTGCGCTTTCCCGTCTCCGTCAGGGCGCGCACATCGCTTGCGGCTGCGCAGCCGCTGCGAGCGAAGGCCATGCGCCCGGCGCTCGGCTTATAGAAGCCCGTGATGCAATTGAAGACGGTGGTCTTCCCCGCGCCATTTGGCCCGATCAGCGCCGTAATGTCGCCGCGTCCGACGGTGAAATCGAGCGCGTCGACGGCGGTGAGGCCGCCAAAACGCATCGTCAGATGTTCGACGGCGAGCAGAGGCGCCGCTGTCCTGCGCATCAGCCATGACCCTCTTGCGCCAGAGCGCCGACCACGGGCTTCGGTTTGACGAGAAAGATCGACGGTTTGCGAATGGCGATAAGGCCGCGCGGCTTCCAGTTCATCATCACGACCATGGCGAAGCCGACGATCAGCATTCGATATTGCGTCGGATCGAACGAGTCGCCGAACAGCAGCTTCAAACTGTCGAGTTCGCGCAACAGCTCGGAGCCGCCGACTATGCAGACGGCGGCGAGCGCGACGCCCAATTGCGAGCCTCTGCCGCCGAGAACGACAATGGCGAGGATGGTCGCGGATTCGAGGAAGGTGAAGCTTGTCGGCGACACGAAATTTTGCCGCGCGGCGAAGAGCGCCCCCGCGACGCCGGCGATCATCGCGCCAAGGGCGAAAGCGGTGAGCTTCGTCGCCACCGTGTCGATGCCGAGCGAGCGGCAGGCGATCTCGTCTTCCCGCAACGCCTCGAAAGCGCGTCCGATGGGCAGGCGGCGTAACCGCAAGCTCAGGAAATTGACGAAGAGCGCCACGGCGAGCACGAGATAGAACAGAAAAATCACGCGATGGATCGGCGCATATTTCAGGCCGAACAAAGCCGCAAAGCCATTCGGCCCCGCGACGAAGGGCCAGCCGAAGAAGCTTATGCGCGGAATGGAGCTTATGCCGGCGTCGCCATTGGTCAGCGCGGTCCAATTGGTGAGAACGATGCGAATGATCTCGCCAAAGGCCAAAGTGACGATGGCGAGATAATCGCCGCGCAGTCGCAAGACGGGAAAGCCGAGCGCGACGCCCCATAGCGCCGCGAGCAGGCCGGCAATCGGCAGGCAAAGCCAGAACGACCAGCCCCATGTGGTGGAAAGCAGGGCGTAGGAATAGGCGCCGACGGCGTAAAAAGCAACATAGCCGAGATCGAGTAGGCCGGCGAGGCCGACGACAATATTGAGGCCCCATCCCAGCAATACATAAAGCAGGATCTGAATGCCGAAATTGTCGATCCATTTAAGCGCGGCCGCCGGCCCGAGCATAGCCAGCATGACGAGGGGAAACGCGATCAGCGCGGCGATGCCGGCGCTTGAGGCAAAACGCGCGGCAAGGGTCATAGCTGCGATGAGGCGCGGCGGATAGGCGTTGCGCCGCCGAAAGGTTTTGGGCCGACGCGGCGCGATGAGAGCGATGAAGCGAACGACGAAAGCCGCCAGCACGGCGATAAACACCGCGAACCAGCGGCTCTGCAAGACGAGCTCATTGGAAAAATTCTGCTCGGCGCGAAAGGCGAGGATCGGCACGCTGAGGCCAAACATCAGGGCGGCGGCCTTCGCCGCGCCGATCAAGGCGGCTGGGAAGTCGACGTGCGCCGGCGCCTGTTCTGACCCTGACATCGCGCCTATACTTTCTCGACGTCGGGCCGGCCGAACAGGCCTGAGGGCATGAAAATCAAGGTGATCGCGAGGATCGAAAAGGCGGCGACATCCTTATAATCGCTCGAAAAATAGGCCGCCCAAAAAGTCTCGATGAGCCCGATCAGCAAGCCGCCGAGAACGGCGCCCGGCAATGAGCCGATGCCGCCGAGAACCGCGGCCGTAAAGGCCTTGACCCCTGGGATAAAGCCATCGCCGGAATTCACCACGCCATAATATATCATATACAGGACGCCAGCGACGGCCGCGAGCGCGGCGCCGATGACGAAAGTCAGGGAAATCGTCTGATCGACGTCAATGCCGAGAAGGGCCGCCATGCGGCTATCCTGTTCGCAGGCGCGCTGGGCGCGGCCGAGCGATGTCTTTTGCACCACATACCAGAAGGCGGCGAGCAGCAGGGCGGTGACGGCGACGATAAGGATTTGCTTCAGCGAGAGCGTCACGTCGTAGCCGCCCGACTGCGTGAGCTTGATGACGTCATTGAACAGCGGCGGCAGCGACTTGTTGCGCGGTCCTTGCAGAACATAGACGAGATTGGACAAAAACACCGACATGCCGATCGCTGAAATCAGCGGCGCCAGCCGGAACGAGCCGCGCAGGCGCCGATAGGCGAGGCGCTCGATCATGAAGCTCCAAAGGGAGGTCAGAGCCATTGCCGCGATGAGAACGAGGACGAAACTCAGCGCCATCGACGTTACGCCCAAAATCTGCGTCAGGGCGAGGAAAACGATGAGAGCGATGAAAGCCGACAGCATGAAAACGTCGCCATGGGCGAAGTTGACCATCCCGATGATCCCGAAAACCATCGTATAGCCGATCGCGATCAAGCCATAAATCGATCCCAGCGTGACGCCGTTGATCAATTGCTGCAGAAAGATTTCCATAGGCGTCCCTGAGGCTTCCTTCGCGATGGCCGCCGCGAAGCTAAACTATTTTGCGGGCGACGGAAATCGCTTCTGCAAGAGCGATGCCGCGAGCTTGCCCTCGCCCCGGCGCGCCTTTGCTTATTCTCCCGTCTTTGCTGTCAGAGAATACGGCCCTGTCTTGGCCAATGCGCCGACGGGACAAGAATTTGGGTCAGCTCGATGGCCGAATCCAGCAGTCAAGGCGCGGGGACCGCCGTTGCGCCCGGCTTTAGCCCCGATTCGGCAGCCCCGATTCGGCGCATTTTCGCGATGCGATGAGTCGCCATCGCTGCAACCGTTCACATTGTCGCCACGGACGGGCCGGCGCGTCTTAGCGGAATCACCGCGACCGCCGTAACTTCGATTGCGCTCGAGCCGGCCATGATGCTGGTCTGCGTCAACAAGAATTCGTCCTCGACCGCCCGGATCGTCGAGAACGCGGTTTTTTGCGTCAATACGCTGAGCCCCGCGCACGAGGGGCTCGCCGATGTTCGCCGGACGGACCGACCAGCATCTCGAAGACCGGTTCGCGAGCGGCCATTCGACCACGCTTTCAACGGGCTCGCCCATGCTGGTCGAAGCCGTCGCCTGTGGCCCGGAAGCCGAAACGCTGGCCTATGTACATCGAAAATATCGAGTGTTTTGATGCGCGGGGCCGCCCCCCGCGCATCCGGCCGCTTCTCGTTGATCGCCCGGATTCCCGGGTCAGGTTTTTTTCCGGGCGGGGGCCTTCTTGGCGGGAGCCTTCTTCGCCGCTCCCCTTTTGACCGAAATCGCCTTGGTCGTTGTTTTCGCGGCGGTTTTCTTCGGGACCGCTTTCTTCACCGCTGTCTTTTTCGTGGCAGCTTTGCTCGCCGTGGCTTTCTTTTGCACCGCCTTGAAAGCTGAAGTCTTTGCCGCCGCCTTTTTCACGACTTGTCTTGTGACGGTCTTTCTTGCAGCCGATTTCTTGACCGCGGATTTCTTCACGGCGGCTTTCTTGGATACGGCTGCTTTTTTCATCACAGCCTTTTTGGCCGGCGCCTTCTTAGCAGGCGTTTTCTTAACAGACGCTTTCTTGGCGGAGGCTTTCTTGACCGATACTTTCTTCACGGTCGCTTTCTTGGCTGGAGCCTTTGTCGCCGGAGCCGGTCGGGCGACAACCTGCCTTGCCGACGATCGTCTCGCCGGAGTTTTGCGACGCGGGGCCAGCGCGCGCGCCGGGATGTCGGCGGCGGTCAGGAAATCAACCACGGTTTCGGTGAAATTCTCCGCGTCCTCGATGTTCGAGATATGAGCGGCCTCGAGCGTCACAAGTTTGGCGCCGTCGATGGAGTGAGCGACAAGGGCGCCGAGCGCGGGGGGAACCGCCGGGTCATGGCGTCCGACGACGACGAGGACCTTGTTTTTGATTGACCTGATGGCTTCGCGCTGATCGGCGTCGCGGAGGGCTGCGCAGGCGGCCAAATAACCCTGCAAGGGCGTCGCGCGAGCGATCGACAACGTGGTCTCGACAGCTTCCGGCTCGGCTTCGCGAAAGGGTTGGGTGAACCAGCGCTCGGCGAGCGCGTCGGCCGTGTCCGCCATGCCAGCCGCCCGCACCGTCTGAATGCGGGCATTCCAAATATCCGGCGTGCCGATTTGCGCAGCCGTACTGGCGAGCACGGCGCGGCGAATTCTTTCCGGCGCTTGGATCATCGCCCCCTGACCGACTATCGCGCCCATCCCTATGCCGAGCCAATGCGCCTTCTCGACGCCAAGAGCATCCATGATGCCGAGCGCATCCTGAGTAAGGCGCGCGACCGAATAGGGACCCTCATCGGCGACGCTTGCTCCGTGGCCGCGCGAATCATATCGGACGATTCGAAAATGCTCGAGCAAAGCGGGAATTTGAGCGTCCCAAACGTGAAGGTCGCCCCCGAGTTGATGGGCCAGCACCAACACCTCTTTGCTCTCGTCCCCCTCAACGACAACGTTAAAAGTCTCACCCCCCACGGTAATGTCGGTCATTCCTAGCCCCCGGTATGCTTCTATTCGCGCGATGCTTCGCGAATCTGATTCAATAAAGCGCTACAGTAGCAAGCTCTTGCCGCGCGGCAAGAGAGGCTTTGTCTGCAAGACTCATTGCATCGCGCGGCGTGGCGCAAGCCTTGCTTTCTGATCATCGCTTGAGGAGGCGGTGTGCGCAACCTTACATTAATAATGCGGGCGCTGAATAGAGGATCTCAAAACGGGCGGGGCCGCCCAGACGGTTGAAACGATGCAACGCACTCTGCTTCCCGGCGTTGCTGGCTTGGAGGTTGACCGCAATGATCGAAGCCAAGACGATCGAGACGAAAGTTTCCAAGGACTTCATCAAGCAGCTGGCCGGCTATGGCCTTGCGACGGCGGAAATTCTGTACCGCTTGCCGGACCATCCCCGCTTCCTGCAGGCCTACATCTGGCAAGACTATGATATTGCGCCGGACTTTCCGACTTTGCTCAAGTTCTTGAATTTCTGGACGCAAAAGCTCGAGGGTCAGTTGCACAGCGTGCGCGTCGGCCATTCAAGGCTGATCAGGCCGGCGGAACTGAGGACCATCGATGGCGAGTTCAGGCTGAACTGAATCGTTCGGCCGCTGAAGCCGCTGGCCGAAGTCGCATCAGATCAAACGCATGCCCTTCAGGCTCGCGTGGCCGTGCTTGCCGATGATCAGGTGATCGTGGACGGCGACTTTCAGAGGCTTCCCGACCGCGATAATCTGATGCGTGACATAGATGTCGTCGGTCGAAGGCTCCGGGTCTCCCGAGGGATGATTATGCACGAGGATCAACGCCGACGCGCTAAGTTCAAGGGCGCGGCGCATGATCTCGCGCGGGTAGACCGGCGCGTGGTCGATTGTGCCGACGCCCTGCACTTCGTCGGCGATAAGGAAATTTTTTTTGTCCAGAAACAGAATGCGAAATTCCTCGCGATCGAGGAACGCCATCGCGGTGCGGCAATAGTCGATGACGGCGGGCAGGCTCGACATCGAAGGCCGTTTCTCGATCGACGATTTGGCGAGCCGCCGCGCCGCCGCCTCGACGATCTTGATTTCGGTGATCGCCGCCTCGCCGAGCCCGTCGATCTCGGCAAGACGCTCCGGCCGCGCCGACACCACTTCAGCAAGGAGCCAAAACGCGTTATCAGCGCTTTGGCGAGAGGCTTGACGTCGCGCCGGGGCATGGCGCGAAAAAGGATCAGTTCGAGCAGCTCATATTCGGCCAAAGCGTCCGCGCCGCTCTTCCGGAAACGATCGCGCAGCCTTTCGCGGTGGCCAAGATAATGCGGCGGAGCGTCGCCGCCTGGGAGCGGCCCGCCATCCGGCTTGATCATGCGCCGTCCGTCACGCCCGAATTCTGGGCGCCGAGATTGTAGGGCGGCTGATCCAACCCCTTGGGAGACAGCGTAAAAATCTCACAACCGGTTTCGGTGACGCCGATCGAATGCTCGAACTGCGCCGACAGGGAGCGATCCCGCGTGACCGCTGTCCAGCCATCCGAGAGGACTTTCACCTGCGGGCGGCCAAGATTAATCATTGGCTCGATGGTGAAAAACATGCCGGGCTTGAGCGCCACCCCTTCGCCGCGCCGGCCATAATGCAGGATATTAGGCTCGTCGTGAAACAGGCGCCCAAGCCCATGTCCGCAAAAGTCGCGCACGACGGAGCAGCGCTCCCCCTCCGCGAACTCCTGAATGGCGGCGCCGATATCGCCCGTGGTTGCGCCAGGGCGGACGACAGCGATGCCGCGCATCAGCGACTCATAGGTGACCTCGACCAGACGCTGGGCGCGGCGGGAGACCTCGCCAACGAGATACATGCGGCTCGAATCGCCGTGCCAGCCGTCGAGAATGACGGTAACGTCAATATTGACGATGTCGCCGTCTTTCAGCGGCTTGCGGTCGGGAATGCCGTGGCAGACGACGTGATTGATCGAGGTGCAGATCGATTTCCGATAGCCGCGGTAGTCGAGCGGCGCCGGATAGGCCCCGTGCGCGATCGAAAAGTCGAACACCAGCGCATCGAGAGCCTCAGTGGTCGCGCCCGGCTGAACATACTCGGTCAGGAGATCCAGCGCTTCAGCCGCAAGCCGGCCAGCCTTGCGCATCCCGGCGAATGCCTCCTCGCCGTGCAATTTGATATGGCCAGCTTTGCGGCTGGTAGCTTGGACAGCATCAATAAACGTCATCGATCTTTATTCCCGCCGCGGCGCGTCCTTCTGGCTGTCGGCTCCGCCTTGATTAAGTAATTGTCAATTTAAGCAATTGTCGCGACGAAGCAAGGTTGCCCATGGGCGGCTCGCGCGGCTGGCTGCAATCGTTCCGGGCAAAGACCCCGACTAAACGACGCATTGCCCGGCGCTGGCGCCGCCTTGATCGGCGCGGGAAAACAGGGCAAAGTCGAAGCATGCCGTAGACCGATTGGAATGCAAGACCGAATTGGTCTAGGTTTCACCCTTAATCTTCAACCGTTCAAGCGCCGCGCAGGCCTCTAAGGCTATTTCGATCGGAATCGAAAGGCCTTTGGCGGCCAACGCCCGGCTCTTTACAGTTTTCAGGCTTTTCTACATGCAGTCTCCCTTGCGCATCGGTGTTGCTGGTCTTGGCACTGTCGGCGCCGCCGTCGTCCGGCTTCTCCAAAGGCAAGCGGAGGCATTGACGAGCCGCACGGACCGCAAAATCATCGTCGCCGGCGTCTCCGGGCGGGATGCGGCAAAAGAGCGAGGAGTCGATCTTCGAGGCATCCCCTGGTTCGACGATCCGGTTGCGCTGGCGCGGGCAGACGGGATCGATCTTTTTGTAGAGCTGATCGGCGGGGCGGATGGCCCGGCGCTCGCTGCCGCCGAGGCCGCGCTCAACGCCGGCAAATCCTGCGTGACCGCGAATAAGGCGCTGCTCGCCAAACACGGGTTGCGGCTCGCCCGTCTGGCGGAGGAAAAAGGCGTTGCGCTCGCCTTCGAAGGCTCGGTCGCGGGCGGCATTCCCGTCATCAAGACGTTGCGCGAGAGCCTTGCCGGGAATTCGATCGAGCGGGTCTATGGCATCCTAAATGGAACGTGCAATTACATCCTGACCCGGATGGAGCAGGAACAGCTGTCCTTCGAGGAATGCCTCAGCGAAGCGCAAAAGCTCGGCTACGCCGAGGCGGACCCGACTTTCGATATTGGCGGCTTCGACACCGCGCATAAGCTCGCGATTTTGACCTCGCTCGCCTTCGGAACGGTCATCGACGCCGATGCGATCGCGATTGAAGGCATCGAATCAATCAGTTTGGCCGATCTCGAGGCGGCTGGGGAGCTGGGCTACCGCGTAAAGCTCCTCGGCGTCGCGCGGCGCACGCCGGATGGAATCGAGCAGCGCGTTCATCCAACCATGGTGCCAAAATCCTCCTCCATCGCGCAGGTTATGGGCGTAACCAACGCTGTGACGATCGACGCCGACGCTGTGCATGAACTGACTTTGGTCGGCCCCGGGGCGGGCGGCGACGCGACGGCCTCCGCGGTCGTCGCCGATATCGCCGACATCGCGCGCGGCGTGCGCTCGCCGGCCTTTGGTCTGCCGATCGCAGCGCTTGTGGATGCCCAGCATGCGCCGATGCAGCTTCACAAAGGCGGATACTACATTCGGCTATCGGTATTCGACCGCAAGGGCGCAGCGGCGGCGATCGCGGCGCGCATGGCGGAGCGCGATATTTCGCTCGAAAGCATAGTGCAACGCCGTCGTCCCGGCATCGACGAGCCGACGCCGGGGGCGGTTCCGGTTATCCTCATCACCCACGCCACCCATGAGATTGCTATCCGGCAAGCGCTGGAGGCCGTCGTCGCCGACGGGTTTTTGGCGGAAAAGCCGCAGTTCATCCGGATCGAGCGGGAGTGAACGGAAACGTTGTTCGGGCGATCAGGCCCAGGCGGGAGCCCGAAGCTGCGGAGCGAAAGGTTAAAGAAGGACGCGGATGAACGGGCTTCGCCGGGCGATCGTGGGGCTTTTTGGCTTAGTGATCGCGATCGCCACGGGGCTCATCGTTTTGCCGGTAGCCGCGCTGCTCGATCCGACGACGCGACAGATAGGCGCAGCCTTCGCTGAGGCCGCCGTCCACACGCTCGCATGGAGCGATTCGGCGCAGGCGACGGCGTCGACGCTGGCGCAATTCCTCTGGACCGCAATTATGGCGGTCTGCGTCGTTCCTGTGGTCATTGCTGTCCTGATCGGGGAAATCGCCCGCGTGCGGTCTTTCCTTTGGTATGCTGGCGCGACGGGCGCGCTGGCGGCGTCGGCGCCCTGGCTCGCCCGCGCCGTCTTCCACACGCAAAACGCAGTCAGCGCAAGTCCCGAGGAGCTGCGCTTTGCTTTTGTGTTTTTCGTGACGGGAGCGGCTTCCGGCTTCGTTTTTTGGCTAATAGCGGGCGGCGATCGAAAAGCGCTATCGACGCGGCCAAACTGAGCCTAAGCAATATTTGATTGGATCGTCACAATCTCCCGTGGGACCGGGTTGCAGCGCGCCCAGTCGCGCACTATGGTCCAGCCGCCGATAGTTAGAAGGAATGTTGGGGCGTCGCCAAGCGGTAAGGCAGCGGATTTTGATTCCGCCATACGGAGGTTCGAATCCTCCCGCCCCAGCCAATATTTTCAGAATTTGAGACCGCGCGCCGTCTCCGAAGATTGTGCCCTAATTTCCGCGGTTTGGTGGCCGGCGCGGCGTCTTGGAGACCGGCCGAGACGGGAATTGGCGGTTTAGGGTGCCTATTTCTGGCCCAAATCTCTGAGCGCCAATTTCCAATCTCCGGAATTTCGGGCGCTGCCGCCCCCAGACCGGTTCGAATCGCGACGAGACTGGTTCGACTTGTCATGCGCGCGCCTGCTTGGGACGCGATCCGGTCGGTGAGTTGGGGCGCCCCGCGTCGCGTCTCGGGACGACAGGTTCGGTCAGGCGATGATGCTTGGGGAGGCATTGGCGGAAGATCGAGAAGCGCCCGCGACTCAGTCGCCCTTGGCCAGCCCCAACATTCCTGGTCGATCCATTTATGTGGCAAAGAGCGGGCGAGGCCGGATACGGTCAGCCTACCCAAGGCCTCGCCATCGGCGATGGCGCTGACAATGCGCGGCGACAGGAATGCGAGAGGCATCAGGAATCGGACATGGCGCTCGGCGAGATTCTCGGCGGCGGCGATGTCGTCGAACGACGCCGTCTTGCCTGTGAGGATTGAATCCAGCCATCCGCGCGCCCGCTCTGAACTTTTCTTCCCACGCTAATTTCACCACGGCTTTCCGCCGCATCGTCGGCCAGACTCCCGCTCAGTTTCGTCGAAGCGGCCTCGCCTGATCGCTGCTGAGCGGACCAGCTTCGCGATCTCTTAATGTTGTCAGCAATCCTCGACGCAAACCTACCGTGTTGGACGCTCCATCAAGTGGCGTAGTTGGCCACTCTGCGCTAGATTAAGGTCTCGCCCAACTGCGTCAGGTCGATCGAAATCCTTTTAGCGAGCGGCCACGCTGCTTCGAGGCTGGCGCTGCGTCGCTAAGATCCTTCGCCGCCCTCTCCAAGCATTCGCGAAGATCGCTCAAATCGGCACCTTTCACAGCGGCGACAACCTGTCTAATCCGACGGCCGCGAAGGAAAATCCTTACGTTCCGACCAACAGCCAGCAATTGGTGACTTGTTCGACGCTTTCGACTCCACCGCCGCGCCGAACAACCAGCGCTATACCGACTAACGGCGCGCGATTTCAATCTGAGGCGATGGAACCCCTCAAACCGTTCGGCTTAACGGCGCCATTTTTTACGGAGCCTATTTTGTAGATCGCGGCCGGCCTTTACACGATATGAGGTCATCGTCGGCGCATGCCGGAGCTGTATCGCGTAATGCGCTTTTCCGGTAATGAAACGGTTTCGAAACTCCGGGTAGAGCCAATCTAATTTGGCTTAAAGGATATAAAATTATGCATGTTCAATGGCATAAAGCTACGAAAGTTCGCGTGAGCGTGATTAGCGCTTTTCTGCTTTTCTTCGCCGACGCTGCGATTGGTCAAGACGCCCCGCCAACCGTCGCTTTGACGGGTCTCGATGGCCAGCAAGCGAGCATCACCGTAGCCGAACTCGACGCGCTCCCTCGCGTGACGCTAACTGTCCAACAGCACCACGCCGCACATGTTTTTGAAGGGGCCCTTCTCGGCGATGTTCTCAAGAAAGTAGGGGCGCCGAGCGGCGCGGCGATCCAAGGGGCGGAGCTTGCCGACGTCGTGGTTGTGCAGGCGCGTGACGGCTACACAGTGGCTCTCGATCTCGCTGGGACTGACGCGGTTATGCGGCCTGAGCGCGTTATTCTCGCCGATCGTGAGGATGGCGCTGCGCTGCCCCCGGAAATTGGCCCCTTTGAACTCGTGGTGGAGGGTGATTTGCGCCCCCTCCGCGCCAACGAGATGGTCACGGCAATTGTCCTTAAACGTCTGCGCTAACGCTTCTCTCGGGGGCTCCGATTCTCGATGATGTGCTCGATGCCGGCTGTGTCTATCCAAATATTATTCCGAGCATTATATTATTCCGAGCATTCCCGGACGGACGCTCGCGCGACGCATACAGCAGCGGCACTGCTCCCGTCCATTTGATGGAAGAGGGTTGATGGGAGAAGTGTTGGTGGCGAGAGAGTTATAATGGCGCCGGCGGCAACAGCCCACGAGTCGCCCTTCGCTCGCCACTCCGGTCCTGGCGTTAAGTTCATTCCAGCTGATTGGACCCTGGTGTCCGGACCCATAAAGGTTTCGGTTGGCGCGATTTTGTGATTCACGGTTTCCGACAGGATGCCGTTGATGATTCGCGATTTCTTTTGGCTTACCGACGATCAATTTGCTCGGCGGAAGCCGCTTCTTCCGACCGACGCGCGAGGCAAGCAGCTCTGAAACTTGAGAGGATTTTTCCATGCCCGGAATAGCTCGCGTCGCGGTCGCTTGCGTTGCGCTAATCGTTCCCACGGCATCTGAGGCTAACGACAGGCTGGACGGCTCGCAACAAATCGTGCGCACCCTGTCCCTACCGAATGGAGAGCGTCAACGAGTGCTCTACATTACGCCTCCTCGCCCGCGCGCGGCGATTGTAATGCTGCCAGGCGGGACAGGCGATATCGGTCTTGCTTCGGATGGGACAATAGCGCATGGGGAGAACTTCGTTGTCCGAACCCGCCGTCTATGGCTCGACCGCGGCTTCGCGGTCCTCATCCCCGATGCCCTCGGCGCGAACATGCGGGGCGAGCGCAGTTCGCCGGACTACGCCGCGGTCGTCGGCCGCTTAGTAGCGTTCGCTCATACCGAAGCGAAAGTCCCGGTCTTCCTGCTCGGGACCAGCCAGGGATCGATCGCCGCGATGAACGCGGCATCCACTCTCGATCCTGGGCAGATCGCCGGCGTGGTGATGACCGAGTCCGTTTCACGCGAAGGCAAGAGTGGTGAAACCGTGTTCGACGCGCATCCCGAGCGCGTGCAGGCCCCAGCGCTCATCGTCGCCAACACGGATGACGCCTGCTGGGTCGCGCCGCCTCAGGACGCCCCACGCATCGCTGCGGCGATGACGCGTTCGCCGGATGTTAAAACGATACAGGTAGAAGGCGGATCGCTCGCCTCGAAGGTCTGCGGCTCACTCTCGCCGCACGGCTATTACGGTATCGAAGGCAAGGTCGTGGACATCGTGGCAGGCTGGATGGTCGACCACCTCTGAACCGATCTCGCCGAGCCGCCCTAGACCTCGATGCCGTGCCCTTGCGCAATAGCTCACAGCCCCACTTGAGGCGCGGAAAGCGGGAACACGGATTGGACGGCGGGGATAGAGGTTCGCAGGATCTCAGTCGAAATTTTCGCCAGGGCGGGACGATGGGCCCATGGGTGGATCGCAAAGATCGAATAGTCTCATCCGCACCGTCGCTCCCCTCGCAGAGCTTTCCGCTCGCACCTGCGTGCGTGAGCGCGACGCCGCGGTGCGCGAGGCGACCGAATTCTTCGAAGGCTCACGCCGCGGGTAGGCGACGAGACCCTAAAGAAATTCGGCGCTTATCTCGACCTATCGCTCTTGCGCCCTCGGCTTCCGGCCTATCTTGATGACCATCATGGCGGCGCTCCTGGGCGGGGCTCCCTTGATGCTTACAAAGGGCAACAGAGCGGAACTGCATCCAGAAGCTTGAATATACGATCGTCTGCGGTCTTATAGTGTCGCAGGTGCTGACGCCGTGCACAACGCCAGACGTCTATTTACATTTCGACTGGCTTGAAAAAATGGATGCGAGGCTTGACGCGCGGTCGGAAAAAAAGGCTGATGCAAATAAGGAGGGTGCAAAAGGCGGGATCCGTTCGATATGGTTGCTTACTTCACCCAGTATGCTTTTTACAATCTGCGCCATTGTTCATTCGCAGCATTCCTCTGATCGCTTATCGTAGGTTCTCCATCTGCATGCCGAACACCCACGGTCTCAATCGCTCGCTCGGGGCCGCCGTCGGCGCCATAGCGATCGTGTCTCTTTTGAGCGGCGGAGCGCTCTTTGTAGCGTTGAGTCAGCTTCAAACGGTAACTGACGCACGCGCGCGCTCAAATCAAATAATTCGTGGGCTTGACGATTTTCGCATCGCTATGCTGAACCAGGAAGCGGGCCTGCGAGGCTATTTGCTCACGGGCAAAGAGACCAGCCTCGAGCCCTATCGCGCGGGAAGAGCGGCCCTCGACGAAACTATCGCTGGGATCCGCCAGCTGCTCGGCGGCAATTCGACCCAATCCGCCCGGCTGGCGGATGCAGAGACGGTCGCCCGCGCCTGGCAGCAAAACGTCGGCGAGCCTGCGGTCCACGAGATGGCCGATCCGGCAACGCGCGCCGAGGGCATCCGAATCGAGAGCAGCGGCGAAGGGAAACGGCGCTTTGAGGAATTTCGCGCGAAGCTAAGGATGATTCAAGACGAGGAAGAGCGCGTCTTGGCTTTTCACAACGATATGCTTTCCCGCGCTCAGCGTAATGCGAGCATAGCGCTCTGGGTCAGCGCAATCGTTACCTTGCTAATTTGCGCCGCCATCGGCGTTGCAATAAACCGTTTCATAGCGCAGCCGCTTATACAATTAGCTGGCGTCATGCGCCGTCTGGCGCAGCGCGACCTTTCAGTCGAAGTGCCGAGCACCCGCCTACGCAGCGAAGTCGGCGAGATGGCGAGGGCCGTTGAGATCTTCAAGAACGGCCTGATCGAGCTTGATCGCACCTCGGTGCTGCGGGCGACCGCCGATACGCTTCCCGCAATGGTCGGGTACGTCGACGCGAACCGCAGAATCGGTTTCCTTAACGGCGAGTTCGGGCGTTGGTTCAACCTGCAGGCCGAGGACGTTTCGCAGCTCTATGGTCGCCCCCTTGCACAGGTGTTTGCGGCCGACGCGTTCCCCGGCGTCGCCGAGGAACTGGAGGCCGCCTTTTCCGGTGACGAAATGCATTTCGAGCATCAGCTCACGCGTCACGGCTCGCCACGCCGCGATGTCGAAGCGGTATACCGGCCGCATCGCGCGCCAGATGGCCGCATTCTTGGCGTCGTGACGCTGTTGACCGATATCACCGAGCGCAAACGAATGGAGCGCCGCCTTGAGCAGCAGGCGCGTGATCTCCTCCGCTCGAATGAAGAGTTAGAGCAGTTCGCTTATGTCGCCTCGCATGATCTCAAGGCGCCGTTACGCGGCATTGAAAACCTGACGAGTTGGATTGAAGAGGACCTCGAACAGTTTCTCGCCGGCGACACCCGCACAAATATGGATCTTTTGAAAGGCCGGGTGCGGCGCTTGGAGAGTTTGCTCGAGGACCCGCTGGCCTATTCCAGGTCCGGACGTGACGAGGCGACGGTCGATCTTGTAGATGCGAAGAAACTCGTCGAAGAGCTCGCCATTCTGGTTAGTTCGCCCCAAGGCTTCAGTGTTGTCGCCTCGCCGAGCTTGCCCACGGTGATGACGGCCCGGGCGCCGCTGACCCAGGCGCTGCAGAATTTGATAGGCAATGCAATCATGCATCACGATCATCCGGCGGACGGACACGTCTGGGTCGACGCGCAACCGCTGCCGGATGCCGTCGAGTTCACGGTGATGGATGACGGACCCGGCATTCCGGAGCGGTTTCGCGACCGCGTTTTTGGCATGTTTCAGACACTCAAGCCCCGCGACGAAGTCGAGGGTAGCGGCATGGGCCTCGCCATTGTAAAGAAACTTATAGACCGGCAAGGTGGACGGATCTGGCTGACCGATAGCCCTAAAGGCCGAGGTCTTGCAGTGCATTTTGTTTGGCCGACCGAGAAAAAGGGAACGTAGATGGCGCCTACCGTCAATTTGCTGCTGGTTGATGACGATGAGGTCGACGTCCAGGGGTTCAAACGCGCGTTCGCCAAAAGCCGCATCGGCAATCCTATCACCGTCGCCCGCGACGGAATCGAGGCGCTGGAGATTCTGCGCGGCGAAAACGGCCGGGCCAAGTTGGCTAAGCCTCACCTGATCCTGCTCGTTATCAACATGCCACGAATGAATGGTTTGGAGTTCCTTGAGGCGCTCCGCGCCGACGAGGCGCTGAAAATGGCGATCGTCTTCATCATCACGACTTCGAAGGCCGAGGAGGACAAGGCGCGGGCTTATGAACAATTCGTCGCCGGGTACATCGTCAAGCAGGATCCGGCCAACACTTTCCTACAAGCCGTCTCCTTGTTGGAGCACTACTGGAAGATCGTGGAGTTTCCGGAAACGTTATGACGAGGTTGACGCGCATACTTTTGATTGACGATGATGCGGTGGATCGCGGAAGCGTACGCCGCGCACTAAGGAAAGCGGACCTTTCGCACGAGCTCATCGAGGCGCCGGATGGCGCAACCGGATTGCGTCTCGCCACGGAGCGCGCGTTCGATTGTGTCCTGCTCGACTATCGTTTGCCCGACGTCGACACGTTTGAACTGCTCGCCGCATTGCTCTCGGCCGAATCCGGCAACCACGCCGTCATAATGTTGACTGGCGAAGATAATCAGGACATCGCCTTGCGCTTGATGCGGGCTGGCGCGCTCGATTATCTCGCTAAGAGCGAAGCCAATCCATCGAGCCTCGCGCGCGCCATTCGCTACGCCAAGGCGCGTCGCGCCTTCCTGATGGAGCTAGAAATAGCCCGGCGTAAGGCGGAGGAGAACTCGCTTGCTCTCGACGCCTTGAACCGGCAAAAGACGTTGCTATTCTCCATTATCGCCCATGACCTGCGCAATCCCTTTCAGGCGGTCCTCGGACTATCCGGGGTCCTTAGTCGAGCGGTGGCCTCGAGGGATCACGCCGCTATCGAGCGTCGCGCGCAGGGCGTTCAAGAGGCGGCGCGCCAGGCCTATGCGCTTATGGAAAGCCTCTTCGCCTGGGCAAGCCTGCAGATGGATACGGTTGCCGTCACCTTGGGTGACGTCGCCCTCGATGAGGTCGCGCGCGAAACGCTGAATGGCGCGGCCGAAGCGGCCGCCGATAAGGGTCTGTCCGTGCGCGCTGAGTGCGAGGGTTTTTGGGTCAAAGCGCATCGTGACATGCTCGCGGCGGTGCTGCGCAATCTCGTCAGCAATGCCGTCAAATTCACTCTGCCGGGTGGCGTGGTGACGCTATCAGCGCGCGGATGCGGCGAAGACATCGAAATCGCGGTCTCGGACACCGGCGTCGGGATGCCCCCAGGCAAAATTGCCGATCTGTTCAAACTCGACTGCCGCGCGACGACCCTCGGCACTGCGGGCGAGCGAGGTAGCGGACTCGGTCTCCTGTTGTGCCGCGATCTCGTGGAGCGGCTAGGAAGTGAGTTGACCGTGCGCAGCGCCATAGGTCACGGCTCTACCTTTCTCTTCAAGTTGGCGAGCGTAGCGCAGGCTACCGAGGCGGTCGTTGCGCCGCCAGCCAGCGCGATTGCGGCTCAGCGATGATGGTTTGACCGTGGTCGGCAAGGCTACGGTATTCCACTGACAAGCTCCCCGCGAACTATCGAGGCTTTTTTACTATCACCGCCGTCGCCATAATGCTCAGATGAATGGCCACTACGGCCTAGCTTCGGGCTCAGAAAGCGAACATAAATTCTTTACCTTCCTGACAAGGAGCAAACGCGTCTTCGCCCGACTGCCCATGCTAAAGTTTAGAGACGTGAGGAACCGGATATGAGCAATGTGCGGCAAGGCATGCAGAAGGACTACTTCTATAAGATGGTTAAGTCGCCGGTCGGCGAATTGAAGCTGGTCGCGTCTAATGACGGATTGGCGGCAATTCTTTGGGAGAACGATAATCCGCAGAGAGTTCGCCTAAACATCGTCGGAGAAGACCAAGAACATCCGATTCTGCTCGAAGCCGAGCGCCAGCTAGAGGAATATTTTGGCGGCCTGCGGCGGGCGTTTGACCTTAAGCTTGATTTTGCCGGGACAGAATTTCAAAAGAAGGTCTGGCGGGCGCTGCTCACAGTGCCGTTCGGCGAGACGCGATCGTACGTGCAAATCGCAAGGCAAATTGGTAATCCCAGCGCCGTTAGAGCAGTCGGAGCGGCGAATGGAAAGAACCCGATCTCCGTAATCGCCCCTTGCCATCGGGTGCTTGGATCGAGTGGCGAGCTCACCGGATTTGCCGGCGGTCTTGAGGCGAAAGCACATTTGCTCAGTCTCGAAGGAACAGAGACCAAGCCCATCAAGAAAACCGCGTAAAATTGTCTCAAACGCTCTCTTGGGATCGGAATGCAGCGCGCAATGGCGCGCTCGACGGCCAGTTCATCGTGGGACTGATGACGACTGGCATATATAGCCTGCCATCGTGCCCGACCCGTTTCGGCAAATCAGAAGAACTTCAACTGTTCGCGGCGAAGGCCGCAGGTCTCCGCGCGTGCAAAATTTGTCGCCCCGATCGGTTTTACCAAGGCGATGGGGATTTGGTCCTTTTCCAGCGGATGATGGATCGCGTTTCGAGCTCGCCTCGAGCGATTGAAAGCTCGTTCGCTCTGGCGAGAGAATTTGACGTTGCGCCGTCGAAACTGGACGATCTCTTTGGCGACCACGCTCACCTCACGCCTGGAGAATGGCTGCGGCGGATGCGCATACGCAGCTCCGCGCGCGACCTGCTTAATGCCGAGTTGGAAATTGCAGACGTCGGCGAGAGCTTGGGCTTCGCAGATAGCTCAGCTTTCCAACAGGAGTTTCTCGGGCGCATGCGAATGAGCCCTGGCGACTATCGCGCGCTGAATGCGTCGCGTGGATTCTCCTTGGTCCTTCCGGCGGGATACCGAGCGGATGAAATCCTCGCCTATCACGCCAGAGATCCGCAAAGTCAGAGCGAACGCAGCGAAGACAACCGCATCTGGAAGGCGCTCGCCACTCCTGACGGAGCAGCGATCCTGGAGCTGACGCTGGGCGACGGCCAAGCCGCGGTCCGCTTCCATTCGGATGCGAAGATTGGCCGCAAGAGCATGGCAGGCTTGCATGCAGCCGCTCTTCGCATCCTTGGGCTTGAGAACGATGTGAGTGAATTTGAACGCAGTCACGCCGCCTTCGCGCGGCCGAGACGGGGGCTGCGTGTTGCGCTTCTTCCGACCAGTTTCGACGCATTGTGTTGGGCGATTATTGGACAGCAAATAAATCTTCGATTTGCAAGCGCCTTGCGACGCGAAATGATCGCGCTCGCGGGCGAAAGGATCGCGCATATGCGCGCCCATCCGACGCCGGAGGCGGTGGCGAACCTCGACGCATCGGAGTTGCTCTCTCGTCGCTATTCCCGGTCAAAAGCGCGCTATCTTATCGACGCCGCGCGGGCAGCGGCGACCGGCGCTCTCGACATTGAAAATTTGACAAATACTTCCGCCATCGCCGCAGAGATGGCGCTTGTCGCCCAACGCGGCATTGGTCTCTGGACAGCTCGCTACGTCCTTATGCGCAGCGGTTTCGCAGATGCCGCGCCGGTTGGCGATAGCGGGCTCGCCGCCGCATTGCAGCGGTTGCATGACCTTCCCGAAAGACCGAACGCTGACCAAACCGCGCGTCTGATGAGCCGGTTCGCGCCACATCGAGGACTTGCGAGCGGCCATCTTTGGGCGAGCTTGAAAGATGCCGTATAAGGATCATGCGTAAGCCGCTGGGCGCGGCTCTCATCGGCGGAGCCTTAGCCGCCCCGCATTCAAGATAGACGTTTCATCAGGAGCGCCGCGACATGGGTATCGTCGTCTCTGTGAATGTTGGGTTGCCGCGTGAGGTGGAATGGCGCGGAAAAACCGTCCGCACAGCGGTCTGGAAGCAGCCGGTGCAGGGGCGTGTTTTCGCTGGGCGGCTCAATCTCGTTGGCGACGGCCAGGCCGATCTTGCCGGCCACGGCGGCGAGCAACGCGCGCTCATGGTCTATCAGCTCGAATCCTACCGCTACTGGGCGGCCTATCTCCGGCGAGAGGATTTTGTCTATGGGAACTTCGGAGAGAACCTCACAGTCGATGGCCTGGCCGACGCCGAGGTCTGTATTGGAGACCGGTTTCGCATTGGCGGCGGCGTCTTCGAGGTCAGCCAGCCGCGCGTCACCTGTTACAGGGTTGGCATCCGTCTCGACCATCCAGAAATGCCGACCCTCCTCGTATCCCACCGGCGGCCGGGCTTCTATTTTCGGGTGATCGAGGAGGGTGAAGTCGGGCCGGAGACCGGATCGAAAAGATCTCGGACGGCCCAGAGCGCATGACCGTCGCCGACATCGACGCGCTTCTCTACAGCGCTGAGCATCCGATCGAAGCGCTCCGCCGCGCGGCGCGGATTCCCGCCCTGAGCCCTGGCTGGCAAAGCTCGATGAAATCACTGCTTGTCGCGGCCGGGGAAGGCGGCCGCACGGGGAACGCCGGGCTGACGCAAGCGCCGCCGGCTCCGCTCTCGTGGAGCGGCTTTCGCTGCGTGAATGTGATCGCCTCGAGCCGGGAGAACGCCGACGTGCGGTCTTTCGAACTCGGCGCCAAGGATGGAACGCCGCTGCCGCCGTCGCTTCCTGGGCAACATATCGTCGTCAGGCTGCGTCCGAACCCGGACGCGCCGCCCGTCGCTCGGAACTATTCTCTCTGCGGCGCTCTCAATGGCGGGACATATCTAATCGCCGTCAAGAACGAAGGGGGGCTAGGCAGTAGTGACGAATTACCTGAGCATGATAGCAATAGCGGCGAGCAATACGAAGCCTCGGTAGTTTGCGAGGAGCTTGTCGTATCGGGTTGCGACGCGCCGGAACTGCTTCAGTTTATTGAAGAAACGCTCGACGAGATTGCGCTCCTTGTAGAGCGCCTTGTCGTAGGGGAGCGGCGCGCGGCGATTGGATTTTGATGGGATCACCGGCTCAGCCTCACGCATAAGAACAGCCTTGCGCAAGTGATTGGCGTCATAACCTTTATCGGCGATGATCGCATCGGCCGCAAAGCCTTCGATCAGGGCGTGCGCTTTTGTGATGTCGTTGCGCTGCCCAGGTCCGAGAAGGAGCCGAACGGGGTTGCCGAGTGCGTCTGTCGCGGCGTGGATTTTGGTGCTCAAACCACCGCGAGAGCGGCCCAGGCCTTGGGCATCCGCCCCCCTTTGGCGATCCTTGCGCCGGCCGCGTGCTGATGGGCGCGCACGATTGTTGAGTCGATCATCAGCCATTCGAGATCGGCCTCGGCGGTGAATGCCTCAAGAAATCCGTCCAAGGCGCCGCGCTCGATCCAGCGATAGTAGCGGCGTTTCACCGCCTGATGGTCGCCGAAGCGTTCGGGCAGATCGCGCCAGCGGCCGCCCGAGCGGGCCATCCATAACAGCGCGTCGACGAAGCGTCGATTGTCGCAGCGCGGCCCGCGCTGGCCGGCTCTTCCGCCTGGCACAAGATCACAAAGCCGCTCCCATTGATCGTCTCGCAGCGCATCGACATCCCGAATCATCAAGGCTGATCTCCAAAAATCAGCCTTGAATCATGGAAAGATCCTCGCGAGAATCCCTCAAACGCCGAATTCGTCACCACGGCCTAGCGAGCGAGCGGCTTTCTCCACGCGCACATTCGGGTCGGAGACAGCCTGGAGGTCAGCGCGCCGCGGGGCTCGCTCACGCTCGTTCCGGGGACGACGCCCCTCGTTCTGCTCAGCGCCGGCGTGGGGGTCACGCCAATGCTCGGCATGTTGTACGGAGCGGCGGCGGCAGACGACGCGGCGCCGCGCGAAGTCTGGTGGCTTCATTCCGCTCGCGACAGGGAGCACCACTCCTTTGCAGCCTTAGCCCGCACCATGGTCAGGGCGCTCAAGCGCGGCCATCTCTGCACCATCTATAGTCGCCCCGGCCCCGACGACCGGCTTGGCGACGACTACGACAGGGAGGGCCATCTGTCCCTGCCGATGTTGCAGGAGATCAGCGTTCCGCGGGACGCCGAGTTCTATCTCTGCGGGCCTGCCCGGCTTCTTGAAGATCTCCAAGCGGGTCTGAAGGCATGGGGCGTCGAAGCATCCCGCATTCATGTCGAGATCTTCGGGCCGGCCGCCTCGCTCACTCCAGGCGTCGTCGGCGCGAGCGATCTGGCTCCGCACTTGCCCGACGGCCCACAAGGCTCAGGTCCGGTGGTGACGTTTGCGAGAAGCGGCCTTGCCGTCAATTGGGACCCGCGCTTCAACAGTCTGCTGGAGCTGGCTGAGGCGTGCTCCGTTCCCGTCAGATGGTCTTGCCGCAGCGGGGTGTGCCACAACTGTGAAAGCGGGCTGATCGACGGTCAGCTGCGTTACGCGCCGTCGCCCCTCGATCCGCCCGCCGAGGGCAATGTCCTCATCTGTTGCGCAACCCCGACATCCGCGATCGAGCTTGATCTGTGAAATTGGCGCACGGTCCGGGGCTCGGGTCGCGTCCGCGCTAGCCTTCGGCATGCGTCTCATTTATTTCGGGGCCACGTGGTCCGACCGCCGCCTCATTTGGCGGCCGCTATGATTTCGATCTCTACGAGGATATCCGGTTTGACCATTTGGCTGACTACCTGAAGCATGAATGCGGGTCTTACGTCGCCCAGCATCTCGCCTCGGACTTTCGCGTAAGTAGGAATGTCCTGCGCGTTGGTCAACGAGGTGGTGACTTTCACTAAATCCGCCGTGGTCATCTGCGCTTTCTCAAGGGCTGCTAGGAGATATCCCCACGCCAAACGCGTTTGGGCCTCGATCCCCTTTGGAAACTTACCGTCTTCCGACACTCCCGGGGTCCCGGAGGTGTGAAGCCATCTCAATCCAGGCGCTGTTTCAATGGCGTCGCTGTATTGGCCGATGTGCTTCGCAGCGCCGACGTTATGAATTTTGTGGCTCATGTTAGGCTCTCCTCTATAGCGTTGGGCTATTTTGAGACCGAAAATCTGTGAGCGGCCTGATGTCGTTGTCGAGGATGGGAAAAACGTGGGAAATCGGTATACCCCCGTTCCCTCCCTCGCGCATAGCGACCGCGGCCCATCCACGATCCATGCCTATCCGCATCGGCGAGGAAGACGAGCAAAGCGTTGTGAATTTCGCATCTATATGCCGCGCCGCATTTGTTATATCGAGGTGACGTCTCGTAACAACGAAAGTTCGCGATGCCGTCATTTCAAGGTCTTTCCGCATTTCCGATCACTCCGGCCGACGCCCATGGCCGGGTCGATGCGGCTTCTTTGCGGGGGTTGCTCTCGCGGCTGACGGCTGCGGGCGTAGATTCGATCGGGTTGCTCGGCAGTACGGGGAGCTATCCCTATTTATCTCGGGCGGAACGCCGCCGCGCCATCGAAATTGCGCTCGACCAAATCGGCGACGCAACGCCTGTTCTGGCGGGGATCGGCGCATTACGTACGGACGACGCTGTGGAGTTGGCAAGGGATGCAAAGGCCGCTGGGGCCGCTGGCGGTCTTCTGGCCCCAGTTTCCTACACGCCGGTGAACGACGATGAAGTATTCGAGCATTTTGCTGCGGTAGCGGGCGCAACTGACTTGCCCCTTTGCATCTACAACAATCCCGGCACGACCCACTTCACGTTCAGCGCCGGACTGATCGGGCGACTGAGTAAACTGCCTCATCTGCGCGCCGTGAAGAACCCTGCGCCCGAGGCCGATGCGGTTGCAGCCCATTTGAATGGTCTGCGCGCAGTCACGCCGGACAATTTTTCGCTCGGCTACAGCATGGACTGGCGCGCGGCGGAGGCTTTGATCGCGGGCGGCGACGCTTGGTACAGTGTCCTGGCGGGCTTGTTTCCCGAGCCTTGCATGCGGATCGTGCGCGCCGCTCGGCGCGGCGATGCGGCGGAGGCGCGGCGGCTGAACGCCGAGTTGCAGCCGCTGTGGGACCTATTCGTGGAGCATAGCAGCCTGCGCGTCATTTATGCGGCCGCGCGGCTAAGCGGCCTCTGCCACACAGAACCACCGCGCCCCATCCTGCCGTTGCCTGACGCCGTTCAGCGCCGCATCGCCGACGCCCTGGATAGCCTCGGCCTGCGCTGACTACTTTCGGAGGCCGCTAGAGGGCGCGAAATCGCGCCGCGTGCGGCCCCCTTTTCACCCAAGCTTGCTCTGTAAATGGCGCTCCCAGTCGAGCGCTTGCTGGACGATCTCGGTGAGCTGGTCGTGGCGCGGCGTCCAACCAAGCTCGGTTTTGATGCGATCCGCGCCAGCGACGAGCGAAGCCGGATCGCCTGCGCGCCGCCCCTTGAGGCGGACGTCGAAATCGACCTTTGACACCTTCTTTACGACATCGATGACCTCGAGCACCGAGAGCCCGCGCCCGTAGCCGCAATTCAAGGTCAGGCTGTCGCCGCCGGCGCGCAGATGACGCAGCGCCAGAAGATGGGCGTCGACGAGATCGGTCACCTGAATGTAATCGCGGATGCAGGACCCGTCCGGGGTGGGATAATCCGTTCCAAACACGTCGAGGCCCGCGCGCTGGCCGAGCGCTGCCTGCACTGCGACCTTGATGAGATGGGTTGCGACCGGCGAGGATTGGCCTAGACGTCCCTTGGGATCAGCGCCGGCCACATTGAAATAACGCAGCGCGGCGAAGCGCAGTCCGTGCGCGGTGGCGACATCCTGGAGCATCCATTCGACCATCAGCTTGGAGCGCCCGTAGGGATTGATCGGCGTCAGCGGAGCCGTCTCGAGCACGGGGTTTACGGAGGGTTCGCCGTAAACTGCGGCCGTCGATGAGAAGATGAAATGCTGGACCTTGTTGCGCACGGCGCATTCGAGAAGGTTGCGAGCCTTGGCGGCGTTATTGAGATAATAGGCGAGAGGGTCCGTAACCGACTGAGGCACCACGATCTTTGCGGCGAAATGCGCAATGGCGTCGACGCCATATTCTTTGATCAGGGAATCGATGAGGGCGACGTCGCCAAGGTCTCCGACGATGAATTTCGCCGCCAATGGGACGGCCCAGGCGAACCCGGTCGAAAGATCATCAAGCACCACGACGCTTTCGCCGGCATCGAGCAGCGCAAGCGCCATATGCCCGCCGATATAACCGGCCCCGCCGGTAACCAGAACCGTCATGGCTTTAATCCCATTCGAGGCCACCCTCCATTCGGACGCCGCGTGATCGACCAAGCTATGCGCAGATCCTTAAGCGACCCGATCACGCCCAACAAACTTCTTCAAGTCTTTCGAGGCGTCTCGGCGCTGTTCCCCGAACGATTTTTACGAGGAGCGCACATTGCTTCGGCCGTTTACCAGAACTCAGGCGGTGATGGGCATATGAAGACCGTTGCCGAGCGCGATGATGGCGCGAACGATGGCGGCGGACTGTTGATGTGAATCGACGCCCTGACAAAGGGACGATCGATCTTGATTTTGTCGAATGGAAACGACTGTAGCGACAGCAGCGAAGAATAGCCTGTGCCGAAATCGTCCATTGCGATTTTCACGCCCAGCAATTTCAGCTTGCGTGGATCAAAACCTACACGAACCGGCTTTCGCTGGCGTCCGCCGTTTTGCGCGGCTTTGCTTCCTCGATCACCATGAACTGCGCCCGCGCCAGGGCGGCGAAGCGGCCATTCTTGGCGACCAGTTCGTCAAAGCTTCCCGACTCGACGATTTCGCCGTGATCAAACACGAAAATGCGGTCAGCGGCGCGAATGGTCGCCAGCCGATGCGCGATGACGAAGGTGGTGCGGCCTCCCATCGCTTTTTCGAGCGCCTTTTGCAGTTGGCGTTCGGTGGCCGCATCGAGAGCGGCGGTCGCTTCGTCAAAAATCATGATCGGCGGATCTTTGAGTAGCGCGCGGGCAATCGAAACGCGTTGGCGCTCGCCCCCCGACAGGGACCGGCCGCGCTCGCCGACAATGGTTGCGAGCCCCTCGCTCTGGCGCGCGACGAATTCATCGGCCTGCGCCAGTTCGAGCGCGGCGCCGATCTCGGCCTCTGTCGCATCGGAGCGTCCGACCCGCAGATTTTCCTCGATCGAGCGGGCGAACAGCATGGGCTCCTGGAAAACCACGCCGATATTGCGCCGTAGCGACGCCAGGGTCATGTCGCGGATATCGATGCCGTCGATGAGGATCTTGCCTTCGGTCGGATCAAAGACGCGATGCAACAGGCCGAGCGTCGTCGACTTGCCCGATCCCGTCGCGCCGACAAGCGCCACGGTCTGCCCCGGCTCGACCTCGAAAGCCACATCGGAGACGGCATTGCGCCTGCGGTCATAAGAGAAAGTCACGTGGTCGAATGCGACCTTGCCTTTTAGACGGCCGGGATCGACGGCGAATGGATTGTCGGCAACTTGCGGAACGGTGTCGAGGACATCAAAAAAGTCCTTCAATTTTGGCGCCTGCATGAAGAGGTTGTTCACGAAGCCGACGACCTGCTCGAGCCGAGCGATCAGCATCGCCGCGAAATTCATGAAGGTGACGATTTCGCCGACCGTCGCGAGGCCTTTCAGATTTAGCCACGCTCCGAGCAAAAAAATCGAAAGCAGCGTCAAGGTAGCCGAAGCTCGCGCGCCGACGGCGGCGATCGCCCACCATGTCAACACGGGCATCTGCGCGGCGAGGACCGCGTCGGTGATGCGGCGCAGCGTCTTGGCCTCGCTCTCGATGCGGGTGAAGCTCTGGATCACCGAGACATTTCCGAAAGCGTCGGAGACATGCTCGGCGAGCGCGCTATTATGGCGCTCGACCTTCTGCTGCAACGATTCAGTGCGGCGCAGGACAAAGGCGGTGAGGAAGCCGAACGCGAAAACGAGCACGATAAGCATGCTTGCGAGGCGCCAGTTCAGCACCAGCGATAAAGGCAAAAGAATCAACAGAGCCGCGAGAGAGGCGCAATTCTCGCGGAAAAACGATAGCCAGAGGGCGGCCATTCCGCCGGCGCCTTCTAGCATGACTTTCAGCAGCCGGCCGGAATGCGCGCTGCTATGAAAGCTCAGGGGAAGATGCAGGACATGCTCAAAGAAATTCGCCATCACCGCCAGTCGGCGCCGATGGGCGAGGCGATCGGCCTGCAAGGCGACGGCGACGGCGAGCGGTATGGAGGCGAGACCAAAACCTACCCAGGCGGCGAGCAGCGGCTGTAAGTCCGCAAAACTCAAAACTCCGCTGGCGGCCTTGGCGCCGGTCAATTTATCGATGACGCGTCCAAACAGGACAGGCTCGGCGAATTGCGCTATTGCGAGGGCGAGGTTTGCAAAGGCGAGGAAAATCGCAAGATGTTTTTCGCGGCCGAGGAGCCTCAAGACGCGCAGATAAACGGATACAATCGACATTGGGCGCTCGCGGCGTCCTCGTCCTTGATTGAGGAAGATGCGCTGACGCCAGTTCTCCTATAGAGGATTCGGGCGCATGTGGCGAGATCGCCGCCTCCATGCGATAGGCATGCGTTGGCGCGATAGACATGTGTCGGCGGCGCGGCGCTTCCCATATCGATGATTGGATGGCGGTTTTTGGCGCAGAGATATTTGGCGCGGAAGGATTCCGAGAAGGAGCCAACAATACTGGAGGCAAATCAGATCAATGGCTCCAGCTTCGCCTATCAAGTCGGACCCGAGCGGGGCGGCGAAAGGCTGGACCGATATCTCGCCAGCGAGGCTTTGGCCGCGGGCGCAAACCTTTCGCGCACAAGGCTGAAAGGCCTGATTGAGGCCGGTCGCGTGCTCATCGATGGCGCGATCGTCACGGACGCGAGCGTTGCCGTGCGCAGCGGCCAGATCATTGGCCTCGAGGTTCCCCCGCCCGAGGACGCTGCGCCTGCGGGCGAGGCTATTCCGCTCGTCGTGGTTTATGAGGACGAGCATCTGCTCGTCGTTGACAAACCGGCGGGGCTCGTCGTCCATCCGGCGGCCGGGCATGAAGCGGGAACGCTCGTCAATGCGCTGATCGCTCATTGCGGCGAGAGCCTGTCCGGCATAGGCGGGGTCCGGCGTCCCGGCATCGTGCACCGGCTCGACAAGGACACCTCCGGCCTCCTCGTAGTGGCGAAGACCGACGCCGCGCACCAAAATCTCGCCAAAGCCTTCGCCGATCACGGCAAAACGCTCCCGCTCATGCGGGAATATCTGGCGTTCGTCTGGGGCGTGCCGGCTCGGTCCGCGGGCGTCGTCGACGCGCCGCTGGGGCGGCACGCGTTCGATCGCGAAAAAATCGCGGTTCTTCCGGGGCGCGGGCGTCACGCCGTGACCCATTGGCGGATCGTTGAAAGTTTTGGCGCCGAGGCGTGCCTGATCGCTTGCCGGCTGGAGACCGGGCGCACTCATCAGATCAGAGTGCATATGGCCCATATTGGGCATCCGGTTCTCGGCGATCCCGTTTACGCGCGGGGATTTAAGAGCAAAGCGATGCGGCTTTCGGCCGCAGGACAGGCGGCCTTGAAAGCATTGTCTCGCCAAGCTTTGCATGCCGCCGTTCTGGGGTTTCCACATCCTGTGACGGGGGCAGCGATGCATTTCGAAAGCGCCCCGCCGCCGGATATGCGCGACCTGCACGCAGCTTTGGCGGAGCATTGAGCCCGGGCAGCCTAACGCAGGGAAATTGGCGTCATTTGTCGCATCAGCCAACTTATTGAATTGCCGGTAACGCTTAAGTTCCGTCCTTTTTATTTTGAGTTCGATGAAACTCGGGAGCGCCTCCGCGCGTAATCGTCGTTGAAGAGTGCGTGCGGGCGCCGGGATCGCACGCGTTTGTGAGGTACGCGCCTCCAATCAAGCTAAGGTTGCTAACTTGTAATGCGGCGCAACATGGCCACCCCCTTTCGGCCATGGTAGAGGGATCTTATATTCAGACATCGCATGGTTGACTCATCGGAGTGATCATGCATGGGCCCGCTGGCGAGGGGGCCCGACGGGAGGTGGAAATTATGAGTGCTGCGCTGCCGATGATCTCGGGCGAGAGTGGGCTTGCTCGCTACCTGAATGAAATCAGACGGTTCCCCATGCTGGAGCCGCAAGAGGAATACATGCTGGCCAAATGCTGGCGCGAGCATGCCGATCCTGACTCCGCCCATAAGCTCGTCACGTCGCATCTCCGGCTCGTCGCTAAAATCGCGATGGGATATCGGGGCTATGGGCTGCCGATCAGCGAAGTCGTGTCGGAAGGCAATGTCGGCTTGATGCAGGCCGTCAAGCGGTTCGAGCCCGATAAAGGGTTTCGTCTCGCGACCTATGCGATGTGGTGGATTCGCGCCTCGATCCAAGAGTACATCTTGCGATCCTGGTCGCTTGTCAAAATGGGAACGACGGCGAGCCAGAAAAAGCTGTTTTTCAACCTGCGCAAGGTAAAGAGCCAAATCTCGGCGCTGGAAGAGGGCGATCTCAAGCCTGACCATGTCACGACTATCGCTCACCGCCTCGGCGTGTCCGAGCAGGATGTCGTCGATATGAATCGCCGCATGTCGGGCGACGCTTCGCTCAACGCGCCGTTGCGCGAAGAGGGCGAAGGCGAATGGCAGGATTGGCTCGTCGACGATAGCGCCACGCAGGAGAACTTGCTGGCCGATCGCGAAGAGGCTGATAACCGCCTTGGCGCCTTGCATAATGCGCTTGGCGTTCTGAACGACCGCGAGCGTCGCATTTTTGAGGCGCGCCGCTTGGCCGATGACCCAATGACGCTGGAGGCTCTCTCCGACGAATTCGATATTTCGCGCGAACGCGTGCGTCAGATCGAGGTTCGCGCCTTCGAAAAAGTGCAATCCGCGGTCAAGGCCGGCGTGGCCCGCTTGGAAATGCAGACGCGGCAGGCGCAAATCGCCAGCTCAGCCGCGTCAGTTTAATCACGCGACACAGAGTCTGACTACATAGATGGAGAGCATGATCGCCTGAAGCGGTCATGCTCTCTGTTTTTGATTCACCGCATCGGCAGGCAATTTGGGAATTTCCATATCTGAAATTGTGGCTCGAGACGATCGCCGCGCGGTCGGCGATCTGCCGCGCCTGCGCGAAAAGACATCGATCAACACGGCTCCAAGCGGCGGCAGCGAGGAATAGGTGAAAATACTGTTCGAGCAGTCAGTTGCTAGCATCTAGCTGAGCATTTCCGAAAAGCCGCAGAGCTTTTTCGCGCGATAATTACTGAACCGTCAGGCGGTCTACCTTGATGGGGCGGCTCGCCCCGGTCTAGGGAGCTTTGCCCGCCGCTTGGCGGCGCTGACTTTATTTCCCCCGCATCCCGGATTATATCCATTCCCTCGCAGGGCGCGGAGCGCGCGCTGCGGTGACGGAACAGGCGGGATAGGAATGGCCGGACATAGTCAGTTTAAAAATATAATGCACAAGAAGGGCAAGCAGGACGCGATTCGCTCCAAGGTCTTTTCCAAGCTCGCCAGAGAAATAACCGTCGCCGCCAAACTCGGTTTGCCCGATCCCGCGATGAACGCCCGGCTGCGCGCCGCAGTCACGGCCGCGCGCGCGGAGAACATGCCAAAAGACAATATCGAACGCGCCATCAAGAAAGCTTCCGGCGCCGATGGCGAGAATTATGATGAAGTGCGTTACGAGGGCTATGCGCCGGGCGGCGTTGCCGTCATCATTGAAGCGCTAACCGACAATCGCAACCGCACGGCGGGCGACGTGCGCTCCTATTTCACCAAAGCGGGCGGCGCGCTGGCTGAGACCGGCGCGGTGTCGTTCATGTTTGATCATGTGGGGCTCATTGAGTTTCCCGCCAAAGTCGCGTCGGAGGACGCAATTATGGAGGCCGCGATCGAGGCTGGGGCGGAAGACATCCAGTCGGACGAGGACGTCCATGAGATCATCACCGCGCTCGAAAGTCTCCGCGACGTGGCGCAGGTGCTGGAGTCGAAGTTCGGCGAGCCGCGCAAAGCGAGTTTGATCTGGAGGCCGCAAAACACGATCGCCGTCGACGACGAAGCGGGCGAGAAAGTATTGCGCCTCGTCGGCCTCCTTGAAGACAATGACGACGTTCAGAATGTTTATGCCAATTTCGAAGTATCTGATGCGCTCGTCGCCAAGCTCGGCGGCTAAAAGGATCGGGCGAGGCCTGCGCCTTTAACTACTCTTGATCGCCGGAACTCTACGACATCCAAGAATCATGCGCGCGTCGGGCGCGCTGGCGGCGTGCGTTTCTCCCCGGCGCGCGCAGCGGGCTTGGCATCGGTTGGTTTGTCGCGGCCGTCTTGATGGGCGGCGGCGGGCTCCAACGCGAGGCCTGCGCTGCCTTTCGCCATGCGAATGATCGCGGCCCCGATCTCATTGATGTTCTGACGTAAAATCGCGTTTTCTTCACGTTCGGCCGAGAGCGGCGTTGCGTCTCGCATGGCGTTGAGGCGCCGCAATCCGGTCATTTCCCGCGCGAGGCTCTCAGCATCCGTTCGCGCCGCGTCGAGTTCCTTTTGGGCCGCGGCTTTTTCCGCACGGAGGCGGTCGGTTTTTTCAACCATCCGGCGTTCGATGGCGCGCGAGGTCTCGATGAGTCGCTTGCGCCGCCGGAGTAATTCGACCTCTCGCATTTCGGCGCCTTTGAGGGCTTCTTCTCGATCGGCAAGCCTCATCGCCGTGGCTTTAAGGGTTGCAACATCAGCGTCGCGTTCGAGGCCAAGCGATGAAAGCTCAAGCCGCAACCGCGCGATTTCGTCCGCCTCGCGCGCAAGCTTTCCTTTTTGCTGCGCGACCTGCTCCTCAAAAGCAGTCAGGCTTATGCTTTGCATATTGGCGTGGGTCTGCAGGGCTGCGAGACTGTCTCGCAACCGCTGAAGGTCGGCGTCTTTCCGTTCGACGAGACCGATCTGCCCATAAAGCGCGCTCGAGGTTGCGGCGAGCTGCCCGGCCGCATCCGCCAGAGCGCGCTCGGACGCGGACAAAGCCGCGCCTTGTTCGGCGTGGCGGCGGCTGAGCTCGATTAATTCGTCGTCTTTTCCAACAACCGCAGCCGTCCGGCGGCCAAGTTCAGCCATGTCGGCGGCGCGGAGCCGATTGAGGGAGGCTTCTTTTTGTTCAAAGCGCCGCCGATCGATGGCGAATTCCGCGCGGAGGAGGTCACGCTCCGCCAGAATTTCGCGCGTCGACAAGGGGACCAGCATTTCGAGCCGGCGCGTCGACAGCCGGAGGGCGCGATGCCAAAACGCCGGGGCGATCACGAGAGCGATCAGCCCTGCGATCATAAATCCGAGCGCGAATATCATCGCCTGTTCGATCAAACCAGCACGTTCAGCCCAGCGTCAGAGACGAAAACGATAAGATATTGCTCTAAATAATAACAAAACAAAGTCGATGCGGAAAAGAAACATTTCGCCGCAAATGCGAGCTTTAATGTGGCTGCGAACGATCTGCGCGCAGCACGGGCCCCGCCAAGCGACTGCGTCCTGGAAGCGCGCTTTTTTTGAAACGCCTGGCGATTTGACTAAGCGGGGCAAAAAATGGCCGCGAGATTTTTCGGTCTTTATGGAGCTGCGCTTCAAAATCCAGCGAAGTGCTCAAGTCGTAAGCAGCGGACGAAGCAGCATCCAGCGGTCGCCGGCAACGGAATTTTGTGCGTTTCCATTGAAAATTTGCGGTTGCGCGAGGCTTAAGCCCAGCATTATCGCCGAAAAGCGCCCTAGCTTCAGGTCGATTGGGGCGGCGGGTTTTTGAATTCCTTCCATGACGGAAAAGGATTAGGAATGATTGGAGATATGTGGTCATCAGCGCTGCGAACCGCGGTGCAGCGAAATTGCGGATTTTCGATAAAAATTGGACATTGAAACAAAGAGATAGGGAGTGCGATCGCTTCGGTTGAAGCAATCATGCTCCAACGACGGCCTTTGGTACGCAAAATGCTTTGCTGTCTTTGGCGCGGTCCGCGAGCCGGATGATTCTCAACAAGGAGCGAAAGCGATTGGGAGACGGGCGCTGTTTCGACGAAATGACTTTGGCGGACGGAGAGATCCGCCGCGTCTACGGCAAAATCGCCCGGTGGCTTGCGACGACGCCGAGCGACCATCTCGCCTCGCGCAGCGCCCAGGCGGAACTGCTGTTTCGCCGCATGGGCATCACCTTCGCGGTCTATGGCGAAAAAGACGCTGGCGAGCGTTTGATCCCTTTCGACATTATTCCGCGCGTTATGCTGCGGTCGGAATGGGCTCGCCTCGAGGCCGGCCTCGTGCAGCGGGTCAACGCCATCAATCTGTTTCTGGCTGACGTTTACGGCGGTCAGGAGATCATCAAAGCCGGCCGGATTCCAGCCGAACTTGTTTTGGGCAACGCGGAGTTCCGGCCCGAAATGGTGGGGCATCCGGTCCCGCATAATATTTACGTGCAGATTGCCGGAATTGACGTCGTACGCACTGGCGAGGACGATTTCTACGTCCTTGAGGACAATGTGCGCACGCCATCAGGCGTCTCCTACATGCTGGAGAATCGCGAAGTGATGATGCGGCTCATGCCGGATCTTTTCGCCGAGCATCGGGTCGCCCCGGTTGAGAATTACCCCGATGCGCTTCTCGCCGCGCTGCGCTCCGTCGCGCCGGACGCCGCAAAAGGGGAGCGGACCATCGCGCTTTTGACGCCTGGCCGCTTCAATTCCGCCTATTACGAACATTCGTTCCTCGCCGATAAGCTCGGCGTCGAACTTGTCGAAGGCCGCGATCTCTTCGTCGCGGACGATAAAGTTTATATGCGCACGACCGAAGGGGCGAAGCAGATCGACGTGCTCTATCGCCGCATCGACGATCAGTTTCTTGATCCCGAGGCGTTCAGAGCCGATTCCGTCCTTGGCGTCGCCGGACTGATGCGGGCCTATCGGGCCGGCAATGTGACCCTCGCCAATGCGGTGGGCACGGGCGTTGGGGACGATAAAGCGATCTACACCTACATGCCGGAAATCATCGATTTCTACCTCGGCGAGAAGGCGCTTTTGAAAAACGTCCCGACATGGCGTTGCCGCGAGCCGGAGGCTCTACGCTATGTCCTCGCCAATCTCGCCGATCTGGTGGTCAAGGAAGTCAACGGGTCGGGCGGCTATGGCATGCTCGTTGGGCCCCATGCGACGAAGGCGGCGCGCGAGCTTTTCGCCGCCAAGCTCGCCAAAGATCCGAGCAATTTCATTGCTCAGCCAACGCTCGCCCTTTCGACCACTCCGACCTTTTTCGAGGCCGGCGTCGCGCCGCGGCATGTTGATTTGCGGCCCTTTGTCTTGACGGGAGCGAATGGCGTTCGCGTCATGCCGGGTGGTCTCACGCGGGTCGCCTTGATCGAAAACTCGCTTGTCGTCAATTCTAGCCAGGGTGGCGGCACCAAGGATACCTGGATTGTCGACGATTCGATTTTTGAGGAATCAGCGCTTTTTCAGCGGCAAAACCAAAGCCAGCACAATTATCGAAGCGCCGTCAAAACCTATTGATTTTACGGGAGAGTTTTGCCCCGTCATTGCGAACAACGGCTCGCGCCCCCCTCTTGGCGAAGCTGTTGATAATTGGCCCGAGGGCGCATCAGAAGAAGCAGAGAATGCTTTCTCGCACCGCTGACAATCTGTACTGGCTCGCCCGCTATGTCGAACGCGCCGATTTCCTCGCCCGAATCGTCGAGGCGACGCAACGTCTTGCGGCATTGCCGACGAATTATTCCGGGACCGGCACCGAATGGGAGAGCGCGCTCGAATCATCGGGGGCTGCTGCGGGATTCCACGAGACCCGTGGCGCCGCCGAAGAGGCGAGCGTCGTCGAATATCTCACCTTCGCCGCCGACAATCCGTCGTCAATCCGCAATTGCATCGAATTGGCCCGCGCTAATGCGCGGGCGGTGCGAACGGCGCTGACAGTTGAAATGTGGGATGCGATCAACAGCGCCTGGATCGAACTCAAGCGCTTCGAAGCGGACAACAGATCCCGCGGCTACGATCGTCGCGAGCTATCGAAATTCCTCGAATTTGTGAAGAAAACCTCGCTTGATTACGATGGCTGCTCCCACCGCACCATGTTGCGGAATGACGCCTTCTGGTTTTCGCGCCTTGGACTTTACATCGAGCGGGCGGATAACACCGCGCGCATCCTCGACGTGAAATATCATGTGCTGTTACCGGAGAACGAAGCGGTCGGCGGCTCGCTCGACTATTTTCAATGGACCGCGATTCTACGCGCCGTCTCTGCGCTCACCGCCTATCACTGGGTCTATCGGGAAAACGTCAAGCCCTGGCTGATTGCCGATCTCCTCATTTTGAAACTCGAAATGCCGAGTTCGCTGATCGCCTGTTACGACAATATCGTCCGCTTTCTCGACGCCATCGGGCGGGCCTATGGCCGCACGGGTCCCGCGCAACGCCAGGCGCATAATGTGATGCACCGGCTGGAAGAGGCCACGACCAATGAGATTTTCAAGATGGGGCTGCACGAATTCATCACGGCCTTCGTGCGCGACAATGATCGTTTGGGCCAGACGATCACGGAGCAATACCTTGTGTATGACAGCGCCTCGGCCCCGATGGCCGCCCCCAAATCCTTGATTGGAAGCGCTTGACTTGATCCATCGATGAAGACGCGCAAATGCTCGTCGAACCTTCGTCAGCTTCAGCCCTGAACCGACGGCCCTATTATCGATTTGTTTCGACGCATGAGCTGATCCGAAAGCTGCGACTTTTCGCGATCATGCTGTAGCCATCCTTTCGGACATGCCGCTTGCGCAGGCGGCGCGAATTGACTATATTGCGAATATTCATCTTTCTCATAGCGATTGTCTTATTCGCATAATCGCCTTATTGAGAGTGGGCCCATCCGGACCCGCTCTTTTTTATTGCCGTCGATCTGCGGTTCAGGGTCGCTCTTAACGCTGGGAAACCGGCTATATCGACAGGATTGGAATCAGTCTCGGTTGGATCACGACAGCACGATCTCAGCAGAAGAGTCGCGGATATTGCTCGACGAAGCGCGTTTCGTCGCGGAAAGCGGGGTTGGCGCACGGGTCGCCCATGTCGTCCAGCCGGTTCTGGCCGATCTTGGCTATCGTCTGGTCAGGGTCAAGATTTCAGCGCAGGACGGCATGACCGTGCAGATCATGACGGAGCGACCCGACGGCTCGATGAGCGTCAATGACTGCGAAATCGTCAGCGCGGCCTTATCGCCTGTCCTTGATGTCGAGGATCCGGTGCAGCAAGCCTATCGCCTCGAGATTTCTTCGCCGGGGATCGACCGGCCGTTAGTCCGAGCGTCCGATTTTGCCCGCGCTCTTGGGCGGGAGGCGCGGATCGAAATGCGTGCGGCCGTCGATGGCCGCAAGCGGTTTCGCGGCCTCATTGGCTCCGTCGAGGGAGAGGGCGCCGAGTCTTGCGTAAAATTCGAGCGCCTCGACGCCGGACCGGATGAGGCTGTCGAGATCGCGCTGATTCTACGCGATATCGCCGAGGCGAGGCTCATTTTGACCGATGCGCTGATCCGTGGGTCTTTGCGCGCGGCCAAGGCGACGCTGGACGAAGAGAAGGATGAGGAAGGCGAAGGCGACGAGGAGGGACCGGACGCAGGCGTCGCTCCGGATGCGGATGAGGCGCAACCTCAGCGTGGTCCCGGCCGTTTCGCCCTGCGCAACGCGGCCAAGGCCAAACCGCTGTTGCCAGCCGGGATAAGATCGGAATTCAAGCAGACCAAATCGGGCAAGCCGCAAGACACAGCGCGCCAGGGTCGGACGCGCCCTTTGCCGGCGCGTCCGTCATCGAAATAGGAGAGATAAAATGGCCGTCAGCGCCAATAGGCTCGAACTTCTGCAGATTGCCGACGCCGTCGCGCGGGAAAAGTCGATCGACCGGCAGATCGTCCTGACCTCCATGGAGGACGCGATCCAGAAGGCGGCGCGCTCCCGCTATGGCCAGGAGACGGAAGTTCGCGCCGAGATCAATCCCAAAACCGGGGAAATCCGGTTTTCGCGTCTGCTTCTCGTCGTCGACCAGATCGAAAACGACGCCATCCACATCACGGTGAGCGAGGCGCGCAAGAAAAATCCTGCGGCGCAGGTCGGCGATTGGATCGCTGAAACCTTGCCGCCGTTCGATTTCGGGCGGATCGCCGCGCAGTCGGCCAAACAGGTGATCGTGCAGAAGGTCCGCGAAGCGGAGCGCGACCGGCAATATCAGGAATACAAGGATCGGATCGGCGATATCGTCAACGGCGTCGTCAAACGGGTCGAATATGGCAATGTGATCATTGACCTTGGCCGCGGCGAAGCGACAATCCGGCGCGATGAGATGATCCCGCGCGAAATGTTTCGCCCCGGTGATCGCGCGCGGGCCTATGTTTATGATGTGCGCCGCGAACAGCGCGGACCGCAGATTTTCCTGTCGCGCACGCATCCGCAGTTTATGGCCAAGCTGTTCCAGCAGGAAGTGCCGGAAATTTACGACAATGTCATCGAGGTGAAGTCGGTCGCGCGCGACCCTGGCTCCCGCGCGAAAATCGCGGTGATTTCGCGCGACGCCTCGATCGATCCGGTCGGCGCCTGCGTCGGCATGCGAGGCTCTCGCGTGCAGGCGGTCGTCAATGAATTGCAGGGCGAGAAGATTGACATCATCCCCTGGTCGCCGGACGCCGCCACATTCATCGTCAATGCGCTGCAGCCGGCGGAAGTCGTCAAGGTTGTGCTGGACGAGGATTCCGCGCGTATTGAAGTTGTGGTGCCCGATGACCAATTATCTTTAGCGATTGGACGGCGCGGCCAGAATGTGCGGCTCGCCTCGCAGCTTACCGGATGGGACATCGATATTCTCACCGAGGCTGAAGAATCCGAGCGCCGTCAAAAAGAATTCGTCGAACGCACCAATATATTCATGAATGCGCTCGACGTTGACGAGGTTGTTGGTCAATTGCTCGCCTCGGAAGGGTTCCGCTCGGTCGAGGAGCTGGCTTTTGTCGAGCCTGCGGAATTGGCGACGATCGAGGGGTTTGACGAAGACACCGCCGCGGAGATTCAGGCGCGCGCGCATGATTATCTCGCCAAGCTCGAGGCCGAGCAGGACGCTCGGCGGCTGGAGCTTGGGGTGTCGGATGAGCTGAAGCAGGTCGCCGGCGTCACGACCGCGATGCTCGTCAAATTCGGCGAGAACGACGTCAAAACGGTCGAGGATCTCGCCGGCTGCGCGACGGACGATCTTGTCGGCTGGAGCGAGCGCAAGGATGGCGAGACCATCAAAAATGCTGGTTTCCTCGACGGATTCGAGATTACGCGCGAGGAGGCCGAGACCATGATCATGACCGCGCGCGTGCATGCGGGCTGGATCGACGCCGTTCCCGAGCCGGTGGCTGAAGATTCTCTCGAGCACGAGCTCGGAAGTTAGACGATCGTTTCAAGGTGAAGCGGTTATGCGTTTCATCTCTTTGTTTTGACGCATGATTTTATTGGGAAGGCCGGGCTTTCCGAAAATCGCGCTCAAGGAGCATCTATGCTGGCGATGGCCGAGCCGACTGACGCGGAGAACGGACCGGAGCGAACCTGCATCGTCACGCGGACGAAAGGCTCGCCGCAGGACATGATTCGTTTTGTCGTTGGACCGGGCGCCGTCGTCGTCCCGGACATCCGGGCGAAATTGCCCGGGCGTGGCGTTTGGGTGACGGCGAGCGGTCGCCGAGTCGCCGAGGCGGTCAAACGTCAGGCTTTTGCGCGGGGATTTAAGGCGAAAGTGGTCGCGTCGGAGGGGTTGGCGGCGGAGATCGAAGCGCTTTTGATGCAGGATTGTCTCCAGGCCTTGTCGATCGTCAATAAGGCGGGGCAGGTAGTGACGGGGTTCGGCAAGGTTGAGGAAACAATCGCGGGAGCCGCTGTCGCCGGCCTCGTCCATGCTTCCGATGGCGGCGCTGACGGCGTTCGCAAGCTCGGGCAAAGCTTGCGGCGACGCTTTGGCGACGCCGCGGCGCGGCCGCGCATAGAACTGTTTCGATCGGATCAATTGGATTTGGCGTTAGGGCGGGCTAATGTGATACATGCAGCTCTGCTCTCAGGTTCGGCGAGCGAAGCTTTCATCGGACGTTGCCGCAAATTGGCGATGTACCGCGCGGAACAACCCGAAGCCGGGACGCCGAATCTGCCGTTTGAGTCGGAAGCGGATTGAATTTGGAGTGTAGAGCTGGTTCATGTCTCAAAGAGCCATGAAAGAGCGCTAGGTTTTGGCTATGCATTTTCTGGCGCAAGGCGGGAGCCGCTCGGCTTGAAAATGCTCCAGGCCGGTCGCGAGGCTGGCGCATTGAATTTAGAAGGGGCGCGAGCCCGGGAACGCGAGACTTATGAGTGAAACCAAGAACCCCGGTGATCATACGCTGACTGTCGCTCCGACCAAGACGCTGTCGTTGAAGCGTCCGGTCGAGGCTGGCATCGTGCGCCAGAGCTTTTCGCATGGCCGCACGAAAGCGGTCGTCGTTGAGAAGGTGAAGCGGCGCGTCGTCGCCGGCGAGCCGGGTCAGGCGCGCGAGGCCGGCGCGCCGGAAGCGCCGCCGGCGCCCGTCGTTGCGCCGCAGCCGCCGCGTCCGCAACAGAAGCCCGTGCGCCCGCAAGGGGGGCCTCCGCCGCGTTCGTCGTCCGGCGTCATCTTGCGCTCCTTGACCGAAGAAGAGCGCGAGGCGCGCTCCCGCGCATTGTCGGGGGCGCATGAGCGCGAGGTCGAAGACCGCAAGCGCGCCGAGATCGAAGCAAAAGCCCGCGAGGAGCGCGAAAACCGCGAACGCGAGGAGCGGGCTGCGGCCGAAGCTCGCAAACGCGAGGAGGACGCTCGCCGCGCTCTCGAAGCAGAATCAAAACGCCGGTCGGAAACGGAAGCCAAGCGGCGTCTGGCCGGCGGCGAACCTGCGCCTGCGCCAGCCGCCTCCGCCGCCCGCAAGACCCCCATGCCGTCGTCTCCCACGGCGCCCTCCCCGGCCCCAGCGGCGGCAGCTCCGGCTCCGGTCGGCCTCTCCGCCGTCGCGCGTCCCGCGACCGTCGAGGAAGAGGAAGCCAAGCGCATCATTCGCCGTCCGGGCTTGCCCACGAAGGTTATCATCGCCCGCCCGGTCAAGGGCGCCGAACAAAAGACCCGCGGCCGTCTGACCGTCGCCAGCGCTACCGGCGAGGAAGATGAGCGCACCCGCTCGATCGCCGCCTTCCGGCGCCGCACCCAGCGCCTCAAAGGCCACGTCAGCGAAGCTAAGGAAAAGCTGGCGCGTGAAGTGATCCTGCCGGAGACGATCACGATTCAGGAGCTCGCCAACCGTATGTCGGAACGCGGCGTCGACGTGATCAAACTCATGATGAAACAGGGCCAGATGGCCAAGATCACCGATGTGATCGACGCCGATACGGCGCAGCTCATCGCCGAAGAACTCGGCCACACCGTGAAGCGCGTCGCAGAGTCCGACGTCGAGGAAGGCCTGTTCGACACGCCTGACGCCGACGGACGCCCAGTCACCCGCCCCGCGGTGGTGACCATTATGGGGCACGTCGATCACGGCAAGACCTCGCTGCTGGACGCCATCCGCCACGCCAATGTCGTCTCCGGCGAGGCCGGCGGCATCACGCAACACATCGGCGCATACCAGGTCGTCGCCGCGAATGGCGTTCCGGTTACTTTCATCGACACGCCAGGCCACGCAGCCTTCACGGCGATGCGCGCGCGCGGCGCCAAGGTCACGGATATCGTCGTGCTGGTCGTCGCGGCCGATGACGGCGTCATGCCGCAGACGGCGGAGGCGATCAGCCACGCCCGCGCCGCTCATGTGCCGATCATCGTCGCGATCAACAAGATCGACAAGCCGGACTCCAAGCCCGAGCGCGTGCGCAACGAATTGCTGCAATATGAGGTTCAAGTCGAATCGCTCGGCGGCGAAACGCTCGAGGTCGAGGTTTCGGCGACGAAGAACATCAATCTCGACAAGCTGCTCGATCTGATCGCCTTGCAGGCCGAATTGCTCGACCTCAAAGCCAATCCGGATCGCCCGGCCGAAGGCACCGTCATCGAGGCGCGGCTGGACAAGGGCCGCGGCCCGGTCGCCACCGTGCTCGTGCAGCGCGGCACGCTTCGGGTCGGCGACCTCATCGTCGGCGGTTCGCAGTGGGGCCGCGTGCGCGCCTTGCTCAACGACCAGGGCGAGACGAGGCAGGAGGCTGGCCCTTCGACGCCGGTCGAGGTTCTGGGCTTTTCGGGCTCGCCCGAAGCTGGCGATCGCGTCGCCGTCGTGGAAAACGAAGCCAGAGCGCGTGAAATCGCCGAATATCGCGACAGACAGAAACGCGAACAGGCCGCCGCTCGCGGCAATCTGGCGCGCGGTTCTCTCGCCGATATGATGAGCCAGCTCAAGACAGCGGGCCGCAAAGAGTTTCCGCTGGTCATCAAAGGCGATGTCCAGGGCTCGGTCGAGGCTATCATCGCAACGCTCGAGAAGCTCAACACCGATGAGGTGGCTGCGCGCATCATTCACGCCGGCGTGGGCGGAATTACCGAGTCGGACGTCACCTTGGCGGAAGCTTCGGGAGCGGCTTTGATTGGCTTCAATGTCCGCGCCCATAAAGAAGCGCGCCAGTTGGCGGATCAGTCCGGCCTTGAGATTCGCTATTATAACGTCATCTACAATATCGTCGATGACGTGAAAGCGGCGATGTCGGGACTTCTTTCGCCGACCCTGCGCGAAGATATGCTTGGCAATGCGGAGATCCTCGAGGTCTTCAATATTACCAAGGTCGGCAAGGTCGCCGGTTGCCGCGTCACCGATGGAACCGTGCAGCGCGGCGCCAATGTTCGCCTCATCCGCGACAATGTCGTGGTGCACGAAGGCAAGCTGTCAACGCTCAAGCGCTTCAAGGATGAGGTCAAGGAAGTCGTCGCCGGTCAGGAATGCGGCATGGCTTTCGAGAGCTATCAGGATATGCGCGTCGGCGACGTCATCGAATGCTATCGCGTCGAGGAGATCCAGCGCTCGCTATAAAGCTCTGGCCTCAACGAATGTCATGCTGGCGGCGATGGATCATCGGGCAACCGATCTTTCCATTGCCGTCGGATTGGTTCGGGGCCTTGCGCGGCCCATGAGACATTTGCAATCCGCAGTTCGCATGCCTTTCGAAAAGCCAATGGCTTTTGAGGGCGGGAAAAAGTCCGAAAATCAACGCTGAGAAGCGTCGGAGTTCCAACATTGTCCAGAGTTCATCATCAGCAGGGCGCCCAGCCTTCGCAAAGAATGTTGCGCGTTGGGGAGCTTGTCCGCCACGCGATGTCCGAGCTTTTAGCCCGCTCGGAAATCAATGATCCAGCTCTGCAAGGGCAAGTCGTCACCGTTCCGGATGTCCGCATGAGTCCCGATCTGAAGCTCGCGACGGTTTATGTCATGCCGCTTGGCGGCAAGAACGTCGCTGATGTTCTGGCGGCGCTGGACCGGCACAAGAAAATGCTCCGCAGCGAGATAGCTCGCCGCATTAATCTGAGATTTGCGCCCGACGTTCGCTTCAAATCCGACCCCAGCTTTGACTATGGCAGCAAGATCGACGCCTTGCTCAATTCGCCCGAGGTGAAGCGCGATCTTGAGGCCAAAGCGGAGACGCCGGAGCAGGGCGCTTCGACGGAAAAACCCGAATGACGGCGTCCACCCGCAAGGACATCGATGGCTGGGTTGTGCTCGATAAGCCCGTCGGCATGACCTCAACCCACGCCGTGTCGCGATTGAAGCGCATCTTCAACGCCAAAAAAGCCGGCCACGCCGGCACGCTCGACCCTTTGGCTTCGGGCATTTTGCCGATCGCTTTCGGCGAAGCGACAAAAACCGTGCCCTTCGTGCAGGATGGCGAAAAAGCCTATCGCTTTGCGGTGCGTTGGGGCGTCGAGACCGACACCGACGATTCCGATGGCAAGAGCGTAGCGCATTCCGATCTGCGGTCCTCGAAAGCGGACATCCTCGCGGAATTGCCGAAGTTCGTCGGGACGATCCAGCAAAAGCCGCCGGCCTTTTCAGCGATCAAGATCAATGGCGAGCGCGCCTATGATCTTGCCCGCGATGGAGAAATGCCGGATCTGGCCTTCCGACCGGTGACGATTCACGCGCTCGACCTTCTTTCCGCCGATCCCGACGAGGCCGTTTTTGAGGCGCGCTGCGGCAAAGGAACCTATGTTCGCGCCATCGCCCGCGACCTTGGCCGGCTGCTCGGCTGTCTTGGCCACGTCACTGCCTTGCGCCGGACCCGCGTCGGGCCTTTCAGCGAGGCCGACGCCGTAAGTTTGAGCGATCTCGAGGAGGGCGTCATCGACGCCAAGGTCATGCGCCGCGTCGAGGCGGGCCTCATGGAATTGCCCCGCGTCATGGTCGACCGCGACGCCGCCGCAAAACTCCGGCGCGGCCAATCCATTTTGCTGCGCGGCGCCGATGCGCCGATGGACGGCTCGGCCTATGCCGCCTGCGGCGGCGTGGTGATCGCCGTTGGCGCGGTGGAGAAGGGCGAACTCGTGCCGGGCCGGGTTTTTAATCTGCCGTTTTAAGCGAGCGGGTTTTGGCGAGAGCGCGGTGAGCGTTCCAAGGCATGACGGAGTGCTCAGCACCCCACCTACTAATTGAGGGAGGGCCTTCGAGATACATCGCAAACCAAGACAAATTCAAGGAGCAGCGGCTTAGGCAAGTCTTCGGCGAACTCGGCTGAGCAAAGATAGGATAGAATTTTTCACATAAATAGAAAATTAATTGGCTTTAACCTGAATTTGAGTGTTGATTCGGCCCTACGATCTGGCGAGGAAATGCACGATATCGATGTACGATTAGCTATTCGACGTCATTTGGAATCTGCCCACGATGGCGATCAGGATACCCGAATTATCGAAGAAATGGGCATTTGGGCTGGTTCAGTTCGAGTCGATGTAGCCGTCATAAACGGCGAATTCCATGGCATTGAGCTAAAGAGTGCAAGAGACACGCTTGATCGATTACCACGTCAAGCCACTCTCTATGATGAGGTGTTTGATCGTGTAACTCTAGGCAGTAGTGACGAATTACCTGAGCATGATAGCAATAGCGGCGAGCAATACGAAGCCTCGGTAGTTTGCGAGGAGCTTGTCGTATCGGGTTGCGACGCGCCGGAACTGCTTCAGTTTATTGAAGAAACGCTCGACGAGATTGCGCTCCTTGTAGAGCGCCTTGTCGTAGGGGAGCGGCGCGCGGCGATTGGATTTTGATGGGATCACCGGCTCAGCCTCACGCATAAGAACAGCCTTGCGCAAGTGATTGGCGTCATAACCTTTATCGGCGATGATCGCATCGGCCGCAAAGCCTTCGATCAGGGCGTGCGCTTTTGTGATGTCGTTGCGCTGCCCAGGTCCGAGAAGGAGCCGAACGGGGTTGCCGAGCGCGTCTGTCGCGGCGTGGATTTTGGTGCTCAAACCACCGCGAGAGCGGCCCAGGCCTTGGGCATCCGCCCCCCTTTGGCGATCCTTGCGCCGGCCGCGTGCTGATGGGCGCGCACGATTGTTGAGTCGATCATCAGCCATTCGAGATCGGCCTCGGCGGTGAATGCCTCAAGAAATCCGTCCAAGGCGCCGCGCTCGATCCAGCGATAGTAGCGGCGTTTCACCGCCTGATGGTCGCCGAAGCGTTCGGGCAGATCGCGCCAGCGGCCGCCCGAGCGGGCCATCCATAACAGCGCGTCGACGAAGCGTCGATTGTCGCAGCGCGGCACGCGCTGGCCGGCTCTTCCGCCTGGCACAAGATCACAAAGCCGCTCCCATTGATCGTCTCGCAGCGCATCGACATCCCGAATCATCAAGGCTGATCTCCAAAAATCAGCCTTGAATCATGGAAAGATCCTCGCGAGAATCCCCCAAACGCCGAATTCGTCACCACGGCCTAGGGGTTGCGGAAAAGCACCTAATTAAAGCGGACAGCTTAGTGCCGAAATGGTGGGGTCTGCTAGCAGCGGTTTGGAGTGAAAATTCCAGTGTCCGTATTGGACAGGCTCGCGTTGCCCAAATGAATCCTGCCATTAACCCGATTCAGGTTGCGCGGCTTTTTTGGCGCACAGAGGCGATCGCGGTTCTGAAAAAGTACGGGAGAGTTGATGGGTTCAAGAGCAAGCCAGCCGACGTAATCGTTCGTAGACTGGCTGCTGAAATCCCTATTGACGATCTCCGCTTTGAGGCACGCACCGCTTTAAAGGCCCGAGAAAATTGGCTAGGGCAGCGTCTCGCAAATAAAAGAAACATGACGGTTTAATAAAACGGCAGCCCATTGGGGACGACCGCCAGCGCCGGCGGTCGTCGTTGCATAGTGACGGATGCGATCATCTCCCCAACAGTTGGGCACGGAATTAAACTGCCGCTCCAATGCTCTCGCATGATTGCGATACTGAGCCGCCATAGACTGCCCGTTCGAACCGGTCGTCGCAACTCCTTTGATGATCCAATTATCGTCAATAGTATATCGCACACTAACTGTTGCGTTCGCCATCGCGTATCCGGGAACTTCGTCTAACGAAGGATGGACGTGCCCAACATCGGAGTAATCCAACTGAAATGACAAGTTCATAGTAGCTAATCGCTGCCACAGTTGCCAATCTCTGCGGGGTACCAAATTTCTTCCATGTGCAAGGCCACCATGATCCTTTGGCGCGCTCCAAGAGTTCAGTGTCGTTGATCGCCATGCCTGCTTGGCCTTAAAAATAGGCCTTAGAGTATGTTCGATATATCCGGCCAGCAAACTCGGGTTGTGCTCAGCAACGCCTCCGATCTCTATAATCAGATCTACTTCGGAGAGATTCCACTTTAATCCAGCGGCCCAAGCTTATACGTTCGGCAATTCTGCGAGTGAAGTTTGAATAACTAGACCTCGCCCAAATTTGTTAATTAGGCTAGTTACGGTTCGCAGATAGACGCCGTCTGGGTTAACGGACATCGCGGGTATAACCGGAAGTCCACCCATGCCTAACCCGTTGAAAAGCGAAATAAAGGCTGTCGGGGATCCGGTCTCGGATAAGTTATATGCCCCGTCGAGAGCAATCGAAAATCCAGGCAGTTTGGCAATCATATTCGGTTGAAATGTAACAGGAATGCTGGCGGTTGCTTTTATCACAGGGAAAATTCGGGATTTTGCCGACTCGGACAAATTACCTAGTGCCTCCGCCTCGCCAGCCTTAGGTCCTGAGAACCGGAACATAACGGAACGACATTTTCATCTCCAAATCGAATCGGATGACGCAACAGCTCAGATTGCTCTATTACCTGCGCGATTTGCAAACGGCATGGCTTCCGAATCCGCGCCAAGAACAAAAACGGAACTTGCGCCGAAGCCAAGCCTCGTTTACGCCTTGCCGCATGGCAAAAACCGTTTCTCCTCCGTCGCCGCCATCGGGCGGCGGCGCCGTACCTGTCAATCTTCGCGATGCGCTAGAAGAGCGCTATCTCGCCTATGCGCTCTCGACCATCATGGGCCGCGCTTTGCCGGACGCGCGCGACGGCCTGAAGCCGGTGCATCGGCGCATTCTCTATGGCATGCAGATCCTGCGGCTTGATCCGGGAACAGCCTTCAAGAAATGCGCGAAAATCGTCGGCGACGTCATGGGCTCGTTCCATCCGCACGGCGATCAGGCGATTTACGACGCCTTGGTCCGGCTCGCGCAGGATTTTTCCTCGCGCTATCCGCTGGTCGACGGGCAGGGCAATTTCGGCAATATCGATGGCGACAGCGCCGCCGCCTATCGCTACACCGAAGCGCGGATGACCGATATCGCCCGGCTGCTGCTCGAGGGCATTGACGAGGACTCGGTCGATTTTCGCGAGAATTATTCGGGCGACCAGCAGGAGCCGGTCGTGCTGCCTTCGGCGCTGCCGAACCTGCTCGCCAATGGCGCGCAGGGCATCGCCGTCGGCATGGCGACCTCGATCCCGCCGCACAATCTCGCCGAGCTTTGCGACGCCGCGCTCTATTTGATCGCCCATTCTGATGCGACGACCGATCAATTGCTGAATTTTGCGCCGGGGCCGGATTTCCCGACCGGCGGCGTTCTGGTTGAGAGCAAGGAGTCGATCGCCGAGACCTACCGCACCGGGCGCGGCTCGTTCAGGCTGCGGGCGCGCTGGGCGAAAGAGGAAGGCGCGCGCGGCGTCTGGGCGATCGTCGTCACCGAAATTCCGTACATGGTGCAGAAATCGCGGCTTATCGAAAAGATCGCCGAGCTTCTCAATGACAAGAAACTGCCGCTCGTGGCCGATATCCGCGACGAATCCGCCGAAGATGTTCGCGTCGTCATCGAGCCGCGCTCGCGCACCGTCGATCCCGAAGTTCTGATGGAGCATTTGTTCAGGCTGACCGAGCTCGAGACCCGGTTTCCGATGAACATGAACGTGCTCGTCGATGGCGTCGTCCCGCGCGTCGTCTCGTTCAAGGATGCGTTGCAGCAATGGCTCGACCATCGCCGCGACGTGCTTCTGCGCCGCTCGCGGCATAGGCTCGGCCAGATTGTGCACCGGCTCGAAGTTCTCGCCGGCATGCTGGTGGTCTTCCTCAATCTCGACGCGGTGATTCGCATCATCCGCGAGGAGGATGAACCCAAGGAAGCCTTGCAAGCCGCCTTCGCGCTCTCGGAGACGCAAGCCAACTACATCCTCGACACGCGCCTGCGCAGTTTGCGCCGGCTGGAGGAAATGCAGCTGCGGCGCGAACATGACGAGCTGATCAAGGAGAAGGAAGACATCGAGACATTGCTCGGCAGCGAGGTCAGGCAATGGAAGACGATCACCTCTCAGATTCGCGATCTTAAGAAAAAATATGGCCCCGAGACCAAATTGGGCCGCCGCCGCACCCAGTTCGCGGAAGCGCCCGATCTCGCGGACATCGATTTTTCGGGCGCTCTGGTCGAACGCGAGCCGGTGACGATCGTAGTCTCGGAAAAAGGGTGGATTCGCGCCCTCAAGGGCCAGGTCGCAGATTTGGCGAGTTTGCAATTCAAGGGCGATGATGCGCTGAGCACGGCTTTTTTTGCCGAGACCACGTCGAAAATTCTCGTGTTCGCCAGCGATGGCAAGGTTTTTACCCTCGATGCGGGAAAACTGCCGGGCGGACGCAGCCAAGGCGAACCCCTGCGGCTAATGGCCGATATCGGCGAAGGGGAGACAATCAGCGCGGTTCTGCCCTATGCGCCAGAGACGAAAATGCTGGTCGCCTCAAGCGACGGACGCGGCTTCATCGCCGCGCAGGACGAGATGATCGGCGGCACGCGCAAGGGCAAGGTTTTGCTCAATATCGACAAGCCTGCTACGGCCGCCATCATCAGGCCGGCCGTGGGCGACCATGTCGCGGTCATCGGCGAAAACCGCAAGATTCTGGTCTTTCCGCTCGACCAAATGCCTGAGATGGCGCGCGGAAAGGGCGTGCGCCTGCAAAAATACCGCGATGGCGGCATAGCCGACGCCAAGGTGTTTTTCCTCGCCGAGGGTCTTACCTGGAAAGATTCGGCCGGGCGGAGTTTTTCTGTCGCAGGGGGCGATTTGGCCGAGTGGATCGGCAACCGCGCTGAAGCCGGACGTTTGCCGCCGCGCGGTTTTCCGAAAAACAATCGATTTGGGTGAAGCTCTAGGCCGTTGTGACGAATTCGGCGTTTGGGGGATTCTCGCGAGGATCTTTCCATGATTCAAGGCTGATTTTTGGAGATCAGCCTTGATGATTCGGGATGTCGATGCGCTGCGAGACGATCAATGGGAGCGGCTTTGTGATCTTGTGCCAGGCGGAAGAGCCGGCCAGCGCGGGCCGCGCTGCGACAATCGACGCTTCGTCGACGCGCTGTTATGGATGGCCCGCTCGGGCGGCCGCTGGCGCGATCTGCCCGAACGCTTCGGCGACCATCAGGCGGTGAAACGCCGCTACTATCGCTGGATCGAGCGCGGCGCCTTGGACGGATTTCTTGAGGCATTCACCGCCGAGGCCGATCTCGAATGGCTGATGATCGACTCAACAATCGTGCGCGCCCATCAGCACGCGGCCGGCGCAAGGATCGCCAAAGGGGGGCGGATGCCCAAGGCCTGGGCCGCTCTCGCGGTGGTTTGAGCACCAAAATCCACGCCGCGACAGACGCACTCGGCAACCCCGTTCGGCTCCTTCTCGGACCTGGGCAGCGCAACGACATCACAAAAGCGCACGCCCTGATCGAAGGCTTTGCGGCCGATGCGATCATCGCCGATAAAGGTTATGACGCCAATCACTTGCGCAAGGCTGTTCTTATGCGTGAGGCTGAGCCGGTGATCCCATCAAAATCCAATCGCCGCGCGCCGCTCCCCTACGACAAGGCGCTCTACAAGGAGCGCAATCTCGTCGAGCGTTTCTTCAATAAACTGAAGCAGTTCCGGCGCGTCGCAACCCGATACGACAAGCTCCTCGCAAACTACCGAGGCTTCGTATTGCTCGCCGCTATTGCTATCATGCTCAGGTAATTCGTCACTACTGCCTAGGCGACTATCTCGTAAACGGCGCGGAAAACCTACCCCACGCGTTCCCAGCCGTTCATGCCGAGGCGCTCCTGCGGCAGAAAACGCGCTTTATAGGCCATTTTCTGCGACCCCTCGACCCAATAGCCAAGGTAGACATGCGGCAGGCCGAGCCTGCGCGCCCGCTCGATATGATCGAGGATCATATAAGTGCCAAGAGAGCGCTGCTGCTCCTCTGGAGCATAGAAAGAATAGACCATCGACAGTCCATCGGCGAGCAGATCCGTCAGGCAAGCGGCGACAAGCTGCGTTTCGCTAGCTCTTTTGGCCTCGGGGTCCGGAGCCCGATATTCGACGAGCCGGGTTTCGACGTGGCTGTCCTCGATCATCATCGAATAGTCGAGCACGGTCATGTCGGCCATGCCGCCTTCGCCGTGCCGCGCGTCGAGATAGCCGCGAAATAGCGAGTACTGCTCCGAGGTCGGTTCGGCGTGTCCGACTATTCCCACGAGATCGCTGTTTTGATCCATAACCCTACGGAAGTTGCGCGAGGGCCGAAACTCATTGACCTTCACCCGCACCGACACGCAGGCGCGGCAGTGTTCGCATGCCGGCCGATAGGCGATGGTTTGCGAGCGACGGAAGCCGGAGAGCGTGAGTTGATCGTTCAAGGCGACAGCGCGGCCGCCTATCAAATGGGTGAAGACCTTGCGCTCCTGCCGATCCGGGAGATAGGGACACGGAGATGGTGCCGTCAGATAGAACTGCGGTGCGTCGCGCGGTTCTCGCGTCAAGCTCGTTGGCCCCCTCGATCCCGTTCTCATCTCTTAGACACAGAGGCTAACTCTTTCTGGAGCGGGGGCAAATGGAAAACTCAATTTTTAATAGGGCCGCCGCGTAATGATCACGCCGGCGATGATGTCATGCAGGCATCTTTTGCCTTCCGTGACGAGAGAAATAAGAAAGACCGGCAGAAACATCGTGCTGAGATAAAACAGGACTGCGTGCGCTGCAGCGATCAGGAACGGAACCTTTTGCCCGTCGACGAGACGCATCTCGAGATCCATCGCCTGCATGCCGGGGGTCGCCATCTTGTGGCCCGAGACGGTCAGCCCATTGTAGAAAAACGCGACGAAGGGAAATATCGGAGGCAGAATCAGAAGCGAAAGCCCGAACGTCAGGATGGTCAGCGCGAACCATATGGCGGCGGAAAAAATCGAGACGATGATGAAGTCCAAAATGAACGCAAAAATGCGCCGCGTGCGCACTCCCGCGAACGCCGCCGCGGGCAGATTGGACGGCAGGTAACTCGGAGCCGAAACGGTCATTCTGTCAAAACCACTCCTGTCGGTCATCGACGCGCTCCTCTGCGTGACTCACACCGCTCCGCCAGCCGATTCGCGAATCGCCTCGGCGCTCCAGCTACCTCTGATGTGGCCCCGGCGGGACGGGGGAACAAGAGGCGGCGTCGCTCGCAGAAGGCCCGCAGGCGGGTCTCCGCAATGAGCGCCTCAGCTTCGCTCAGGAACATTGAGAAGATATTCAGGCGCCGACGGATCGATGGCCTTTTTTCGACAGGTTTGTGGCCTAAACGCCAATTAGCCGAAAGACGCCGAAATTCCTGCGGCGGCCGGATAAGGATCAAGGAATGAACGAAGAGATTTTGGCCAAGGCGACAGTGCTGTCGCCAAGCTTGCGCTATAGCGCCGAGGGCGCCGCCTGCGGGCAGACTCCGCCGCAAAACTTCGTGCGCCTCAAGGACGTTGCGCCGCGCATCAAGCAGGACATGCGATACGCGGGCAGTGAAAATTTCATGGGTCGCCCGGTTCCGGGTTATTGCGCCGGACAATGCTGGCTGCGGCGGGAAGTGGCGGAGGCGGTTGCCGCCGCGCAAAAGGACGCTGAAAGCCAAGGTCTCGGTCTTGTCGTCTATGATTGCTACCGGCCGCAACAGGCGACGCGGGCGTTCATGGCCTGGGCGGAAGATCCGGCCGATCAGGCGATGAAAGCGGCCTATTATCCCCACCTCGACAAGCAGGCGCTGTTCGAGCTTGGCTATATCGCCAAGGCTTCCGCGCATTCCACCGGCGTCGCCGTCGATCTTGCGCTTATCGGCCTTGATTTCGGCACGCCCTTCGATCTGTTCGACGCCGCCTCCGGCACGAATAACCCCGCGATCGCGGAAACGGCGAAACAGAACCGCGCCAAGCTCGACGGCCTGATGCGGCGGCACGGCTTCGTCAACTTTGACAAGGAATGGTGGCATTTCACGCTCGAGGGCTTGGAAGACGTCGCCCCGCACGATTTCGAGGTTCGGTAGATGCGTCAGGGGCTGCATCAGCTTCGCGTTGCGACCGAAGGCAAAGGGCTCGTCGAGCTCACGCGGGAAGTCGCCGATTGGGTGCGTGCGCAGCGGATCGAGACGGGCCTGCTGACGCTGTTCTGCCGGCACACATCGGCGTTCTCCTTATTCAGGAGAACGCCGATCGCGATGTCCGAACCGACCTCGAAGCGTTTTTTAGCCGGATCGCGCCGGAAGATGGCGCCCGCTACGTTCATGCGACCGAAGGGCTGGACGACATGCCAGCCCACATCCGGTCGGCGTTGACGCAGGTTCAGCTCTCGATACCAATCGCCTCGGGCAGGATGGCGCTGGGGACTTGGCAGGGGATCTATCTGTTCGAGCATCGCAGCGCGCCGCACAATCGCGAGATCGCGCTGCATATCTTGGGCGAGTAGGAGCCGGCCCAGATCAATTTCATCTGTGACGCCATCGCGGACAACGGCAACGGCCGTCGCGGCCTTTTGCGTCCGAAACCGTCGAACCCGGCGCAATTTCATGTTAGCAAGCGAGCAAGAGCTTGTTTGGAAACCGCGCTGCGAAGCTGAACCCTCATGGGAGCGTCATCCTGCAAGGGCGAGTTTCCAACCTCCGAGGAGAGCGAGCATGACGCAACCAGTTTCCGTGACGGCGGCGGTCCTCGTCATCGGCGACGAGATTCTGTCTGGGCGCACGCAGGACAAGAACACCGGCTATATCGCTGATTATCTCACCAAAATCGGCATTGAGCTTCGCGAGATTCGCGTGGTTGGCGATGTCGAGGCTGAGATCGTCGCAGCGGTAAACGCATTGCGCGCGCGCTACAATTACCTGTTCACGACCGGCGGCATTGGCCCGACGCACGACGACATCACCGCCGATGCGATCGCCGCCTCATTCGGCGTTCCAATTTCCGAGGATCCGCGCGCGATCAAGCTGCTGCTGGAGCGAATCAAGCTCGAGGATCTCAATGCGGCGCGCCGGCGCATGGCGCGAATCCCGCATGGGGCCGCACTGATCGAAAACGACATATCGAAAGCTCCCGGCTTTTGGATTGGCAATGTCATCGTCATGGCCGGCGTTCCGGCGATCATGCAATCCATGCTTGACCGCGTCGCGCCGCAACTCGCGCGGGGCGCCAAGGTGCTGGCGAGGACAATCGAGGCGGGCAATCTTCCCGAAGGCGCTTACGCCGCCGGCTTGAGCGAGGTGGCTGCGGCCAATCCCGAACTTTCGATCGGCTCCTATCCGTCCTTTCTGGCGGGGGCGTTTCACAATCAAATCGTGGTTCGCGGCAAAGATTCGGCAAAGGTCGGCGCGGCCGTCGCTTTGGTCGAGGCGTTGGTCGCGCGGCTCGCGGCGGAGCGGTCTCAATCACGATGACCAATCCACCGGCTTCCACCAACCTTCCTATGGAAAAAGCCTTCCACGTCTCCTGGGATCAGTTTCACCGCGATGCGAGGGCGCTCGCCTGGCGGCTCAGCGCGACATCGCAGTTTTCCGGCATGGTGGCGATCACGCGGGGCGGCCTCGTGCCCGCGGCGATCGTCGCGCGCGAACTCGATATGCGGATCATCGACACGATTTGCGTTGCAAGTTATGTCAACGACAAAACCCAGGGCAAGATCAAAGTCCTGAAAAACGCGTCGCCGGAGATCCTCCGCGACGAGGGGCGCGGGCTCCTCGTCATCGATGATCTCGCCGATACCGGCGCGACGGTGAAAATCGTTCGCGCGTTTCTGCCGAAAGCGCATATCGCGACGGTCTACGCCAAGCCGCTGGGGCGTCCCCTGGTCGACACATTTGTCACCGAGGTCTCGCAGGACACCTGGATCTATTTTCCGTGGGACCTCGGCCTCAGTTTTCAGGCGCCGATTTCGGAGAGGGGGCCTGGCTGAGTTGGGGCGCCCGCTTGTGCGGAGCCCTTACTTGTCACCCAAAAAATGCAAGAGCGCGGCGTTGAACAAGGCCGGGTCCTGCAGGAACGCGAAATGACTCACATTCGGCAGGATGAGCAGGCCCGCGCCGGGTATCGTAGCAGCGATATATTCCGTATGTGCTCGCTTGATCGCTTCGTCATGGTCGCCGTCCGCGACCAACACAAGCGATTTGATGGATCGCAGCTGCGCGTCCGTCCAATTGGGCTCCGTTTCCCACATCTTGCTGATCTGGGTATGGAAAGCATTGTATTGATCCGGGGTCGACGATAGACGCGCGTAATCCTCGCCGGCGCGCGCCACAAAGGCGGCGAAGACGGGATTCTTCTCGGCGTCATCGTTGAAGCCCGAAGTCTGCGTGTTCGCGGCGAATGCGAAGACTCGGGCTACTCGGTCAGGATAGCGTATCGCCATGTCGAGGCCTATGATTGCGCCGTCGCTCCACCCTACGATGTCGGCCTTAGGGATTTTAAGAACGTCGAGCAGGGCGACAATGTCGTCGGTCATCAGGTCGTAGCTGAAGGGCCGCTCGTCGCGCGTACTGCGCCCGTGACCGCGGCTGTCCACCAGGATGACGCGATGATGCTCGGCGAGCGCTCGCACCTGGTTGCCGAAATAGTCGGAATTGGCTGGGCCGCCGTGGAGCATCACGACGGGTGAGCCGGTTCCGATCTCGGCGTAGAAAAGGCTGATGCCATTGACCGCCCGCGTGGCCTAAGCGTTCGCCTTGAACCGGCGGCGGCGTGGGCGGCAAACTTTGCCACGGTTCGGCGGCAAACCCCACATTCATGGGCGCCGCGAACAGCAGCAGGAAGGCAAATAAATGATAACGCATGCAAACCTCATTCATATTGGCGCGTAAGTTTTCAGGATCGATGTTACGGCGCAATCTCGGCGGCTGCCGGATCGGTTGCTGCTGTAACACAGGGAATGGAACAGAGGGAATGGCGCGTGAAGGTGGTCAGAGGTTCAACTAGGCCGTGGTGACGAATTCGGCGTTTGGGGGATTCTCGCGAGGATCTTTCCATGATTCAAGGCTGATTTTTGGAGATCAGCCTTGATGATTCGGGATGTCGATGCGCTGCGAGACGATCAATGGGAGCGGCTTTGTGATCTTGTGCCAGGCGGAAGAGCCGGCCAGCGCGGGCCGCGCTGCGACAATCGACGCTTCGTCGACGCGCTGTTATGGATGGCCCGCTCGGGCGGCCGCTGGCGCGATCTGCCCGAACGCTTCGGCGACCATCAGGCGGTGAAACGCCGCTACTATCGCTGGATCGAGCGCGGCGCCTTGGACGGATTTCTTGAGGCATTCACCGCCGAGGCCGATCTCGAATGGCTGATGATCGACTCAACAATCGTGCGCGCCCATCAGCACGCGGCCGGCGCAAGGATCGCCAAAGGGGGGCGGATGCCCAAGGCCTGGGCCGCTCTCGCGGTGGTTTGAGCACCAAAATCCACGCCGCGACAGACGCGCTCGGCAACCCCGTTCGGCTCCTTCTCGGACCTGGGCAGCGCAACGACATCACAAAAGCGCACGCCCTGATCGAAGGCTTTGCGGCCGATGCGATCATCGCCGATAAAGGTTATGACGCCAATCACTTGCGCAAGGCTGTTCTTATGCGTGAGGCTGAGCCGGTGATCCCATCAAAATCCAATCGCCGCGCGCCGCTCCCCTACGACAAGGCGCTCTACAAGGAGCGCAATCTCGTCGAGCGTTTCTTCAATAAACTGAAGCAGTTCCGGCGCGTCGCAACCCGATACGACAAGCTCCTCGCAAACTACCGAGGCTTCGTATTGCTCGCCGCTATTGCTATCATGCTCAGGTAATTCGTCACTACTGCCTAGAAACCTAGGCTCAGGACTCATTGATTGAGATAGAAGAGGACGGCGGCTGCGATGCAGATGGCGGAGAAGAAGGTGTGGGCGCATCGATCATAGCGGGTTGCGATGCGCCGCCAGTCCTTGAGCTTGGCGAACATGTTCTCGATTTTGTGACGCTGGCGGTAGAGCGTCTTGTCATAGGCAATGGGAAGCTTGCGGCTTCTGGTTGGCGGGATGCAGGGCTCGACGCCCCTGGCCTTCAGCGCGGCGCGGAACCAGTTGCTGTCGTAGCCCCTGTCGGCGATCAACATTGAAGCGGGCGGTAAAGCCTTGAGCATCAGCCGCGCGCCCTTGTGGTCGCTCATCTGGCCCTCCGAGAGCAACATGACGAGGGGCTTGCCGGCGCCGTCGCAAACGACGTGGAGCTTCGAGTTCAGTCCGCCTTTCGTGCGCCCGATACGGCGGGGAAGAGCCCCTTTTTGAGCAGGCTCGCCGCTGTGCGATGCGCCTTCAGATGCGTGGCGTCGATCATGATGCGCTCGGGCTTTGGACCTTCGCCAGCGAGCGCGGCGAATATGCGGTCGAAGACGCCGAGCCGGCTCCAGCGGATGAAGCGATTGTAAAGCGTCTTGTGCGGCCCGTAATCCTTGGGCGCATCTTTCCATTGCAGGCCGTTGCGGATCACATAGACGATTCCGCTGACCACCCGACGGTCGTCAACCCGCGGAACGCCATGCGACAGAGGAAAATGCGGCGCAAGCCGCGCCATCTGCCGCTCGCCCAACAAAAACAAATCACTCATCCCAGCCTCCCCATGCGGAGACCAGGAATCACATCTCAGGCAAATTTAATAGGTCCTGAGCCTAGATGAAGCGTATGCGGCCGGCGCCTTTGACCAGTATTTTTACAGTCCGCCACAAATCTATACACGTATTTGATATTACTTCATTTTCTATCGTTTCGCCGGTTGCATGTCGCGCCTGTGCCGTGTGTTCATGCCAGCAGGCTGCGCTCGGCTGCCGCAAGTTCCGCGCTGTCGTTGCCGCGCGGGAACAAGCGCGAATAGGTATCCATCGTCATGGCGATGTTTGAGTGGCCGAGGCGCTCCTGCACCATCTTCGCGGTCAAACCTAAACCGCCATCCTCGCGCCGGTTAATGCACCCCGCTGCGAAGAAGTGCCTCAGGCTATGCAAGCCCGTGTACTTCGCGGCGACTATTACCTCTCCATGTCTTCTCTACACGTCGTGTCGTTACTCCCGCTGCGATCTGGGAAGGCAAAAGTCCATATTTGATAATGTTAGAGTGATACTCCACCGCGCCGGCCGCAGTCGGAAAAACGAGGTCGAGATCGCCCTTAGGACAGGCAAGCCTCCACTGCCGGAGTGTATTTTCGACAATTGGGGCCAACGGCACTGAGCGTTCACCCGCCTCCGACTTTGGCTTTCCGATCTCATTATAGCGATCGGCGCGTTGCCTGACGTGCAATTCTGCTTTTTTGAGGTCCACATCAGACCCGCGCAAGCCGCGAAGCTCAGAGGCTCGAAGGCCCGTAAAGATTGCGGTGATCAGGATGGGACGCCATCGGCCCTCGAGCTATCGCCCGGCCAAAAACCGTGGGGCTCCAACCCGCGCGGGAGCGGGGCCGTTTCGCCACCCCCTTGGAAGCTTCTGCTCTCGTCCCCAAGGCCCAACGATCGTGATCCGATAGCTTCTGTCTGGCTGCCCCCGCCGCGTCTCAAACAGCTGGCGGAGGCTCCGTCCAACGAGGGCTGAGTAGCCTGCAGCACCTGCTCCGCCGCATCACCGCTCCGCGGGACTAAACATCTAGGAGGCCATTTTTGCTTTGCTCATGGCGGCATCGCTCTTTGGCATCCGAGGACAGGGAAAGATCAGAGTCGAGAAAGCTTTCCAAGGCCTTTCCCACAGCAGCCGGATTTTCGATCTGGATCGAATGTCCCGCTAGGGGAATCACAGAGAGCGTTCCTCGCGATAGTACTTCGTGGGCCATCCTGTTTGCAATTTTTGCAGAAAGAACCGAGGAAGCAGTGCCTCTTAGTACGAGGACCGGGCAACGGATCGCCGACAAAAGCCTCCAAGTTTCCGAATGATTTGTTGAAGAGCCGACCCACGTAGCGGCCGGCTCCCGACTGGCCACAACTGCCGGATCATACTTCAATCGTATTGTGCCTGAACCGGAACAATGAGTCGTTTCCTTTGCGATCCATTGCAAGAGATCGTGCGCCGCGAGCGGCATCCGTTCCGCCAACACGCCGGCATAGTCTTCGACTGACGAATAACGGCGATGAGCATCCCGGAGCCTCTGTCTAAGGTGGGCTGTAATTTTAGGATCCGCATCTGGCCCGAAATCTGCCAGAATAACTCGCTCGATCGGCGATGGACACATGGAGGCAAGGCGCAACGCCACAGCCCCGCCCAGAGAATGGCCAACAACTGCCATCCGGCCGATAGCAAGTAAGCGCATAAGATGGGAGATGTCGGTTGCCATTGCGTCCGCCTTGTAGATGCCGTCACCGACCCAGTCAGAGTCGCCGTGACCTCGCAGATCCACCGCAAGGACTCTGAATCGGCCAGCAAGCCGGGGAGCTACATCGCGCCAGACGCACGCCGCGTCGCCCAAGCCGTGAATCAGCAAGACAGTATAACTAGAACGCGTCCCTATTGCACCAAGCCACTCAACGACATTGAGAGCGAGGCCGTTTGGCAGCACAACTTTTTCTTGGCGGGTTTCAATAGGCCCAACGAACATCGTGCTCTCGATTCTGTTGAAAGTAGCGCGCGGCTTTCGCGAGGCGCAGTCAATTGCGATCTTCCCTCGCGCTGCGCAGCGGGCACCAGGCAGCTTTCGTTTGATAATGGATCACTACGAGGCTGCCGAATACGCATCGTAGGCGCCGCTTGGCGCCACAGGGAGCCCGACTTTATTTGCTAATAAATGATCTCTGTCATTCGAGTGAAACAAAACCGTGGCAGAAAACGATCGAAGATTGACGAATAAACTTACTCGTCGGTTCTTTCGCTCCAATCGCATCCTGAGGTGCGCAGCATTTCGACATTTTTGTCATTGAAAGCAAGGCCCGAAAAATGAACGCCGACGGCAATAATGAGCTTTTCCGCGTACTGGTAAATCACGAGGAGCAATATTCCATTTGGCCGCACGAGCAAGCCGTGCCGGCAGGTTGGAGCGACGTCGGCAAGGCCGGCGATAAAGACGAATGCCTTAATTATATTACAAGCGTTTGGACGGACATGCGCCCACTGAGTCTGCGACAGCGCATGGCGGACCAGAAAGCTTCCCCCTAGAACGCCTGCACCGACAAATGAGCCGTTTGCGGGATCACGCGGGGGTCCGGCATATCGCAACAGTTCGGTTCAACAGACCGTCTGGCCAGACGCAGGCTCCGTCTCAGAAAAAGGGGACTGTCTGAATCACTTGGACGCTGGCGGCTGACAGATGTCGCTTGAGATGATGGCGCGAGGCTGAATGATGAAGCAGATGCAATTCTCGACGGCAAGACGGTGTCGCCGACGACGTTTCTGACGAAGATGGAGCGGGTCCTTCCGCAGTTAATCTGTGTAAGCCTATCGGGCCGGTCTATCCGAAGCAAGATAATGGCTGGGCCTGCGTGGGAATTGAGACGAATGCTATGCATTTATTTTCCGCAGCAACGGCCCCGAGGGTCGAAGAGGCGCGCTGCACCCCTGACGATGCGCAGTTAAGCGGGCGTCGATCTCGGCCGCGGCCGGCGACCGACCAGACGACCGAGAAGGTGCTCCGGCATCTGGAGGCGAATGGGCTTTGAGTGTCCCCCGGCACGATATGTTGAGAATAACTTGCCACGCACTTGGTCTCAAAGATGTGCCCGCACATCGCCCCTACGGCCGGATCAATATCCATCCTAACCTTTAAAGGACGAAGATGCTCGACGCGGCTGATGGGCACGGGGGGCATGATGCCCTTACCGACGCGCAATCCAAGATCTGGTTTGCCCAGGCGCTTGATCCGGACTTCCCCGGCTACAACATCGGCGGATATCTCGACATCCATGACGCGGTGGATCCAGCACTTTTCGAGACGGCGCTTCGGCATGTCGTTGCTGAGGCCGACGCGCTGCGTCTGCGCTTTATCGACACCGAGGACGGACCCCGGCAGCGCCTTGACGCCGGCGCCGTCTGGTCAATGGTCACTCTGGATTACAGTGACCAAGTGGATCCTCAGGCGGCGGCCAAGGCGTGGATGCGAGCCGAGATGGCGCAGCCGGTCAATCTGCTCGAGGACACGCCGTTCGGCTTTGCCCTGATCAAGACCGCGCCGGACCGGTTCTTCTGGTATCATCGATATCATCACATCGTTATGGATGGGCTCAGCGTCACGGCAATCTCATCGCGCTTAGCCGCGGTTTATGCGGCGCTTGTTGCTGGAGAAGTCCCGGGACCGAACCTGTTCGGCAGCTTGCACACGGTGCTTGAGGAAGATCGGTGTTATACAGGATCGCCGCAGCAAGCCGCAGATCAACGTTACTGGCGGGAGCGTCTCGCCGGCTGGTCGGAACCGCTTTGTCTCGCCGGCCGGGCGGCGGCGCCCTCCAATACCTTCGTGCAGCGCGCCTTCGAAGTTTCAGCGCTGCAATATGCGGTTTTCACGGCCTTCGCCAAGCAATCCGGCCAATCCTTGCCGTCGATCATGATCTCGATTGTAGCGGCGTGGCTGCACCGGCTGAGCGGGATTTCCGATCTGGTCCTGAGCGTGCCGATCGCGGGACGCACCAAGGCGACGCGTGGGATCCCGGCGACAATGGCCAACGCTCTACCCGTTCGCTTGACTGTGACGGCGGAATCGACCCTGCCGCATCTTACGCGGGACATTTCACGTGAGATGCGCGGGGTTCTGCGACATCAGCGTCTGCGAGGCGAAGATCTCGTGCGGAACGTTCTGGGGAGCCGAACCAGATCGTTCGGTCCGCATATCATCTTCATGGCCTTCGATAGCGCGCTCCGTTTCGACAAAGTTCCAGTGTCGGGCGAGATGTTCTCCAACGGCCCTGTGGATGACCTTTCGATCGTAATTTATAGTGATGAGAGCAGCTTGCGGGTCAATCTTAATGCCAATCCCGCTCTTTACGATCCTGCCCATCTTAACCGGTTAGCCGCCAGCTTGACTCGCGTTTTGGAGGCGATCGCCGCCGATCCGGCGCAGCGCATCGGCGCCATCGATCTGCTCACCGCCGATGAGCGCCGCCAGATCCTCGTCGATTGGAACGACACCGCCCATCCGCTGCCCGAAGCCACGCTGCCGCAGCTGTTCGAGGCGCAGGCCGAGCGCACGCCCGACGCCATCGCCCTCGTCTTCGAAGACGCCGAGCTCTCCTACGCCGCACTTAACGCCAAAGCCAATCAGCTCGCCCATCATCTGATCGGGCTCGGCATCGGGCCCGAGGCGATCGTCGCGCTTTGCATGCCGCGCTCGCTCGAGATGGTCATTGCGCTGCTTGGCATCCTCAAGGCCGGCGCCGCCTATCTGCCGCTCGATCCCGACTACCCAGCCGAGCGCTTGCGCTTCATGCTCGAAGACGCACAGCCGCTCTGCCTCGTCAGCATGGGGGACGTCGCCGCCCACCTGAGCGACGCCGCCATCCCCCGCATCCTGCTCGATGACCCCGACATCGCCGCGGCCCTGCAGCAGGCGCCGCAAACCAACCCAACCGACGCCGAGCGAACCAAACCCCTCGCGCCCGAGAATCCCGCCTATGTCATCTACACCTCAGGATCAACCGGGACGCCCAAGGGCGTCGTCGTCGCGCATGCCAATCTAACGAGCTTCCTGCATGCCCTGCGGCCGAACGTCCCGCTGGGAGCCGGCCACTCGCTACTCGCCACCACCACAATCGGTTTCGATATCGCAGGGCTCGAACTCTATCTGCCTCTCATCCAGGGCGCCCAGGTCGTCGTCGCGGGCGGCAGGGCGTTGCGCGATCCCGCGCTCGTCGCCCAATTAATCAGCGAACATGGAGTCGACACCCTCCAGGCCACGCCAAGCGGATGGCAAGGACTGATCGAGAGCCAGCCCGATATTTTGCGCGGCCTGCATCCGCTCGTCGGCGGCGAGGCGCTTTCCGCTGAGCAGGCGGAACGCCTCCTTGCCCTGACAGGCCGCGATATTATCAACCTCTACGGGCCGACCGAGACAACGATCTGGTCCACCACGACCGTTCTCGATGGCGGACTAGACGGCGCCCCTCCGCTTGGCCGTCCGATCTGGAACACGCGGGTGTATGTTCTGGACGGGTTGCTGCGTCCGGTTCCGGTGGGCGTGGCGGGCGAGCTGTACATCGCCGGCGCGGGTCTCGCCCGCGGCTATCTGAACCGGCCGGGGCTCACCGCCGAGCGCTTCGTCGCGTGCCCGTTCGGGCCGCCCGGAACGCGCATGTATCGCACCGGCGATCTCGCCAAGTGGCGTCCCGACGGCATGCTCGACTTCCTCGGCCGCGCCGACCAGCAGGTCAAGATCCGCGGCTTCCGCATCGAGCCCGGCGAGATCGAGGCGGCGCTCGCCCGCCTGCCCGAAGTCGCCCAGGCCGCCGTCATCGCCCGCGAGGATCAACCCGGACACAAGCAGCTCGTCGGCTATGTAGTGCCTCGCGAGGCCAGCGGCGCCGGGAGCGCGCAGGCGTCCGCACAAACGAGCTTTAGCCTGTTCTATTTCGGCGCAGATACTCACGCGCAGCACAACAAGTACGCATTCTATCTGGATTCGGCACGCTTTGGCGATGCGCACGGTTTCGAGGCGATCTGGACACCGGAACGGCATTTCCATGAAGTCGGAAGCCTTTATCCAAACCCATCGGTGCTGAATGCGGCGCTCTCGGGCATTACGGAAAATATACAGTTGCGCGCCGGCAGCGTCGTGCTCCCGCTTCATGATCCGTTGCGTGTAGCCGAAGAATTGGCTGTGGTCGACAATTTGTCAGGCGGACGGGCTGGCGCAGCGATCGCTTCCGGCTGGCATCCACGCGACTTCGTCTTCTATCCAGAGCGCTTCCCCGATCGCAGGCAACTCACCCATCAAGCCATCGACGTCCTACAGCGGCTCTGGAGGGGCGAGTCGATTACGCGGATCGACGGTGCCGGCGAGCCTGTCTCGGTGCATGTTTATCCGCGGCCGTTACAAGAAAAGTTGCCCATATGGCTCACTGCGGCAGGCAGCCTTGAGACTTTCGAACATGCCGGCCGACTTGGCCTGAACGTCCTGACTCACCTGTTGGGCCAGACGCTTGGCAAGCTGGAAGAGCAGATCGCGCGGTACCGCCGAGCGCGCGCCGAGGCGGGACACGACCCGGATAATGGCCGCGTTACCCTGATGATACATACCTTCCTCGGAGATGGGTTGGAGGACACGCTTGCACGCGCTCGCAAGCCATTCATGAATTACATGCGGGCGCATATCGGCCTTATGCGCCCGCTTCTGAAGAGCCTGGAACTCGACGAGCCCAGCGCGGAACAACTTGAGCAGGTGGTGGAAATCGCCTTTGAACGCTATTCACGCACAGCCGCGCTGATCGGCACGCCGCAAAGCTGCCTGCCGATAGTCCAGCAGCTGCATGAAATAGGTGTGAACGAAATCGCGTGCCTCGTCGACTGGATGGACGCCGCACAAGCGTTCGCAGCGTTGCCCGCTCTGGAGCAGTTGCACAGTCTCGCGCGCAGCCATGCGCGGCCGCGGGCGCAAGCGCTGCGCCAATCGCTGGCCGCAACGTTGCCGGACTATATGGTTCCCGCCGCCATCGTTTTCCTCGAGGCGCTGCCGCTGACCCCCAACGGCAAGCTCGATCGCCGCGCCCTGCCGGCGCCGGCGTTCGCCTCGTCCGCCAGCCGCGCGCCGCGCACACCGCAGGAGGAGATCCTCGCCGCTCTGTTCGCCGAAGTGCTTGGCCTCCAGAGCGTCTCCATCGACGACAGCTTCTTCGACCGCGGCGGCCATTCCCTGCTCGCCACCCGCCTCATCAGCCGCATCCGCTCCGAGCTCAACGTCGAGCTGCCCGTCCGCGCCCTGTTCGAGGCCCCAACCGTCGCTCAGCTCGCCCTGCGGCTGACGGATGGCGCCAGCGCGCGGACGCCGCTGCGGCGGCTGCCGCGGCCGGAGCAGCTGCCGCTGTCGCCGGCGCAGCAGCGGCTGTGGTTCCTCTACCGGCTGGAGGGGCCGAGCGCCACCTACAACATCCCGATGCCGCTGCGCCTCGAGGGCGCGCTCGACGGCGCGGCGCTCGAGGCGGCGCTCAGGGATCTCGTCGTCCGCCACGAGAGCCTGCGCACGCTCTTCCCCGAGATCGACGATGCGCCCCAGCAGCTCGTGCTGGCAACGGACGATCCGCGCGCATGCCTGACGCTCGATAGACAGGACGTCGACGAGGCGACGCTGCCGGATCTGCTGCGGCAGGCCGCCGCCTACGCCTTCCGCCTCGATCGCGAGACGCCGATCCGCGCCACGCTGTTCCGCCTCGCCCACGACAGCCATGTCCTGCTCGTCTTGGTGCATCACATCGCCGCCGATGGCGCCTCGCTGGCCCCGCTCGCCCGCGATCTGGCGCGGGCCTATGCGGCGCGCCTGAAGGGTCACGCGCCGGGCTTTGCGGCCTTGCCCGTGCAATACGCCGACTATGCGCTGTGGCAGCGCGAGCTGCTCGGCGACGAGAGCCGGCCGGGCAGCCTGATCGCCCAGCAGGGCGCCTATTGGCGCCAGGCCCTCGCCGGCCTGCCCGAATGCATCGCCCTGCCCACCGACCGGCCGCGCCCCGCCGTCGCCTCCTATCGCGGCGACCAGCTGCCGATCCAGATCGCCCCGGCGTTGCACCATAAGCTCCGCGCGCTCGCCCGCAGCTCCGGGACCAGCCTGTTCATGCTGCTGCAGGCCGGCTTCGCCATCCTGCTCGGCAAGCTCGGAGCCGGCGACGACATCGCCATCGGCTCGCCCATCGCCGGCCGCACCGACAGCGCCCTCGACGACCTCGTCGGCTTCTTCGTCAACACCCTGGTCCTGCGCACAAACCTTTCCGGCGATCCCAGCGTCCAGGACCTGCTCGCCCGCGTGCGCGAGCAGAGCCTCGCCGCCTACGCTAACCAGGACCTGCCGTTCGAGCGCCTCGTCGAGATCCTCAACCCGGCCCGCGCCCAGAACCATGCCCCGCTGTTCCAGGTCATGCTCGTCCTGCAGAACACCGAGGCCGCAAGCCTCGACCTGCCGGGCCTCGAGCTGCGCCAAGAGCCTGTCGGCGCCGGCGCCACCAAGTTCGACCTCACGCTGAGCCTGACCGAGACCGCCGACGCAAAGGGTCGGCCGGCCGGGCTCGCCGGCGCGCTCGAATACGCAACCGACCTCTATGACCGCGCCAGCATCGAGATCCTGGCGTCGCGCCTCACCCGCGTTTTGGAGGCGATCGCCGCCGATCCGGCGCAGCGCATCGGCGCCATCGATCTGCTCACCGCCGATGAGCGCCGCCAGATCCTCGTCGATTGGAACGACACCGCCCATCCGCTGCCCGAAGCCACGCTGCCGCAGCTGTTCGAGGCGCAGGCCGAGCGCACGCCCGACGCCATCGCCCTCGTCTTCGAAGACGCCGAGCTCTCCTACGCCGCACTTAACGCCAAAGCCAATCAGCTCGCCCATCATCTGATCGGGCTCGGCATCGGGCCCGAGGCGATCGTCGCGCTTTGCATGCCGCGCTCGCTCGAGATGGTCATTGCGCTGCTTGGCATCCTCAAGGCCGGCGCCGCCTATCTGCCGCTCGATCCCGACTACCCAGCCGAGCGCTTGCGCTTCATGCTCGAAGACGCACAGCCGCTCTGCCTCGTCAGCATGGGGGACGTCGCCGCCCACCTGAGCGACGCCGCCATCCCCCGCATCCTGCTCGATGACCCCGACATCGCCGCGGCCCTGCAGCAGGCGCCGCAAACCAACCCAACCGACGCCGAGCGAACCAAACCCCTCGCGCCCGAGAATCCCGCCTATGTCATCTACACCTCAGGATCAACCGGGACGCCCAAGGGCGTCGTCGTCGCGCATGCCAATCTAACGAGCTTCCTGCATGCCCTGCGGCCGAACGTCCCGCTGGGAGCCGGCCACTCGCTACTCGCCACCACCACAATCGGTTTCGATATCGCAGGGCTCGAACTCTATCTGCCTCTCATCCAGGGCGCCCAGGTCGTCGTCGCGGGCGGCAGGGCGTTGCGCGATCCCGCGCTCGTCGCCCAATTAATCAGCGAACATGGAGTCGACACCCTCCAGGCCACGCCAAGCGGATGGCAAGGACTGATCGAGAGCCAGCCCGATATTTTGCGCGGCCTGCATCCGCTCGTCGGCGGCGAGGCGCTTTCCGCTGAGCAGGCGGAACGCCTCCTTGCCCTGACAGGCCGCGATATTATCAACCTCTACGGGCCGACCGAGACAACGATCTGGTCCACCACGACCGTTCTCGATGGCGGACTAGACGGCGCCCCTCCGCTTGGCCGTCCGATCTGGAACACGCGGGTGTATGTTCTGGACGGGTTGCTGCGTCCGGTTCCGGTGGGCGTGGCGGGCGAGCTGTACATCGCCGGCGCGGGTCTCGCCCGCGGCTATCTGAACCGGCCGGGGCTCACCGCCGAGCGCTTCGTCGCGTGCCCGTTCGGGCCGCCCGGAACGCGCATGTATCGCACCGGCGATCTCGCCAAGTGGCGTCCCGACGGCATGCTCGACTTCCTCGGCCGCGCCGACCAGCAGGTCAAGATCCGCGGCTTCCGCATCGAGCCCGGCGAGATCGAGGCGGCGCTCGCCCGCCTGCCCGAAGTCGCCCAGGCCGCCGTCATCGCCCGCGAGGATCAACCCGGACACAAGCAGCTCGTCGGCTATGTCGTCGCCAAGGCCGGCCGAGAGATCGATATGGCGATCGATCCGGCGGTGCTGCGCCAGGCGCTGGCCGCAACCTTGCCGGACTATATGGTTCCCGCCGCCATCGTTTTCCTCGAGGCGCTGCCGCTGACCCCCAACGGCAAGCTCGATCGCCGCGCCCTGCCGGCGCCCGAGTTCCTCTCATCTGCCGGCCGCGCGCCGCGCACGCCGCAAGAGGAGATCCTCGCCAACCTCTTCGCCGAGATCCTCGGCCTCGAGAGCGTCTCCATCGACGACAGCTTCTTCGACCGCGGCGGCCATTCCCTGCTCGCCACCCGCCTCATCAGCCGCATCCGCTCCGAGCTCAATGTCGAGCTGCCCGTCCGCGCCCTGTTCGAGGCCCCAACCGTCGCTCAGCTCGCCCTGCGGCTGACGGATGGCGCCAGCGCGCGGACGCCGCTGCGGCGGCTGCCGCGGCCGGAGCAGCTGCCGCTGTCGCCGGCGCAGCAGCGGCTGTGGTTCCTCTACCGGCTGGAGGGGCCGAGCGCCACCTACAACATCCCGATGCCGCTGCGCCTCGAGGGCGCGCTCGACGGCGCGGCGCTCGAGGCGGCGCTCAGGGATCTCGTCGTCCGCCACGAGAGCCTGCGCACGCTCTTCCCCGAGATCGACGATGCGCCCCAGCAGCTCGTGCTGGCAACGGACGATCCGCGCGCATGCCTGACGCTCGATAGACAGGACGTCGACGAGGCGACGCTGCCGGATCTGCTGCGGCAGGCCGCCGCCTACGCCTTCCGCCTCGATCGCGAGACGCCGATCCGCGCCACGCTGTTCCGCCTCGCCCACGACAGCCATGTCCTGCTCGTCTTGGTGCATCACATCGCCGCCGATGGCGCCTCGCTGGCCCCGCTCGCCCGCGATCTGGCGCGGGCCTATGCGGCGCGCCTGAAGGGTCACGCGCCGGGCTTTGCGGCCTTGCCCGTGCAATACGCCGACTATGCGCTGTGGCAGCGCGAGCTGCTCGGCGACGAGAGCCGGCCGGGCAGCCTGATCGCCCAGCAGGGCGCCTATTGGCGCCAGGCCCTCGCCGGCCTGCCCGAATGCATCGCCCTGCCCACCGACCGGCCGCGCCCCGCCGTCGCCTCCTATCGCGGCGACCAGCTGCCGATCCAGATCGCCCCGGCGTTGCACCATAAGCTCCGCGCGCTCGCCCGCAGCTCCGGGACCAGCCTGTTCATGCTGCTGCAGGCCGGCTTCGCCATCCTGCTCGGCAAGCTCGGAGCCGGCGACGACATCGCCATCGGCTCGCCCATCGCCGGCCGCACCGACAGCGCCCTCGACGACCTCGTCGGCTTCTTCGTCAACACCCTGGTCCTGCGCACAAACCTTTCCGGCGATCCCAGCGTCCAGGACCTGCTCGCCCGCGTGCGCGAGCAGAGCCTCGCCGCCTACGCTAACCAGGACCTGCCGTTCGAGCGCCTCGTCGAGATCCTCAACCCGGCCCGCGCCCAGAACCATGCCCCGCTGTTCCAGGTCATGCTCGTCCTGCAGAACACCGAGGCCGCAAGCCTCGACCTGCCGGGCCTCGAGCTGCGCCAAGAGCCTGTCGGCGCCGGCGCCACCAAGTTCGACCTCACGCTGAGCCTGACCGAGACCGCCGACGCAAAGGGTCGGCCGGCCGGGCTCGCCGGCGCGCTCGAATACGCAACCGACCTCTATGACCGCGCCAGCATCGAGATCCTGGCGTCGCGCCTCACCCGCGTTTTGGAGGCGATCGCCGCCGATCCGGCGCAGCGCATCGGCGCCATCGATCTGCTCACCGCCGATGAGCGCCGCCAGATCCTCGTCGATTGGAACGACACCGCCCATCCGCTGCCCGAAGCCACGCTGCCGCAGCTGTTCGAGGCGCAGGCCGAGCGCACGCCCGACGCCATCGCCCTCGTCTTCGAAGACGCCGAGCTCTCCTACGCCGCACTTAACGCCAAAGCCAATCAGCTCGCCCATCATCTGATCGGGCTCGGCATCGGGCCCGAGGCGATCGTCGCGCTTTGCATGCCGCGCTCGCTCGAGATGGTCATTGCGCTGCTTGGCATCCTCAAGGCCGGCGCCGCCTATCTGCCGCTCGATCCCGACTACCCAGCCGAGCGCTTGCGCTTCATGCTCGAAGACGCACAGCCGCTCTGCCTCGTCAGCATGGGGGACGTCGCCGCCCACCTGAGCGACGCCGCCATCCCCCGCATCCTGCTCGATGACCCCGACATCGCCGCGGCCCTGCAGCAGGCGCCGCAAACCAACCCAACCGACGCCGAGCGAACCAAACCCCTCGCGCCCGAGAATCCCGCCTATGTCATCTACACCTCAGGATCAACCGGGACGCCCAAGGGCGTCGTCGTCGCGCATGCCAATCTAACGAGCTTCCTGCATGCCCTGCGGCCGAACGTCCCGCTGGGAGCCGGCCACTCGCTACTCGCCACCACCACAATCGGTTTCGATATCGCAGGGCTCGAACTCTATCTGCCTCTCATCCAGGGCGCCCAGGTCGTCGTCGCGGGCGGCAGGGCGTTGCGCGATCCCGCGCTCGTCGCCCAATTAATCAGCGAACATGGAGTCGACACCCTCCAGGCCACGCCAAGCGGATGGCAAGGACTGATCGAGAGCCAGCCCGATATTTTGCGCGGCCTGCATCCGCTCGTCGGCGGCGAGGCGCTTTCCGCTGAGCAGGCGGAACGCCTCCTTGCCCTGACAGGCCGCGATATTATCAACCTCTACGGGCCGACCGAGACAACGATCTGGTCCACCACGACCGTTCTCGATGGCGGACTAGACGGCGCCCCTCCGCTTGGCCGTCCGATCTGGAACACGCGGGTGTATGTTCTGGACGGGTTGCTGCGTCCGGTTCCGGTGGGCGTGGCGGGCGAGCTGTACATCGCCGGCGCGGGTCTCGCCCGCGGCTATCTGAACCGGCCGGGGCTCACCGCCGAGCGCTTCGTCGCGTGCCCGTTCGGGCCGCCCGGAACGCGCATGTATCGCACCGGCGATCTCGCCAAGTGGCGTCCCGACGGCATGCTCGACTTCCTCGGCCGCGCCGACCAGCAGGTCAAGATCCGCGGCTTCCGCATCGAGCCCGGCGAGATCGAGGCGGCGCTCGCCCGCCTGCCCGAAGTCGCCCAGGCCGCCGTCATCGCCCGCGAGGATCAACCCGGACACAAGCAGCTCGTCGGCTATGTCGTCGCCAAGGCCGGCCGAGAGATCGATATGGCGATCGATCCGGCGGTGCTGCGCCAGGCGCTGGCCGCAACCTTGCCGGACTATATGGTTCCCGCCGCCATCGTTTTCCTCGAGGCGCTGCCGCTGACCCCCAACGGCAAGCTCGATCGCCGCGCCCTGCCGGCGCCCGAGTTCCTCTCATCTGCCGGCCGCGCGCCGCGCACGCCGCAAGAGGAGATCCTCGCCAACCTCTTCGCCGAGATCCTCGGCCTCGAGAGCGTCTCCATCGACGACAGCTTCTTCGACCGCGGCGGCCATTCCCTGCTCGCCACCCGCCTCATCAGCCGCATCCGCTCCGAGCTCAATGTCGAGCTGCCCGTCCGCGCCCTGTTCGAGGCCCCAACCGTCGCTCAGCTCGCCCTGCGGCTGACGGATGGCGCCAGCGCGCGGACGCCGCTGCGGCGGCTGCCGCGGCCGGAGCAGCTGCCGCTGTCGCCGGCGCAGCAGCGGCTGTGGTTCCTCTACCGGCTGGAGGGGCCGAGCGCCACCTACAACATCCCGATGCCGCTGCGCCTCGAGGGCGCGCTCGACGGCGCGGCGCTCGAGGCGGCGCTCAGGGATCTCGTCGTCCGCCACGAGAGCCTGCGCACGCTCTTCCCCGAGATCGACGATGCGCCCCAGCAGCTCGTGCTGGCAACGGACGATCCGCGCGCATGCCTGACGCTCGATAGACAGGACGTCGACGAGGCGACGCTGCCGGATCTGCTGCGGCAGGCCGCCGCCTACGCCTTCCGCCTCGATCGCGAGACGCCGATCCGCGCCACGCTGTTCCGCCTCGCCCACGACAGCCATGTCCTGCTCGTCTTGGTGCATCACATCGCCGCCGATGGCGCCTCGCTGGCCCCGCTCGCCCGCGATCTGGCGCGGGCCTATGCGGCGCGCCTGAAGGGTCACGCGCCGGGCTTTGCGGCCTTGCCCGTGCAATACGCCGACTATGCGCTGTGGCAGCGCGAGCTGCTCGGCGACGAGAGCCGGCCGGGCAGCCTGATCGCCCAGCAGGGCGCCTATTGGCGCCAGGCCCTCGCCGGCCTGCCCGAATGCATCGCCCTGCCCACCGACCGGCCGCGCCCCGCCGTCGCCTCCTATCGCGGCGACCAGCTGCCGATCCAGATCGCCCCGGCGTTGCACCATAAGCTCCGCGCGCTCGCCCGCAGCTCCGGGACCAGCCTGTTCATGCTGCTGCAGGCCGGCTTCGCCATCCTGCTCGGCAAGCTCGGAGCCGGCGACGACATCGCCATCGGCTCGCCCATCGCCGGCCGCACCGACAGCGCCCTCGACGACCTCGTCGGCTTCTTCGTCAACACCCTGGTCCTGCGCACAAACCTTTCCGGCGATCCCAGCGTCCAGGACCTGCTCGCCCGCGTGCGCGAGCAGAGCCTCGCCGCCTACGCTAACCAGGACCTGCCGTTCGAGCGCCTCGTCGAGATCCTCAACCCGGCCCGCGCCCAGAACCATGCCCCGCTGTTCCAGGTCATGCTCGTCCTGCAGAACACCGAGGCCGCAAGCCTCGACCTGCCGGGCCTCGAGCTGCGCCAAGAGCCTGTCGGCGCCGGCGCCACCAAGTTCGACCTCACGCTGAGCCTGACCGAGACCGCCGACGCAAAGGGTCGGCCGGCCGGGCTCGCCGGCGCGCTCGAATACGCAACCGACCTCTATGACCGCGCCAGCATCGAGATCCTGGCGTCGCGCCTCACCCGCGTTTTGGAGGCGATCGCCGCCGATCCGGCGCAGCGCATCGGCGCCATCGATCTGCTCACCGCCGATGAGCGCCGCCAGATCCTCGTCGATTGGAACGACACCGCCCATCCGCTGCCCGAAGCCACGCTGCCGCAGCTGTTCGAGGCGCAGGCCGAGCGCACGCCCGACGCCATCGCCCTCGTCTTCGAAGACGCCGAGCTCTCCTACGCCGCACTTAACGCCAAAGCCAATCAGCTCGCCCATCATCTGATCGGGCTCGGCATCGGGCCCGAGGCGATCGTCGCGCTTTGCATGCCGCGCTCGCTCGAGATGGTCATTGCGCTGCTTGGCATCCTCAAGGCCGGCGCCGCCTATCTGCCGCTCGATCCCGACTACCCAGCCGAGCGCTTGCGCTTCATGCTCGAAGACGCACAGCCGCTCTGCCTCGTCAGCATGGGGGACGTCGCCGCCCACCTGAGCGACGCCGCCATCCCCCGCATCCTGCTCGATGACCCCGACATCGCCGCGGCCCTGCAGCAGGCGCCGCAAACCAACCCAACCGACGCCGAGCGAACCAAACCCCTCGCGCCCGAGAATCCCGCCTATGTCATCTACACCTCAGGATCAACCGGGACGCCCAAGGGCGTCGTCGTCGCGCATGCCAATCTAACGAGCTTCCTGCATGCCCTGCGGCCGAACGTCCCGCTGGGAGCCGGCCACTCGCTACTCGCCACCACCACAATCGGTTTCGATATCGCAGGGCTCGAACTCTATCTGCCTCTCATCCAGGGCGCCCAGGTCGTCGTCGCGGGCGGCAGGGCGTTGCGCGATCCCGCGCTCGTCGCCCAATTAATCAGCGAACATGGAGTCGACACCCTCCAGGCCACGCCAAGCGGATGGCAAGGACTGATCGAGAGCCAGCCCGATATTTTGCGCGGCCTGCATCCGCTCGTCGGCGGCGAGGCGCTTTCCGCTGAGCAGGCGGAACGCCTCCTTGCCCTGACAGGCCGCGATATTATCAACCTCTACGGGCCGACCGAGACAACGATCTGGTCCACCACGACCGTTCTCGATGGCGGACTAGACGGCGCCCCTCCGCTTGGCCGTCCGATCTGGAACACGCGGGTGTATGTTCTGGACGGGTTGCTGCGTCCGGTTCCGGTGGGCGTGGCGGGCGAGCTGTACATCGCCGGCGCGGGTCTCGCCCGCGGCTATCTGAACCGGCCGGGGCTCACCGCCGAGCGCTTCGTCGCGTGCCCGTTCGGGCCGCCCGGAACGCGCATGTATCGCACCGGCGATCTCGCCAAGTGGCGTCCCGACGGCATGCTCGACTTCCTCGGCCGCGCCGACCAGCAGGTCAAGATCCGCGGCTTCCGCATCGAGCCCGGCGAGATCGAGGCGGCGCTCGCCCGCCTGCCCGAAGTCGCCCAGGCCGCCGTCATCGCCCGCGAGGATCAACCCGGACACAAGCAGCTCGTCGGCTATGTAGTGCCTCGCGAGGCCAGCGGCGCCGGGAGCGCGCAGGCGTCCGCACAAACGAGCTTTAGCCTGTTCTATTTCGGCGCAGATACTCACGCGCAGCACAACAAGTACGCATTCTATCTGGATTCGGCACGCTTTGGCGATGCGCACGGTTTCGAGGCGATCTGGACACCGGAACGGCATTTCCATGAAGTCGGAAGCCTTTATCCAAACCCATCGGTGCTGAATGCGGCGCTCTCGGGCATTACGGAAAATATACAGTTGCGCGCCGGCAGCGTCGTGCTCCCGCTTCATGATCCGTTGCGTGTAGCCGAAGAATTGGCTGTGGTCGACAATTTGTCAGGCGGACGGGCTGGCGCAGCGATCGCTTCCGGCTGGCATCCACGCGACTTCGTCTTCTATCCAGAGCGCTTCCCCGATCGCAGGCAACTCACCCATCAAGCCATCGACGTCCTACAGCGGCTCTGGAGGGGCGAGTCGATTACGCGGATCGACGGTGCCGGCGAGCCTGTCTCGGTGCATGTTTATCCGCGGCCGTTACAAGAAAAGTTGCCCATATGGCTCACTGCGGCAGGCAGCCTTGAGACTTTCGAACATGCCGGCCGACTTGGCCTGAACGTCCTGACTCACCTGTTGGGCCAGACGCTTGGCAAGCTGGAAGAGCAGATCGCGCGGTACCGCCGAGCGCGCGCCGAGGCGGGACACGACCCGGATAATGGCCGCGTTACCCTGATGATACATACCTTCCTCGGAGATGGGTTGGAGGACACGCTTGCACGCGCTCGCAAGCCATTCATGAATTACATGCGGGCGCATATCGGCCTTATGCGCCCGCTTCTGAAGAGCCTGGAACTCGACGAGCCCAGCGCGGAACAACTTGAGCAGGTGGTGGAAATCGCCTTTGAACGCTATTCACGCACAGCCGCGCTGATCGGCACGCCGCAAAGCTGCCTGCCGATAGTCCAGCAGCTGCATGAAATAGGTGTGAACGAAATCGCGTGCCTCGTCGACTGGATGGACGCCGCACAAGCGTTCGCAGCGTTGCCCGCTCTGGAGCAGTTGCACAGTCTCGCGCGCAGCCATGCGCGGCCGCGGGCGCAAGCGCTGCGCCAATCGCTGGCCGCAACGTTGCCGGACTATATGGTTCCCGCCGCCATCGTTTTCCTCGAGGCGCTGCCGCTGACCCCCAACGGCAAGCTCGATCGCCGCGCCCTGCCGGCGCCGGCGTTCGCCTCGTCCGCCAGCCGCGCGCCGCGCACACCGCAGGAGGAGATCCTCGCCGCTCTGTTCGCCGAAGTGCTTGGCCTCCAGAGCGTCTCCATCGACGACAGCTTCTTCGACCGCGGCGGCCATTCCCTGCTCGCCACCCGCCTCATCAGCCGCATCCGCTCCGAGCTCAACGTCGAGTTGCCCGTCCGCGTGCTGTTCGAGGCCCCAACCGTCGCTCAATTGGCAAAACATATAGATACGGCAGTCGAAAATCGAGAGAAGATTGAGATATGAACGCAGCCGAGTTGGTTAGTCTATTTGGGCGCAATGGCATCGAATTAAAAGTTGTCGATGGAAAAATCACGTACGAGGCGGTTCGAGGGTTTACGACGCCAGAACTCATTGCTTATCTTAAAAATAATAAGCAAGAAATTATTGATATTTTAACGTTACAAAGCGATGCCGACAAAACGTTGAAGCGACGATCCTCCAACGTTGTTTTGGCATCGTTTGCGCAGCAGCGTTTGTGGTTTTTGAACCAGCTTGAGGCGGGCAGCGCGTTTTACAACATGCCGGCCGCGGTGCGGTTGACCGGGAAGCTGGACGTCGAGGCGCTGAGGCGCACGCTCAACGAGATCGTGCGGCGGCATGAGGCGCTGCGCACGCGCTTTGCGTCGGTCGACGGCGCGCCGACGCAAATCATCGCCGCGGCGCTGGAGTTGGCGCTGCCGCTGACGGATCTGAGCGAACTCCCCGCGGCGGAGGCCGAGGGCCGCGCGCAGCAGAGCGCGCAAGACGAAGCCCGTACGCCGTTCGATCTGGAGCATGGGCCGCTGATCCGCGCGCAGCTGATCCGGTTGGGCGACCGCGAGCACATCGCTCTGCTGACGATGCATCATATTGTGTCGGATGATTGGTCGATTGGGGTGCTGATCAAAGAGATCGCGGCGCTTTACGCCGCCTATAGCCAGGGGCGGCCGTCGCCGCTGCCGGAGCTTTTGATCCAGTATGCGGACTACGCGCATTGGCAGCGCCAGTGGCTGCAGGGGGCGGCGCTCGAAGGCCAGCTCGGCTACTGGAAGGAGCAACTCGCGGACGCCCCGACGCTGCTCGCCCTGCCCACTGACCGGCCGCGCCCGGCGGTGCAGCGCTATGACGGCGGCACGCTGCGTTTTGCGGTGTCGCGGCAGACCACGACTGGGCTCAACGCGCTGGCGCGGCAAGCGCAGGCGACGTTGTTCATGACGCTGGCTGCGGCGTTCAACGTGCTGCTCTCGCGCTACGCGGGTCAGGACGACATTTGCGTCGGCACGTCGATCGCCAACCGCCCGCGCCCCGAGGTCGAGGGGCTGATCGGCTTCTTTGTGAACACGCTGGTGCTGCGCACGCGGCTTGCGGGCAACCCGAGCTTCAAGGATCTGCTGATGCAGGTGCGGAGCACGGCGCTGGCGGCCTATGCGCATCAGGATGTGCCGTTTGAGCAGCTTGTCGAGGAGCTGAAGCCGCAACGGCATCTCAGTCATGCGCCGCTGTTCCAGGTGATGCTGGTGTTGCAGAACGCGCCGATGGAGGCGTTGCGGCTGCCGGGACTGCGGTTGGAGGGTGTTGAGGCGGGCAGCGAGACCGCCAAATTCGACCTGACGCTGATGGCGGCCGAGCGCGAGGATGAGCTTCGGGCGACGTTGACGTACAACACGTCTCTGTTCGATGCGCCGACGATTGAGCGGATGGCGGAGCACTTCACGCGGTTGTTGGACGGCATTGTCGAAGCGCCGGAGACGAGGATCGCGCAGCTGCCGATGTTGAGCGCGGCGGAACGCCATCAAGTCGTGGCGGAGTGGAACGCGACGGCCGTGGACTACGAGGGGGCGCAGACGCTGCACGAGCTGTTCGAAGCGCAGGTGGCGGAGGCTCCGGACGCGGTGGCGGTGGCGTTCGAAGGACGCGAGCTGACCTATGGCGAGCTGAATGCGCGCTCGAACCAGCTTGCGCATTACCTGCGGCAATGTGGGGTGGGGCCTGAGGTTCTGGTCGGCCTGTGCGTTGAACGCTCGCTGGAGATGGTGGTTGGGCTGCTCGGCGTTCTGAAGGCCGGCGGAGCCTATGTGCCGCTGGACCCAAGCTATCCGCCGGAGCGCCTGGCGTACATGCTCGACGATGCAAAGCTCGGTGTCCTGGTGACGCAGGCGCATCTGGTCGAGGCCTTGCCTGCGTATGTCGGAGCGTGCGTGTGCGTGGACGCGGATGGGCGGGCGATCGCGACGATGCCGACGCATGCGCCGCGCAGCGAAGCGTCGGGCCAGCACCTCGCCTATGTGACCTACACCTCCGGCTCGACCGGGCGCCCCAAGGGGGTGATGACGCGGCATGCGAGCGCGGTGAACTATCTTCGGTTCATCGTGAATCAATACGGCGTCACAGCCGGCGAACGGGTGTTGCAGATACCGACGTTGTCCTTTGATGCGTCGGTGCGCGATATCTTCGGCTGCCTGAGCGCGGGCGGGCGGCTTCGGGTGATGACCGGGGCCGACGCCAAGCATGCGCAGGCGGTGCTGGAGCATCTGCGTCGCGATGCGATCACGGCGATCCTCAGCATCACGCCATCGTTCCTGGAAGCGATCACGAGCATAGCGCGCGCCGGCGGCGAGGGCGCAATGGCGGCAAGTTCGCTGAGGCTGGTGCTGGCGTCGGGGGAGGCGCTCTCGGAACGGGTCATCGAATCGGTGCGGGAGGTTCTTGGCGCCCAGGCGGAGGTGGTGAACCAGTACGGGCCGACCGAATGCACGATGACCTCGACCTATTACCGGAGCCGGGGTGGGGAGGCGGTGCGTGTGGGACGTGCGATCGACAACGTGCGGGCGTACGTGCTTGATGCGGCGATGGCGGCGACTCCGGTGGGGGTGTCCGGGGAGCTGTATATCGGGGGAGCGGGCCTGAGCCGAGGATATCTGAATCGGCCGGATTTGACGGCGGAGCGTTTCGTGCCGAACCCGTTCGCGGCCGGTGAGCGGCTGTATCGAAGCGGAGATCGCGCCCGATGGACGGCGCAGGGGCAGCTGGACTATCTGGGTCGGCTGGACGATCAGGTGAAGATCCGGGGTTTCCGGATCGAGCTGGGCGAGGTCGAGGCCGTCCTGGCGGCTCTGCCGGGGGTGGGCGAAGCGATCGTGGCGGCGCGCGAGGACGAGCCCGGCGAGCGTCGGCTTGTGGCTTACGTGACGCCGCGGGCGCATGAGGCCGCCGAGGCGCGAGAGGGAACGGAACGCGGCGAGGATGGCGGCGAAGGGGATGGGCTGGAGGAGGCTGGCGCGCTGCGCGCCGCGCTGCTGCGCGTGCTGCCCGACTATATGGTTCCGTCGCATTTTGTGGCGCTTGATCGGCTGCCGCTGACGCCGAACGGCAAGATCGACCGCAAGGCGTTGCCGGCTCCGGGCGCGCAGCGCGGCGAGGGCGGCTATGCGGCTCCGCGCACGCCGGCTGAGACGGCGATGGCGCAGATCTGGGCGAAGGTGCTCAAGCTGGATCGCGTCGGCATCCACGACAACTTCTTCGAACATGGCGGCGATTCGCTGCGCGCGCTCGTTGTGTTGTCTCGCATGCGCAAAGCCTTCGATGTGGAGCTGCCTTTGCGTGCGCTGTTCGAAGCGCCGACCGTGGCGCAATTGGCGCAGCGGGTCGAGCAGGAGCAGCGCGAACGGACAGGTTTGCAGTTGCCGGCGCTGGCTCCTGTGGGGCGCGGCGAAGACATGCCGCTGTCGTTTGCGCAGCAGCGTTTGTGGTTTTTGAACCAGCTTGAGGCGGGCAGCGCGTTTTACAACATGCCGGCCGCGGTGCGGTTGACCGGGAAGCTGGACGTCGAGGCGCTGAGGCGCACGCTCAACGAGATCGTGCGGCGGCATGAGGCGCTGCGCACGCGCTTTGCGTCGGTCGACGGCGCGCCGACGCAAATCATCGCCGCGGCGCTGGAGTTGGCGCTGCCGCTGACGGATCTGAGCGAACTCCCCGCGGCGGAGGCCGAGGGCCGCGCGCAGCAGAGCGCGCAAGACGAAGCCCGTACGCCGTTCGATCTGGAGCATGGGCCGCTGATCCGCGCGCAGCTGATCCGGTTGGGCGACCGCGAGCACATCGCTCTGCTGACGATGCATCATATTGTGTCGGATGATTGGTCGATTGGGGTGCTGATCAAAGAGATCGCGGCGCTTTACGCCGCCTATAGCCAGGGGCGGCCGTCGCCGCTGCCGGAGCTTTTGATCCAGTATGCGGACTACGCGCATTGGCAGCGCCAGTGGCTGCAGGGGGCGGCGCTCGAAGGCCAGCTCGGCTACTGGAAGGAGCAACTCGCGGACGCCCCGACGCTGCTCGCCCTGCCCACTGACCGGCCGCGCCCGGCGGTGCAGCGCTATGACGGCGGCACGCTGCGTTTTGCGGTGTCGCGGCAGACCACGACTGGGCTCAACGCGCTGGCGCGGCAAGCGCAGGCGACGTTGTTCATGACGCTGGCTGCGGCGTTCAACGTGCTGCTCTCGCGCTACGCGGGTCAGGACGACATTTGCGTCGGCACGTCGATCGCCAACCGCCCGCGCCCCGAGGTCGAGGGGCTGATCGGCTTCTTTGTGAACACGCTGGTGCTGCGCACGCGGCTTGCGGGCAACCCGAGCTTCAAGGATCTGCTGATGCAGGTGCGGAGCACGGCGCTGGCGGCCTATGCGCATCAGGATGTGCCGTTTGAGCAGCTTGTCGAGGAGCTGAAGCCGCAACGGCATCTCAGTCATGCGCCGCTGTTCCAGGTGATGCTGGTGTTGCAGAACGCGCCGATGGAGGCGTTGCGGCTGCCGGGACTGCGGTTGGAGGGTGTTGAGGCGGGCAGCGAGACCGCCAAATTCGACCTGACGCTGATGGCGGCCGAGCGCGAGGATGAGCTTCGGGCGACGTTGACGTACAACACGTCTCTGTTCGATGCGCCGACGATTGAGCGGATGGCGGAGCACTTCACGCGGTTGTTGGACGGCATTGTCGAAGCGCCGGAGACGAGGATCGCGCAGCTGCCGATGTTGAGCGCGGCGGAACGCCATCAAGTCGTGGCGGAGTGGAACGCGACGGCCGTGGACTACGAGGGGGCGCAGACGCTGCACGAGCTGTTCGAAGCGCAGGTGGCGGAGGCTCCGGACGCGGTGGCGGTGGCGTTCGAAGGACGCGAGCTGACCTATGGCGAGCTGAATGCGCGCTCGAACCAGCTTGCGCATTACCTGCGGCAATGTGGGGTGGGGCCTGAGGTTCTGGTCGGCCTGTGCGTTGAACGCTCGCTGGAGATGGTGGTTGGGCTGCTCGGCGTTCTGAAGGCCGGCGGAGCCTATGTGCCGCTGGACCCAAGCTATCCGCCGGAGCGCCTGGCGTACATGCTCGACGATGCGCGTCCGGCGGTGCTGCTTACGCAAGCGGCGGTGCTGCCCAGGCTGCCGGGCGTCGAGATCGCGGTGCTGTGCCTGGACGTCCAATGGCCCGCGCTCGCCGAGTGCTCGGCCGCCAATCCGGCGCGCCTCAGTGAAGCAGATCACCTCGCCTATGTGATCTACACCTCCGGCTCAACTGGCCGCCCCAAAGGGGTCGGCGTGCCGCATGCCGGCATCGTCAATCGCCTGAATTGGATGCAAGAGGCATACGCTCTACACGATTCGGATCGGATTTTGCAGAAGACGCCGTTCAGCTTCGACGTCTCGGTGTGGGAGCTCTTCTGGCCGTTGTTGAACGGGTCCACGCTCGTCATGGCTCGCCCCGGTGGGCATCAGGATGCCGACTATCTGTCGCGCGTGATCGCGCAGCAGGCGATCACGACGCTGCACTTCGTGCCGCCGATGCTGGAAGCGTTCCTGAACGGGAGGGAGCTGCCGCGCTGCGCCACGCTCAAGCGGGTGATATGCAGCGGCCAGGCGCTGCCGCTCGAATTGCAGCAGCGTTTTTTCAAGGCGCTGCCGCATGCCGAGCTGCATAACTTGTACGGCCCGACTGAAGCGTCCGTGGACGTGACGTTCTGGGCATGCGATGCGGCCACGGCGTTGAACGCTGTGCCGATCGGTCGGCCGATCGCCAACACGCAGCTGTACATCCTGGACGAGTTGCTGAACCCGGCGCCGGTGGGGGTGGCGGGGGAGCTGCACATTGCGGGCGCGGGCCTGGCGCGCGGATATCTGCAGCGCCCGGATCTGACCGCCGAGAAGTTCATCGCCAATCCGTTCGGGCCGCCCGGCGCGCGCATGTACAAGTCTGGAGACCTGGCGCGCTACTTGCCTGATGGCGCGATCGAGTATCTGGGTCGGCTGGACGATCAGGTGAAGATCCGGGGTTTCCGGATCGAGCTGGGCGAGGTCGAGGCCGTCCTGGCGGCTCTGCCGGGGGTGGGCGAAGCGATCGTGGCGGCGCGCGAGGACGAGCCTGGCGAGCGTCGGCTTGTGGCTTACGTGACGCCGCGGGCGCATGAGGCCGCCGAGGCGCGAGAGGGAACGGAACGCGGCGAGGATGGCGGCGAAGGGGATGGGCTGGAGGCCGGCGCGCTGCGCGCCGCGCTGCTGCGCGTGCTGCCCGACTATATGGTTCCGTCGCATTTTGTGGCGCTTGATCGGCTGCCGCTGACGCCGAACGGCAAGATCGACCGCAAGGCGTTGCCGGCTCCGGGCGCGCAGCGCGGCGAGGGCGGCTATGCGGCTCCGCGCACGCCAGCTGAGGCGGCGATGGCGCAGATCTGGGCGGAGGTGCTCAAGCTGGATCGCGTCGGCATCCACGACAACTTCTTCGAACTTGGCGGCCACTCGATGCTGGCGGTCAAACTGATCGAACAGATGCGCAAAGAAGGCTTCCACACCGACGTTCGAGCGTTATTTATCGCGCCAACGCTCGCGGAGTTGACGCTGAAGGTGAGCGGCGCCTCTGGCGAGATCGATGTTCCACTGAATGGAATTCCTCCCGGATGCGAAGCTATTGCACCGGAAATGCTCACGCTCTTGGCCCTGACATCGGAAGAAATTGAACAGGTCGTCGGCGACGTATCCGGAGGAGCAGCCAATGTGCAAGAGATCTATCCATTGGCGCCTTTACAGGAAGGGATCTTATTCCACCACCTGATGAATCAGGAAGGCGACGCCTATTTGCTGTCCCGAACCCTTCGCTTCGACGCGCGTGAGCAACTCGACCGATTCCTTCAGGCACTGCAACGGGTGATCGACCGCCACGATATTTTGCGTACGGCAGTGCACTGGGAGAACCTTCCCGAACCGGTGCAAGTGGTGTGGAGAAATGCGCGGCTCGTCATTGAAGAAGTTGCCGTGGACGCCCGAGGAGAGGATGCATTCGAGCAATTGATCGCACGGCATCACCCGCGCCGCTACCGGTTCGATATACGCAAGGCGCCTCTGATACGGTGCTTCGTCGCCCAGGACCGCGCCCGTGCCCAATGGCTGCTGCAGATATTCAGTCACCACCTTATCTCCGATCACGCCACGCTCGATCTGTTGATCGACGAAATCGGCACCATCCTGCGTGGTCTGACGCATCGGCTACCAGCGCCACATCCGTTCCGAAACTTTGTCGCACAGGCGAGATCGGGCGTCAGTCGGGCTGCAAACGAAGCGTTCTTCAAGGAGATGCTCGCCGATGTGTCCGAGCCGACAGCACCGTTCGGGCTCCTGGAGGTGCGCGGAGACGGCTTAGGCATCGAAGAGGCCGTGCGCCCGGTAAATGCGCTGCTCTCGGCGCGCATTCGCCAAATCTCTGGAACGTTGAGAATAAGTGCCGCCAGTGTCGTGCATGCAGCGTGGGCGCAGGTTTTGTCGCGCATTTCCGGACGACACGATGTCGTATTCGGCACCGTGCTGTTCGGCCGCATGCACGCAGGCGAAGGTTTAGATCGCACGCTGGGCATGTTCATCAACACGTTGCCGGTTCGTATCCGTACCAGCATGAGATCGGTGCAGCAAAGTGTGCAGGACACGCACCGGTTGCTGGGTCGCTTGTTGCAGCACGAGCATGCATCGTTGGCGTTAGCCCAACGTTGTAGTGGAGTTGTCGCCCCCGCGCCCCTCTTTTCGACGCTACTGAATTATAGGCACGGCCCTGATGCGGATACGCGCAAAGCATCCAATCTGGAGTGGGCGTTGGAAGGCGTCGAAGTCCTGAGCACCGAGGAGCGAACCAACTATCCATGCGTGTTATCTGTGGATGATCTCGGTACTGGATTTATATTGACGGCGCAGATCGGCGCTCGCGTCGGAGCCGAACGGCTATGCGATTACATGCATACCGTTCTGGAAAATCTGGTGCAGGCCCTGGAGGATGCTCCCCAGACGGACATCGCGCGCATAGAAGTGCTTGCTGAGCATGAGCGAACCCAACTGGTCGCGGAGTGGAACGCGACGGCCGTGGACTACGAGGGGGCGCAGACGCTGCACGAGCTGTTCGAAGCGCAGGTGGCGGAGGCTCCGGACGCGGTGGCGGTGGCGTTCGAAGGACGCGAGCTGACCTATGGCGAGCTGAATGCGCGCTCGAACCAGCTTGCGCATTACCTGCGGCAATGTGGGGTGGGGCCTGAGGTTCTGGTCGGCCTGTGCGTTGAACGCTCGCTGGAGATGGTGGTTGGGCTGCTCGGCGTTCTGAAGGCCGGCGGAGCCTATGTGCCGCTGGACCCAAGCTATCCGCCGGAGCGCCTGGCGTACATGCTCGACGATGCGCGTCCGGCGGTGCTGCTTACGCAAGCGGCGGTGCTGCCCAGGCTGCCGGGCGTCGAGATCGCGGTGCTGTGCCTGGACGTCCAATGGCCCGCGCTCGCCGAGTGCTCGGCCGCCAATCCGGCGCGCCTCAGTGAAGCAGATCACCTCGCCTATGTGATCTACACCTCCGGCTCAACTGGCCGCCCCAAAGGGGTCGGCGTGCCGCATGCCGGCATCGTCAATCGCCTGAATTGGATGCAAGAGGCATACGCTCTACACGATTCGGATCGGATTTTGCAGAAGACGCCGTTCAGCTTCGACGTCTCGGTGTGGGAGCTCTTCTGGCCGTTGTTGAACGGGTCCACGCTCGTCATGGCTCGCCCCGGTGGGCATCAGGATGCCGACTATCTGTCGCGCGTGATCGCGCAGCAGGCGATCACGACGCTGCACTTCGTGCCGCCGATGCTGGAAGCGTTCCTGAACGGGAGGGAGCTGCCGCGCTGCGCCACGCTCAAGCGGGTGATATGCAGCGGCCAGGCGCTGCCGCTCGAATTGCAGCAGCGTTTTTTCAAGGCGCTGCCGCATGCCGAGCTGCATAACTTGTACGGCCCGACTGAAGCGTCCGTGGACGTGACGTTCTGGGCATGCGATGCGGCCACGGCGTTGAACGCTGTGCCGATCGGTCGGCCGATCGCCAACACGCAGCTGTACATCCTGGACGAGTTGCTGAACCCGGCGCCGGTGGGGGTGGCGGGGGAGCTGCACATTGCGGGCGCGGGCCTGGCGCGCGGATATCTGCAGCGCCCGGATCTGACCGCCGAGAAGTTCATCGCCAATCCGTTCGGGCCGCCCGGCGCGCGCATGTACAAGTCTGGAGACCTGGCGCGCTACTTGCCTGATGGCGCGATCGAGTATCTGGGTCGGCTGGACGATCAGGTGAAGATCCGGGGTTTCCGGATCGAGCTGGGCGAGGTCGAGGCCGTCCTGGCGGCTCTGCCGGGGGTGGGCGAAGCGATCGTGGCGGCGCGCGAGGACGAGCCTGGCGAGCGTCGGCTTGTGGCTTACGTGACGCCGCGGGCGCATGAGGCCGCCGAGGCGCGAGAGGGAACGGAACGCGGCGAGGATGGCGGCGAAGGGGATGGGCTGGAGGCCGGCGCGCTGCGCGCCGCGCTGCTGCGCGTGCTGCCCGACTATATGGTTCCGTCGCATTTTGTGGCGCTTGATCGGCTGCCGCTGACGCCGAACGGCAAGATCGACCGCAAGGCGTTGCCGGCTCCGGGCGCGCAGCGCGGCGAGGGCGGCTATGCGGCTCCGCGCACGCCAGCTGAGGCGGCGATGGCGCAGATCTGGGCGGAGGTGCTCAAGCTGGATCGCGTCGGCATCCACGACAACTTCTTCGAACTTGGCGGCCACTCGATACTGGCGATGCAAGCGATTGCCCGAGTGCAGAGCATCTTCGATGTGGAGCTGCCTTTGCGTGCGCTGTTCGAAGCGCCGACCGTGGCGCAATTGGCGCAGCGGGTGGACACGGAAATCCGATACCCGGAAGAGGTCGAAATATGAACGCTGTTGAACTGATCGATCTCTTCGAGCGCGATGGCATCAAATTAAAAATTGTCGACGGCAAGATCAAATACCGTGCACCCCAGGGATTTACGACAGATCAACTGGTTGAGCAGCTTAAGGAAAACAAGCAGGCGATCGTCGAGATCTTAATGTCTCGACTCGCCACCGAGAGAAAATTAACGCGCAGGCCTGCCGATGCTGTTGCAATTGCATCGTTTGCGCAGCAGCGTTTGTGGTTTTTGAGCCAGCTTGAGGCGGGCAGCGCGTTTTACAACGTGCCGGCCGCGGTGCGGTTGACCGGGAAGCTGGACGTCGAGGCGCTGAGGCGCACGCTCAACGAGATCGTGCGGCGGCATGAGGCGCTGCGCACGCGCTTTGCGTCGGTCGACGGCGCGCCGACGCAAATCATCGCCGCGGCGCTGGAGTTGGCGCTGCCGCTGACGGATCTGAGCGAACTCCCCGCGGTGGAAGCCGAGGGCCGCGCGCGGCAGAGCGCGCAGGACGAAGCCCGTACGCCGTTCGATCTGGAGCATGGGCCGCTGATCCGCGCGCAGCTGATCCGGTTGGGCGACCGCGAGCACATCGCTCTGCTGACGATGCATCATATTGTGTCGGATGGTTGGTCGATTGGGGTGCTGATCAAAGAGATCGTGGCGCTTTACGCCGCCTATAGCCAGGGGCGGCCGTCGCCGCTGCCGGAGCTTTTGATCCAGTATGCGGACTACGCGCATTGGCAGCGCCAGTGGCTGCAGGGGGCGGCGCTCGAAGGCCAGCTCGGCTACTGGAAGGAGCAACTCGCGGACGCCCCGACGCTGCTCGCCCTGCCCACCGACCGGCCGCGCCCCGCCGTCGCCTCCTATCGCGGCGACCAGCTGCCGATCGCCATCGCGCCGGCGATGCACCATAAGCTCCGCGCGCTCGCCCGCAGCTCCGGGACCAGCCTGTTCATGCTGCTGCAGGCCGGCTTCGCCATCCTGCTCGGCAAGCTCGGAGCCGGCGACGACATCGCCATCGGCTCGCCCATCGCCGGCCGCACCGACAGCGCCCTCAACGACCTCATCGGCTTCTTCGTCAACACCCTGGTCCTGCGCACAAACCTTTCCGGCGACCCCAGCGTCCACGACCTGCTCGCCCGCGTGCGCGAGACCTGCCTTTCCGCCTACGCCAACCAGGACCTGCCGTTCGAGCGCCTCGTCGAGATCCTCAACCCGGCCCGCGCCCAGAACCATGCCCCGCTGTTCCAGGTCATGCTCGTCCTGCAGAACACCGAGGCCGCAAGCCTCGACCTGCCGGGCCTCGAGCTGCGCCAGCAGCCCGTCGGTACTGGCACGGCCAAGTTCGACCTCCTACTGAGCCTGACCGAGACCGCCGACGCAAAGGGTCGGCCGGCCGGGCTCGCCGGCGCGCTCGAATACGCAACCGACCTCTATGACCGCGCCAGCATCGAGATCCTGGCGTCGCGCCTCACCCGCGTTTTGGAGGCGATCGCCGCCGATCCGGCGCAGCGCATCGGCGCCATCGATCTGCTCACCGCCGATGAGCGCCGCCAGATCCTCGTCGATTGGAACGACACCGCCCATCCGCTGCCCGAAGCCACGCTGCCGCAGCTGTTCGAGGCGCAGGCCGAGCGCACGCCCGACGCCATCGCCCTCGTCTTCGAAGACGCCGAGCTCTCCTACGCCTCACTCAACGCCAAAGCCAATCAGCTCGCCCATCATCTGATCGGGCTCGGCATCGGGCCCGAGGCGATCGTCGCGCTTTGCCTGCCGCGCTCGCTCGAGATGGTCATCGCGCTGCTTGGCATCCTCAAGGCCGGCGCCGCCTATCTGCCGCTCGATCCCGACTACCCCGCCGAGCGCTTGCGCTTCATGCTCGAAGACGCACAGCCGCTCTGCCTCGTCAGCATGGGGGACGTCGCCGCCCACCTGAGCGACGCCGCCATCCCCCGCATCCTGCTCGATGACCCCGACATCGCCGCGGCCCTGCAGCAGGCGCCGCAAACCAACCCAACCGACGCCGAGCGAACCAAACCCCTCGCGCCCGAGAATCCCGCCTATGTCATCTACACCTCAGGATCAACCGGGACGCCCAAGGGCGTCGTCGTCGCGCAGGAGGCTATCGTTAACCGCCTGCGCTGGATGCAGGACGAATATGCACTGGATAACGCCGATCGCGTGCTGCAGAAAACGCCAGCCGGCTTCGATGTCTCCGTCTGGGAGGTCTTCTGGCCGCTGATCGAAGGCGCAACCTTGGTTGTCGCCAAGCCCGACGGACACAGGGATCCCGGCTATCTTGCAGACATCATCGCGCGCGAGCGGATCACGACGTTGCACTTCGTGCCGTCCATGCTGCAGAGCTTTCTCCAGAACTCCGCCATTTCAGCCTGCGGCGATCTCAAACGCGTCTTCTGCAGCGGCGAGGCTCTGCCGGAGGAGCTGCGCGCGCAGTTCCTCTCCGCTCTCGATACGCCCCTGCATAATCTCTACGGTCCCACCGAAGCCGCCGTTGACGTCACCTTCTGGGACTGCCGATCTAATAGCGACGCCGATGCCGCTTCTGTTCCGATAGGCCGTCCGATCTGGAATGCGCGGGTTTATGTTCTGGATGGTAGCTTGCGTCCCGTTCCGGCGGGGGTTGCGGGCGAGCTCTACATCGCCGGCGCGGGTCTGGCGCGCGGCTATCTGAACCGGCCGGGCCTCACCGCCGAGCGCTTCGTCGCGTGCCCGTTCGGGCCGCCCGGAACGCGCATGTATCGCAGCGGCGATCTCGCCAAGTGGCGTCCCGACGGCGCGCTCGACTTCCTCGGCCGCGCCGACCAGCAGGTCAAGATCCGCGGCTTCCGCATCGAGCCCGGCGAGATCGAGGCGGCGCTCGCCCGCCTGCCCGGCGTCGCCCAGGCCGCCGTCATCGCCCGCGAAGACCAGCCCGGACACAAGCAGCTCGTTGGATACGTTGTGCCGGGAAATAATCGCGCACGCGATGGGGAGCGCGAGGCGCGTCATATTGGCGATTGGCAACAGCTCTATGAGAAGCTTTACAGTACATCCAGCAAGACGAGTTTCGGCGAGGATTTTAGCGGCTGGAACAGCAGCTATGACGGGCAGCCATTACCGTTGTGGGAGATGCGTGAATGGCGCGCAGCCACTGTAGAACGTATTCGGGAGCTATCCCCACGACGCGTGCTTGAAATCGGCGTAGGAAGTGGCTTGCTGCTATCGCAGCTCGCTCCACACTGTGAGGCATATTGGGCCACCGATTTTTCCGCCGAAACCATTCAGAAGTTGCGCGACCGGCTCTTGCAGCAGCCAGACTGGGCAAAACGTGTGGAGCTGCGAGCGCAGGCCGCTGATATTCGCGATGGGCTTCCAAGCGGATTCTTCGATACTGTCGTCCTTAATTCGGTCGTTCAATATTTTCCGAGCGCCTCGTATCTGCTCGAGGTGATTCAGCAGACCATAGACCTGCTCGCGCCAGCCGGTTCAGTCTTCATCGGCGACGTGCGAAATCTGCAGCTCTTGCGCTGCTTCGCCAGCGCTACCGAGCTGCGAAAGGCCAGCCATCTGACCGATGCGTCCAAGCTGCGTCGACACATTGAACGGTCGATTGTCGCTGAGAAAGAGCTTCTGCTGGCTCCAGAATTCTTTGCTCTTCTTCCAGAAAACATCGGAGCAATCTCCGCAGTCGACATCCAGATCAAGCGGGCAACCTACCTCAATGAGCTGAGCCGTTATCGATATGACGTGGTTCTACATAAGGCGCCAAAGCAGACCATGTCCTTCCACGCGGCGCCGCAATTGCGATGGAATCAGGATGTCGTCGATCTTGATGCGTTGCGCGATCGCCTAAATCGACCGGATTTCGTCGCTGTTCGCCTCACCGGCGTCCCCAATGCGCGTCTCGCCCCGGAGTTGGCGGCCATATCCTTATTGGGCGGTGAACAAAATTTATTAACCTTACAACAAATGCTCGACGCCGTCGCACGGCCGTCGTCCCACCCAACAGCAGAAATGTTCTATGCTCTGGCTGCGGAGCTAGGTTTCCAAATTGGTGTTACATGGGATGACGCCAACGCCGCACCTATTGGCAGCTTGGATGTCATATTTTGGAAAGCAATTGGCTCGGACGCTGTGCCAACTGATCTCTTCCGATCAAGAAACCCGCAATGCGATTTTGTGAAGTTCGCTAATAACCCTATGCGGCACATTGATTTGGGCGCGCTGCGGCAGGCCCTGGGCGCAACCTTGCCGGACTACATGGTGCCGGCGGCGATCGTCTTGCTCGAGGCGCTGCCGCTGACCCCGAATGGCAAGCTCGACCGCCGCGCCCTGCCGGCGCCCGAGTTCCTCTCATCTGCCGGACGCAGCCCACGCACGCCGCAGGAGGAGATCCTCGCCAACCTCTTCGCCGAGACCCTCGGCCTCGAGGGCGTCTCCATCGACGACGGTTTCTTCGACCGCGGCGGCCATTCCCTGCTCGCCACCCGCCTCATCAGCCGCATCCGCTCTGAGCTCAAGATCGAGCTGCCCATCCGCGCTTTGTTCGAGGCCCCAACCGTCGCTCAGCTCGCCCTGCGGCTGACGGATGGCGCCAGCGCGCGGACGCCGCTGCGGCGGCTGCCGCGGCCGGAGCAGCTGCCGCTGTCGCCGGCGCAGCAGCGGCTGTGGTTCCTCTACCGGCTGGAGGGGCCGAGCGCCACCTACAACATCCCGGCGCCGCTGCGCCTCGAGGGCGCCCTCGACGGCGCGGCGCTCGAGGCGGCGCTCAGGGATCTCGTCGTCCGCCACGAGAGCCTGCGCACGGTCTTCCCCGAGATCGACGACGCGCCGCAACAGTTGGTGCTGGCCAGGGGGGATCCGCGCGCATGCCTCAGCTTGGAGCGGCGCGAGACAGACGAGGGCCATCTGCCGGATCTGCTGCGGCAGGCCGCCGACTACGCCTTCCGGCTCGACCGCGAGATGCCGATCCGCGCCACGCTGTTCCGCCTCGCCGAGGACAGCCATGTCCTGCTCGTTCTCGTGCATCACATCGCCGCCGACGGCGCCTCGCTGGCCCCGCTCGCCCGCGATCTGGCGCAGGCCTATGCGGCGCGCCTGAAGGGTCACGCGCCGGGCTTTGCGGCCTTGCCCGTGCAATACGCCGACTATGCGCTGTGGCAGCGCGAGCTGCTCGGCGCGGAGCGCCAATCCGATAGCCTGATCGCCCGCCAGGGCGCCTATTGGCGCCAGGCCCTCGCCGGCCTGCCCGAGCGCATCGCCCTGCCCACCGACCGGCCGCGCCCCGCCGTCGCCTCCTATCGCGGCGACCAGCTGCCGATCGCCATCGCGCCGGCGCTGCACCATAAGCTCCGCGCGCTCGCCCGCAGCTCCGGGACCAGCCTGTTCATGCTGCTGCAGGCCGGCTTCGCCATCCTGCTCGGCAAGCTCGGAGCCGGCGACGACATCGCCATCGGCTCGCCCATCGCCGGCCGCACCGACAGCGCCCTCGACGACCTCGTCGGCTTCTTCGTCAACACCCTGGTCCTGCGCACAAACCTTTCCGGCGACCCCAGCGTCCAGGACCTGCTCGCCCGCGTGCGCGAGCAGAGCCTCGCCGCCTACGCTAACCAGGACCTGCCGTTCGAGCGCCTCGTCGAGATCCTCAACCCGGCCCGCGCCCAGAACCATGCCCCGCTGTTCCAGGTCATGCTCGTCCTGCAGAACACCGAGGCCGCAAGCCTCGACCTGCCGGGCCTCGCCGTCAGCCGCCAGTCCCTCGCCGCCGCAGCCGCCAAGTTCGACCTGACGCTGAGCCTCGCCGAGACCGCCGACGCAAAGGGTCGGCCGGCCGGGCTCGCCGGCGCGCTCGAATACGCAACCGACCTCTATGACCGCGCCAGCATCGAGATCCTGGCGTCGCGCCTCACCCGCGTTTTGGAGGCGATCGCCGCCGATCCGGCGCAGCGCATCGGCGCCATCGATCTGCTCACCGCCGATGAGCGCCGCCAGATCCTCGTCGATTGGAACGACACCGCCCATCCGCTGCCCGAAGCCACGCTGCCGCAGCTGTTCGAGGCGCAGGCCGAGCGCACGCCCGACGCCATCGCCCTCGTCTTCGAAGACGCCGAGCTCTCCTACGCCGCACTTAACGCCAAAGCCAATCAGCTCGCCCATCATCTGATCGGGCTCGGCATCGGGCCCGAGGCGATCGTCGCGCTTTGCATGCCGCGCTCGCTCGAGATGGTCATTGCGCTGCTTGGCATCCTCAAGGCCGGCGCCGCCTATCTGCCGCTCGATCCCGACTACCCAGCCGAGCGCTTGCGCTTCATGCTCGAAGACGCACAGCCGCTCTGCCTCGTCAGCATGGGGGACGTCGCCGCCCACCTGAGCGACGCCGCCATCCCCCGCATCCTGCTCGATGACCCCGACATCGCCGCGGCCCTGCAGCAGGCGCCGCAAACCAACCCAACCGACGCCGAGCGAACCAAACCCCTCGCGCCCGAGAATCCCGCCTATGTCATCTACACCTCAGGATCAACCGGGACGCCCAAGGGCGTCGTCGTCGCGCAGGAGGCTATCGTTAACCGCCTGCGCTGGATGCAGGACGAATATGCACTGGATAACGCCGATCGCGTGCTGCAGAAAACGCCAGCCGGCTTCGATGTCTCCGTCTGGGAGGTCTTCTGGCCGCTGATCGAAGGCGCAACCTTGGTTGTCGCCAAGCCCGACGGACACAGGGATCCCGGCTATCTTGCAGACATCATCGCGCGCGAGCGGATCACGACGTTGCACTTCGTGCCGTCCATGCTGCAGAGCTTTCTCCAGAACTCCGCCATTTCAGCCTGCGGCGATCTCAAACGCGTCTTCTGCAGCGGCGAGGCTCTGCCGGAGGAGCTGCGCGCGCAGTTCCTCTCCGCTCTCGATACGCCCCTGCATAATCTCTACGGTCCCACCGAAGCCGCCGTTGACGTCACCTTCTGGGACTGCCGATCTAATAGCGACGCCGATGCCGCTTCTGTTCCGATAGGCCGTCCGATCTGGAATGCGCGGGTTTATGTTCTGGATGGTAGCTTGCGTCCCGTTCCGGCGGGGGTTGCGGGCGAGCTCTACATCGCCGGCGCGGGTCTGGCGCGCGGCTATCTGAACCGGCCGGGCCTCACCGCCGAGCGCTTCGTCGCGTGCCCGTTCGGGCCGCCCGGAACGCGCATGTATCGCAGCGGCGATCTCGCCAAGTGGCGTCCCGACGGCGCGCTCGACTTCCTCGGCCGCGCCGACCAGCAGGTCAAGATCCGCGGCTTCCGCATCGAGCCCGGCGAGATCGAGGCGGCGCTCGCCCGCCTGCCCGGGATCGCCCAGGCCGCCGTCATCGCCCGCGAAGACCAACCCGGACACAAGCAGCTCGTCGGCTATGTCGTCGCCAAGGCCGGCGTCGAGATCGATGGAGAGATCGCTCCGGCGGCGCTGCGCCAATCGCTGGCCGCAACCTTGCCGGACTATATGGTTCCCGCGGCTATCGTTTTCCTCGAGGCGCTGCCGCTGACGCCGAACGGCAAGCTCGATCGCCGCGCCCTGCCGGCGCCCGAGTTCCTCTCATCTGCCGGCCGCGCGCCGCGCACGCCGCAAGAGGAGATCCTCGCCAACCTCTTCGCCGAGATCCTCGGCCTCGAGAGCGTCTCCATCGACGACAGCTTCTTCGACCGCGGCGGCCATTCCCTGCTCGCCACCCACCTCATCAACCGCATCCGCTCTGAGCTCAAGATCGAGCTGCCCGTCCGCGTGCTGTTCGAGGCCCCAACCGTCGCTCAGTTGGCAGGGAAGCTGAATAACACCGAGAGCGCCCGCCCGCCGCTGCGGCCAATGCGGAAAAATTTGCACGGAGCATCCAAATGAACGACGCAGCCAATCAAGAAAGCGCGGAAATAGTACCTCTTTCTTTCGCCCAGCAGCGGCTGTGGTTCCTCTACCGGCTGGAGGGGCCGAGCTCCACCTACAACATCCCGGTGCGGCTGCACCTCGAGGGCGCGCTCGACGGCGCAGCGCTCGAGGCGGCGCTCAGGGATCTCGTCGTCCGCCACGAGATCCTGCGCACGCTCTTTCCCGAGATCGACGATGCGCCCCAGCAGCTCGTGCTGGCAACGGACGATCCGCGCGCATGCCTGACGCTCGATCGACAGGACGTCAACGAGGCGACGCTGCCGGATCTGCTGCGGCAGGCCGCAACCTACGCCTTCCGGCTCGACCGCGAGATGCCGATCCGCGCCACGCTGTTCCGCCTCGCCGAGGACAGCCATGTCCTGCTCGTTCTCGTGCATCACATCGCCGCCGACGGCGCCTCGCTGGCCCCCCTCGCCCGTGATCTGGCGCAGGCCTACGCCGCTCGCCTGAAGGGTCAAGCGCCGGCCTTTGCGCCCTTGCCCGTACAATACGCCGACTATGCGCTGTGGCAGCGCGAGCTGCTCGGCGAGGAGAGCCAGCCGGGCAGCCTGATCGCCCAGCAGGGTGCCTATTGGCGCCAGGCCCTCGCCGGCCTGCCCGAGTGCATCGCCCTGCCCACCGACCGGCCGCGCCCGGCCATCTCCTCCTATCGCGGCGACCAGCTGCCGATCCAGATCGCGCCGGCGCTGCACGCCAAGCTCCGCGCGCTCGTCCGCAGCTCCGGGACCAGCCTGTTCATGCTGCTGCAGGCCGGCCTCGCCATCCTGCTCGGCAAGCTCGGAGCCGGCGACGACATCGCCATCGGCTCGCCCATCGCCAGCCGCACCGACAGCGCCCTCAACGACCTCGTCGGCTTCTTCGTCAACACCCTGGTCCTGCGCACAAACCTCTCTGGCGATCCCAGCGTCCAGGACCTGCTCGCCCGCGTGCGCGAGCAGAGCCTTTCCGCCTACGCCAACCAGGACCTGCCGTTCGAGCGCCTCGTTGAGATCCTCAACCCCGCCCGCGCCCAGAACCATGCCCCGCTGGTCCAGGTCATGCTCGTCCTGCAGAACACCGAGGCCGCCACCCTCGACCTGCCGGGCCTCGAGCTGCGCCAAGAGCCTGTCGGTACTGGCACGGCCAAGTTCGACCTCCTGCTGAGCCTGACTGAGACAGCCGACGCAAAGGGTCAGCCGGCCGGCCTCGCCGGCGCCATCGAATACGCAACGGACCTCTATGACCGCGCCAGCATCGAGATCCTGGCGTCGCGCCTCACCCGCGTTTTGGAGGCGATCGCCGCCGATCCGGCGCAGCGCATCGGCGACATCGACCTGCTCACCCCCGATGAGCGCCGCCAGATCCTCGTCGATTGGAATGACACCGCCCATCCGCTGCCCGAAGCCACGCTGCCGCAGCTGTTCGAGGCGCAGGCCGAGCGCACGCCCGACGCCATCGCCCTCGTCTTCGAAGACGCCGAGCTCTCCTACGCCGCACTCAACGCCAAAGCCAATCAGCTCGCCCATCACCTGATCGGGCTCGGCATCGGGCCCGAGGCCATCGTCGCGCTTTGCCTGCCGCGCTCGCTCGAGATGGTCATCGCGCTGCTTGGCATCCTCAAGGCCGGCGCCGCCTATCTGCCGCTCGATCCCGACTACCCCGCCGAGCGGTTGCGCTTCATGCTCGCCGACGCACGGCCAAGCGCCGTCATCGCCATCAGCGATATCCCCGCCCAGCTGCTCGGCGATGATAATCCCCACATCCTGCTCGATGACCCCGAGATCGTCGCGGCCTTGGAAAACGCCCCGCAAACCAACCCAACCGACGCCGGCCGCACCAAACCCCTTGCGCCGCAAAATCCCGCCTATGTCATCTACACCTCAGGATCAACCGGAACACCCAAGGGCGTCGTCGTCGGACAGGGGGGCCTCTTCAATTACGCGCGTTGGGCGATAGAGACATATCCCTTGGATCTCGGAGTGGGCGCAGCGGTCGCAACCCCTCTAGCATTCGATGCCACGATAACCAGCCTTCTACTCCCGCTCGCGTCCGGCAAGAGTTCTTTCCTGCTTCGTCCGGGACAGGAACTCGCACATCTGTCCGAAATCTTACTTCAATGCGGAAATTACAGTCTGCTTAAGCTGACGCCTGCACATATCGAAGCCCTGAACCGTATGGTTCCAGAGCCGTCGCTGGACGCAACGGTCCATTCCATTGTGATCGGCGGAGAGGCGCTTCAACACGCTACGGTCGCCGATTGGCGACGGCGTGGGCCGTTGATCCGACTCTTCAATGAGTATGGTCCGACAGAGACAGTTGTCGGTTGCACACTCTACGAGATCCGGGCGGACGATCCCGAAGATGGCGACGTTCCGATAGGCCGTCCGATCTGGAATGCGCGGGTTTATGTTCTGGACGGCTTGCTGCGTCCGGTTCCGGTGGGCGTGGCGGGCGAGCTGTACATCGCCGGCGCGGGTCTCGCCCGCGGCTATCTGAACCGGCCGGGGCTCACCGCCGAGCGCTTCGTCGCGTGCCCGTTCGGGCCGCCCGGCGCGCGCATGTATCGAACCGGTGATCTCGCGAAGTGGCGCGCCGACGGCGTCCTCGACTTCCTGGGGCGAGCCGACCAGCAGGTCAAGATCCGCGGCTTCCGCATCGAGCCCGGCGAGATCGAGGCGGCGCTCGCCCGCCTGCCCGAAGTCGCCCAGGCCGCCGTCATCGCCCGCGAGGATCAACCCGGACACAAGCAGCTCGTCGGATACGTCGTCGCCAAGGCCGGCGTCGAGATCGATGGAGAGATCGCTCCGGCGGCGCTGCGCCAATCGCTGGCCGCAACCTTGCCGGACTATATGGTTCCCGCGGCTATCGTTTTCCTCGAGGCGCTGCCGCTGACGCCGAACGGCAAGCTCGATCGCCGCGCCCTGCCGGCGCCCGAGTTCCTCTCATCTGCCGGCCGCGCGCCGCGCACGCCGCAGGAAGAGATCCTCGCCAACCTCTTCGCCGAAGTCCTCGACATCGAGAGCGTCTCCATCGACGACGGCTTCTTCGACCGCGGCGGCCATTCCCTGCTCGCCACCCGCCTCATCAGCCGCATCCGCTCCGAGCTCAACGTCGAGCTGCCCATTCGCGTGCTGTTCGAAGCGCCGACCGTGGCGCAATTGGCGCAGCGGGTCGAGCAGGAGCAGCGCGAACGGACAGGTTTGCAGTTGCCGGCGCTGGCTCCTGTGGGGCGCGGCGAAGACATGCCGCTGTCGTTTGCGCAGCAGCGTTTGTGGTTTTTGAACCAGCTTGAGGCGGGCAGCGCGTTTTACAACATGCCGGCCGCGGTGCGGTTGACCGGGAAGCTGGACGTCGAGGCGCTGAGGCGCACGCTCAACGAGATCGTGCGGCGGCATGAGGCGCTGCGCACGCGCTTTGCGTCGGTCGACGGCGCGCCGACGCAAATCATCGCCGCGGCGCTGGAGTTGGCGCTGCCGCTGACGGATCTGAGCGAACTCCCCGCGGCGGAGGCCGAGGGCCGCGCGCAGCAGAGCGCGCAAGACGAAGCCCGTACGCCGTTCGATCTGGAGCATGGGCCGCTGATCCGCGCGCAGCTGATCCGGTTGGGCGACCGCGAGCACATCGCACTGCTGACGATGCATCATATTGTGTCGGATGGTTGGTCGATTGGGGTGCTGATCAAAGAGATCGCGGCGCTTTACGCCGCCTATAGCCAGGGGCGGCCGTCGCCGCTGCCGGAGCTTTTGATCCAGTACGCGGACTACGCGCATTGGCAGCGCCAGTGGCTGCAGGGGGCGGCGCTCGAAGGCCAGCTCGGCTACTGGAAGGAGCAACTCGCGGACGCCCCGACGCTGCTCGCCCTGCCGACCGACCGGCCGCGCCCGGCGGCGCAAGGCGCGCAAGGTGATGCAATCTCGATCACGATCTCATCGCAAGATGCAGCACGGCTTCAAATTTGGGCAGAAGAACATCATGCGACATTATTCATGACGTTGCTGACGATCCTCGAGATCGTCCTTTTCCGCTGGACGAGGACAGCGGATGTCATTGTCGGCACGGTTGTCGCCGGACGAATGCAGACCGCGGTCGAACCGCTGATTGGCTGCTTTATGAATTTCCTCCCCCTGAGAATGCGATGCGAACCCGTGGAGTCGGCCACGGGCATGCTTAAGCGCTTGAGAGAGATTGTGCTCGGCGCGTACTCCCACCAGGACTGTCCGTTTGAGGCGATTATCGAGGCGGTCAATCCCGCACGGGATACCAGCCACAATCCGATCTTCAACGTCGCCTTGTTGTTGCAGAATTACCCGAGAAGCGCATTGATGCTAGACCAGCTCAAGTTGGAAGCGCTGCCAACCAATCGCCATGCGAGCGCGCTGGATTTGCGCTTCGTCGCGGAGCATAAGCATGAAGGCCTTCGCCTGACATGCGAGTACAATACGGATTTGTTCGATCAAGCCACGATTGCGGCTGTGTTGGATGCGTATACACAAGTTCTCGCACAGGCGCTCGATAGGCCGGATACGCCCATACAGAGCTTGCCGTTGCCTGACGCGCTGGCGAAACAGGCCGAAGCATCGATCAAACGCGATAGGAAGCAGCGTTTGGTGGTGGCCTCCACTTTCACAGCGGAGCCGATCGAATCCGCGCTCTTGTTCTGGATAATGAAACTCGGTCTAACCGCCGAGATCGAATTTGCTCCTTATAACCAAGTATTCCAGACGCTGCTCGATTCACAAGGCCTGTTCGCGACCAATCGTGATGGGGTCAACATAATCTTATTGCGGCTCGAGGATTGGATCCGCGATGCTGGGAGAGACATAAGCACAACAGAGCAGTTCCGCCTTATGGAGAACAACGCAGAGGAATTGGTCGCCGCAACGAACGTCCTCGCAAAGCAAGCCGGTGTACCGTTAGTGATCTGCTTTTGCCCGCTCTCGCTCGCTCTCGACCAACAAGATCTATACCGCACCTTCATCACGGACTTGGAACATCGCCTGGTCGCCCAGCTGCGTTCGATCGTGGGGGTCTACCCGAATTCCTCGGCGCGGCTTAAACAACTTTATCCAGTTCTCGCTTACGAAGACAATTACGCGGATAGGCTTGGCCACATCCCGTACACCCAAGAGCAATACGCGGGACTAGCAACACTGATGGCTCGCCATGTAATGGCTTTGCGCTCCAGGCCCTACAAAGTCATCGTATTGGACTGCGACGATACTTTGTGGGAGGGAGTGTGCGGCGAGGTTGGACCGTCTGGCATCCGCCTCACCGAGGCACACCGGGCGTTGCAATGCTTCATTGTAGCGCAGCAAGAAGCCGGCATGCTGCTATGTCTGTGTAGCAAGAATAATGCGGATGATGTAGAGGCTGTTTTCTATGCATGGCCCCAGATGCCCTTGCAAAAGGAACACGTCATTGCGTCGCGTATCAACTGGCGGCCCAAGTCGGAGAATATCAAGGCGCTCGCTCAGGAACTGCAGCTCGGTCTCGATAGCTTCATTTTCGTCGACAACAGTGCATTGGAGTGTTCCGAAGTCGAGTCGCATTGTCCGGGCGTTTTGGTTCTGCACTTGCCGAGCGCGCCCGAGTTGATCCCGCACTTTCTGGATCACGTGTGGGCATTCGATCACTTGGCGGTCAAGAGCAATTCGCTGCAACGCACGCAACAATACCGGCATAACCAAGCGCGTGAAGTGGTCCGCGACAGCGCCTCGAGTTTCGAGGAGTTTTTGGACAGGCTGGAATTGAAGGTGGAGATGGAGGTTGTTCAGGACCACCAGCTGGAACGTGTCGCTGAATTAACGCAACGCACCAACCAATTCAATTTGAATCCTTTGGCGCGCAATCCGGCCGACATTCGCATGGCCGCCGATAGAACACCCTTCTGGACGATACGCGTACATGACCGCTTCGGGGCATATGGATTGGTCGGCGCCCTCGCGTATGAGATAAACGACGAAGTCTTGGAGGTTGGGACATTTCTGTTGAGCTGCCGTGTGCTTGGCCGGGGCGTAGAACACGAAATCGTGCGCAGGCTCGGTGAGCTTGCTGTGCAAGCAGGATGCCGAACTGTCGCGTTTCCCTATCGGGCCACCGGACGCAATCGCCCTTTGCTTGGTTTCCTGGAAACAATTGCGGCGCCTGGCACAATGGCTTCAGGAGCGCCCTGTTTTACGGTTGCGGCTGTGCAAGCTCGACATCTTGTCCCGGCGGCGGCGCCATCCGTCGAAGACGAGTCTTTCGCATCGAGTGAGCGTCCTGTGGACTTGAGCGTCCTGACCGACATCGGGATCTTCAAGGAAATTGCGCGGGACTTGAGCGATATCCCGCGCATTGTGCGCGTGATCCGCGCATCGACGATACGTACCGTTGAGCATCCGCAAGGCTATGCGGCTCCGCGCACGCCGGCTGAGACGGCGATGGCGCAGATCTGGGCGGAGGTGCTCAAGCTGGATCGCGTCGGCATCCACGACGACTTCTTCGAACATGGCGGCCACTCGATGCTGGCGATGCAAGCGATTGCCCGAGTGCAGAGCATCTTCGATGTGGAGCTGCCTTTGCGTGCGCTGTTCGAAGCGCCGACCGTGGCGCAATTGGCGCAGCAGGTCGAGCAGGAGCAGCGCGAACGGACAGGTTTGCAGTTGCCGGCGCTGGCTCCTGTGGGGCGCGGCGAAGACATGCCGCTGTCGTTTGCGCAGCAGCGTTTGTGGTTTTTGAACCAGCTTGAGGCGGGCAGCGCGTTTTACAACATGCCGGCCGCGGTGCGGTTGACCGGGAAGCTGGACGTCGAGGCGCTGAGGCGCACGCTCAACGAGATCGTGCGGCGGCATGAGGCGCTGCGCACGCGCTTTGCGTCGGTCGACGGCGCGCCGACGCAAATCATCGCCGCGGCGCTGGAGTTGGCGCTGCCGCTGACGGATCTGAGCGAACTCCCCGCGGCGGAGGCCGAGGGCCGCGCGCAGCAGAGCGCGCAAGACGAAGCCCGTACGCCGTTCGATCTGGAGCATGGGCCGCTGATCCGCGCGCAGCTGATCCGGTTGGGCGACCGCGAGCACATCGCACTGCTGACGATGCATCATATTGTGTCGGATGGTTGGTCGATTGGGGTGCTGATCAAAGAGATCGTGGCGCTTTACGCCGCCTATAGCCAGGGGCGGCCGTCGCCGCTGCCGGAGCTTTTGATCCAGTATGCGGACTACGCGCATTGGCAGCGCCAGTGGCTGCAGGGGGCGGCGCTCGAAGGCCAGCTCGGCTACTGGAAGGAGCAACTCGCGGACGCCCCGACGCTGCTCGCCCTGCCCACTGACCGGCCGCGCCCGGCGGTGCAGCGCTATGACGGCGGCACGCTGCGTTTTGCGGTGTCGCGGCAGACCACGACTGGGCTCAACGCGCTGGCGCGGCAAGCGCAGGCGACGTTGTTCATGACGCTGGCTGCGGCGTTCAACGTGCTGCTCTCGCGCTACGCGGGTCAGGACGACATTTGCGTCGGCACGTCGATCGCCAACCGCCCGCGCCCCGAGGTCGAGGGGCTGATCGGCTTCTTTGTGAACACGCTGGTGCTGCGCACGCGGCTTGCGGGCAACCCGAGCTTCAAGGATCTGCTGATGCAGGTGCGGAGCACGGCGCTGGCGGCCTATGCGCATCAGGATGTGCCGTTTGAGCAGCTTGTCGAGGAGCTGAAGCCGCAACGGCATCTCAGTCATGCGCCGCTGTTCCAGGTGATGCTGGTGTTGCAGAACGCGCCGATGGAGGCGTTGCGGCTGCCGGGACTGCGGTTGGAGGGTGTTGAGGCGGGCAGCGAGACCGCCAAATTCGACCTGACGCTGATGGCGGCCGAGCGCGAGGATGAGCTTCGGGCGACGTTGACGTACAACACGTCTCTGTTCGATGCGCCGACGATTGAGCGGATGGCGGAGCACTTCACGCGGTTGTTGGACGGCATTGTCGAAGCGCCGGAGACGAGGATCGCGCAGCTGCCGATGTTGAGCGCGGCGGAACGCCATCAAGTCGTGGCGGAGTGGAACGCGACGGCCGTGGACTACGAGGGGGCGCAGACGCTGCACGAGCTGTTCGAAGCGCAGGTGGCGGAGGCTCCGGACGCGGTGGCGGTGGCGTTCGAAGGACGCGAGCTGACCTATGGCGAGCTGAATGCGCGCTCGAACCAGCTTGCGCATTACCTGCGGCAATGTGGGGTGGGGCCTGAGGTTCTGGTCGGCCTGTGCGTTGAACGCTCGCTGGAGATGGTGGTTGGGCTGCTCGGCGTTCTGAAGGCCGGCGGAGCCTATGTGCCGCTGGACCCAAGCTATCCGCCGGAGCGCCTGGCGTACATGCTCGACGATGCAAAGCTCGGTGTCCTGGTGACGCAGGCGCATCTGGTCGAGGCCTTGCCTGCGTATGTCGGAGCGTGCGTGTGCGTGGACGCGGATGGGCGGGCGATCGCGACGATGCCGACGCATGCGCCGCGCAGCGAAGCGTCGGGCCAGCACCTCGCCTATGTGACCTACACCTCCGGCTCGACCGGGCGCCCCAAGGGGGTGATGACGCGGCATGCGAGCGCGGTGAACTATCTTCGGTTCATCGTGAATCAATACGGCGTCACAGCCGGCGAACGGGTGTTGCAGATACCGACGTTGTCCTTTGATGCGTCGGTGCGCGATATCTTCGGCTGCCTGAGCGCGGGCGGGCGGCTTCGGGTGATGACCGGGGCCGACGCCAAGCATGCGCAGGCGGTGCTGGAGCATCTGCGTCGCGATGCGATCACGGCGATCCTCAGCATCACGCCATCGTTCCTGGAAGCGATCACGAGCATAGCGCGCGCCGGCGGCGAGGGCGCAATGGCGGCAAGTTCGCTGAGGCTGGTGCTGGCGTCGGGGGAGGCGCTCTCGGAACGGGTCATCGAATCGGTGCGGGAGGTTCTTGGCGCCCAGGCGGAGGTGGTGAACCAGTACGGGCCGACCGAATGCACGATGACCTCGACCTATTACCGGAGCCGGGGTGGGGAGGCGGTGCGTGTGGGACGTGCGATCGACAACGTGCGGGCGTACGTGCTTGATGCGGCGATGGCGGCGACTCCGGTGGGGGTGTCCGGGGAGCTGTATATCGGGGGAGCGGGCCTGAGCCGAGGATATCTGAATCGGCCGGATTTGACGGCGGAGCGTTTCGTGCCGAACCCGTTCGCGGCCGGTGAGCGGCTGTATCGAAGCGGAGATCGCGCCCGATGGACGGCGCAGGGGCAGCTGGACTATCTGGGTCGGCTGGACGATCAGGTGAAGATCCGGGGTTTCCGGATCGAGCTGGGCGAGGTCGAGGCCGTCCTGGCGGCTCTGCCGGGGGTGGGCGAAGCGATCGTGGCGGCGCGCGAGGACGAGCCCGGCGAGCGTCGGCTTGTGGCTTACGTGACGCCGCGGGCGCATGAGGCCGCCGAGGCGCGAGAGGGAACGGAACGCGGCGAGGATGGCGGCGAAGGGGATGGGCTGGAGGAGGCTGGCGCGCTGCGCGCCGCGCTGCTGCGCGTGCTGCCCGACTATATGGTTCCGTCGCATTTTGTGGCGCTTGATCGGCTGCCGCTGACGCCGAACGGCAAGATCGACCGCAAGGCGTTGCCGGCTCCGGGCGCGCAGCGCGGCGAGGGCGGCTATGCGGCTCCGCGCACGCCGGCTGAGACGGCGATGGCGCAGATCTGGGCGAAGGTGCTCAAGCTGGATCGCGTCGGCATCCACGACGACTTCTTCGAACATGGCGGCCACTCGATGCTGGCGATGCAAGCGATTGCCCGAGTGCAGAGCATCTTCGATGTGGAGCTACCTTTGCGTGCGCTGTTCGAAGCGCCGACCGTGGCGCAATTGGCGCAGCAGGTCGAGCAGGAGCAGCGCGAACGGACAGGTTTGCAGTTGCCGGCGCTGGCTCCTGTGGGGCGCGGCGAAGACATGCCGCTGTCGTTTGCGCAGCAGCGTTTGTGGTTTTTGAACCAGCTTGAGGCGGGCAGCGCGTTTTACAACATGCCGGCCGCGGTGCGGTTGACCGGGAAGCTGGACGTCGAGGCGCTGAGGCGCACGCTCAACGAGATCGTGCGGCGGCATGAGGCGCTGCGCACGCGCTTTGCGTCGGTCGACGGCGCGCCGACGCAAATCATCGCCGCGGCGCTGGAGTTGGCGCTGCCGCTGACGGATCTGAGCGAACTCCCCGCGGCGGAGGCCGAGGGCCGCGCGCAGCAGAGCGCGCAAGACGAAGCCCGTACGCCGTTCGATCTGGAGCATGGGCCGCTGATCCGCGCGCAGCTGATCCGGTTGGGCGACCGCGAGCACATCGCACTGCTGACGATGCATCATATTGTGTCGGATGGTTGGTCGATTGGGGTGCTGATCAAAGAGATCGCGGCGCTTTACGCCGCCTATAGCCAGGGGCGGCCGTCGCCGCTGCCGGAGCTTTTGATCCAGTATGCGGACTACGCGCATTGGCAGCGCCAGTGGCTGCAGGGGGCGGCGCTCGAAGGCCAGCTCGGCTACTGGAAGGAGCAACTCGCGGACGCCCCGACGCTGCTCGCCCTGCCCACTGACCGGCCGCGCCCGGCGGTGCAGCGCTATGACGGCGGCACGCTGCGTTTTGCGGTGTCGCGGCAGACCACGACTGGGCTCAACGCGCTGGCGCGGCAAGCGCAGGCGACGTTGTTCATGACGCTGGCTGCGGCGTTCAACGTGCTGCTCTCGCGCTACGCGGGTCAGGACGACATTTGCGTCGGCACGTCGATCGCCAACCGCCCGCGCCCCGAGGTCGAGGGGCTGATCGGCTTCTTTGTGAACACGCTGGTGCTGCGCACGCGGCTTGCGGGCAACCCGAGCTTCAAGGATCTGCTGATGCAGGTGCGGAGCACGGCGCTGGCGGCCTATGCGCATCAGGATGTGCCGTTTGAGCAGCTTGTCGAGGAGCTGAAGCCGCAACGGCATCTCAGTCATGCGCCGCTGTTCCAGGTGATGCTGGTGTTGCAGAACGCGCCGATGGAGGCGTTGCGGCTGCCGGGACTGCGGTTGGAGGGTGTTGAGGCGGGCAGCGAGACCGCCAAATTCGACCTGACGCTGATGGCGGCCGAGCGCGAGGATGAGCTTCGGGCGACGTTGACGTACAACACGTCTCTGTTCGATGCGCCGACGATTGAGCGGATGGCGGAGCACTTCACGCGGTTGTTGGACGGCATTGTCGAAGCGCCGGAGACGAGGATCGCGCAGCTGCCGATGTTGAGCGCGGCGGAACGCCATCAAGTCGTGGCGGAGTGGAACGCGACGGCCGTGGACTACGAGGGGGCGCAGACGCTGCACGAGCTGTTCGAAGCGCAGGTGGCGGAGGCTCCGGACGCGGTGGCGGTGGCGTTCGAAGGACGCGAGCTGACCTATGGCGAGCTGAATGCGCGCTCGAACCAGCTTGCGCATTACCTGCGGCAATGTGGGGTGGGGCCTGAGGTTCTGGTCGGCCTGTGCGTTGAACGCTCGCTGGAGATGGTGGTTGGGCTGCTCGGCGTTCTGAAGGCCGGCGGAGCCTATGTGCCGCTGGACCCAAGCTATCCGCCGGAGCGCCTGGCGTACATGCTCGACGATGCGCGTCCGGCGGTGCTGCTTACGCAAGCGGCGGTGCTGCCCAGGCTGCCGGGCGTCGAGATCGCGGTGCTGTGCCTGGACGTCCAATGGCCCGCGCTCGCCGAGTGCTCGGCCGCCAATCCGGCGCGCCTCAGTGAAGCAGATCACCTCGCCTATGTGATCTACACCTCCGGCTCAACCGGCCGCCCCAAAGGGGTCGGCGTGCCGCAGAGTGGACTGGTCAATTTTGTGCACGCGACGCAACAAGCGCTCGAACTGGACCGGCATGACGTGTTGTTAAGCGTGACGTCGCTATCGTTCGATATTGCGGCGCTCGAGCTTTTTCTGCCGCTGCTGGTCGGGGCTAGCACGCTTCTGCCGAGCCGCGACGTGGTCGGCGATCCGATGCAACTTGTTGCGCTGATGGAGCGCTGTCAAGTCTCAGTCATGCAGGCGACGCCTGCGACTTGGCGCGCGCTAGCAACTTATCGATGGCCGAGCCGGCAAAAGCCGCTAAAGGCCTTGTGCGGCGGCGAGGCTTTGCCGCTCGAACTAGCCCGACGACTGCTGCAACATACGTCGCAGGTGTGGAACCTATATGGGCCCACGGAGGCCACGATCTGGTGCGCGCTTCAGCGCCTCACGCCGGAGAATCTGAACCTGAGCGTGCCGATCGGTCGGCCGATCGCCAACACGCAGCTGTACATCCTGGACGAGTTGCTGAACCCGGCGCCAGTGGGGGTGGCGGGGGAGCTGCACATTGCGGGTGCGGGCCTGGCGCGCGGATATCTGCAGCGCCCGGATCTGACCGCCGAGAAGTTCATCGCCAATCCGTTCGGGCCGCCCGGCGCGCGCATGTACAAGTCTGGAGACCTGGCGCGCTACTTGCCTGATGGCGCGATCGAGTATCTGGGTCGGCTGGACGATCAGGTGAAGATCCGGGGTTTCCGGATCGAGCTGGGCGAGGTCGAGGCCGTCCTGGCGGCTCTGCCGGGGGTGGGCGAAGCGATCGTGGCGGCGCGCGAGGACGAGCCTGGCGAGCGTCGGCTTGTGGCTTACGTGACGCCGCGGGCGCATGAGGCCGCCGAGGCGCGAGAGGGAACGGAACGCGGCGAGGATGGCGGCGAAGGGGATGGGCTGGAGGCCGGCGCGCTGCGCGCCGCGCTGCTGCGCGTGCTGCCCGACTATATGGTTCCGTCGCATTTTGTGGCGCTTGATCGGCTGCCGCTGACGCCGAACGGCAAGATCGACCGCAAGGCGTTGCCGGCTCCGGGCGCGCAGCGCGGCGAGGGCGGCTATGCGGCTCCGCGCACGCCAGCTGAGGCGGCGATGGCGCAGATCTGGGCGGAGGTGCTCAAGCTGGATCGCGTCGGCATCCACGACAACTTCTTCGAACTTGGCGGCCACTCGATGCTGGCGGTCAAACTGACAGCCGCCGTCAAGCATCGCTTCGATTTCGAGTTGCCCTTGTCACAACTATTTGTATCCCCGACTGTCGCAGCGCTGAGTCAAGAAATCGCTGCCAATCGGCCGCTTCAACGTCTGCTGGTGCCGATAAAGGGAGGAAGCTGCGAGCCACCGCTTTTCTTGTTTCACCCGAGCGGCGGCGGAATATTCTGTTACTCGCAGTTGGCGAATGCGCTTGATGAAACGCGTCCCGTGTACGGCATACGATCAGCGCACCGTACAGGCATTTCGATCGAGCCCTATGACCTCGAAACAGTCTGCAACGCATACGTTGCAGAACTTCTCGCTTTGCAACCGAGTGGTCCGTTCTACTTAGGCGGATATTCGTTGGGTGGCGGACTCGCATTCCAAGTCGCACGGAGTCTCGAACGAGACCACCATGAGGTGGCCGCCGTAGTATTGTTGGATACCGTGATCCGAAAAAACGATGCAGATGCTCACGCCGAGACATCCCTCTCAGACTTCATTCAATCGATGGTGAATCGATCGCCGCAAAACATCGAGGGTCTGTTCGGGGCGGATCTCGTACTGGTCCATGCCAAGATAAATGCGCTGATAAACAAGATCGGGCTCCAAGCGTTCGTTGACAGGTTATGCGTGGAGCAAAATGACTTAGACGACGTGTTAGGTTTCAGTAAACCCCATCAGAATCTTTTATTAGAAATACACCGGGCCATGGACATTCACAACAGGCTGATGATGTCATTCGAGCCGGGATTAATAAAGGCCCCGATCCACAGCTTTTGGGCAGAACGGACACTTGCGCAAGGCTATGACGAGAACGCATGGCTCTCGTATTCGGAAAACGGGCCATGTTGTACCATCCATATATTGCCCGGGGGACACGAGACTTTTATCAACGGCGACAACGCTGACACGATTGCGCGAATATTGAGCGACGTGCTGTGTGCCGACGGCGGTGGCACAATAGCAGTCAAAGGCAACGGTGACTACAAATGACGCCTCTCGCTTTCCAGCCCACCAAAAGCGAAATGGCCAACGAAACTCTCTCTGTCAAATTTTCAGACATAGCGGCGGCCGCGCGGACGCTCGCCGACGTCGCACATCGGACGCCGGTATTCACATCTCGCGACGCAGACAAGGATACTGGGGCGCAACTTTTCTTTAAATGTGAAAACTTCCAGCATGGAGGAGCATTTAAATTCCGCGGCGCGTACAACGCGATCAGCCGCTTGAGTGAGAAGCGCAAGCGCTGCGGAGTAGTCGCTTATTCGTCAGGCAATCACGCGCAAGGGGTGGCATTGGCATCTCGACTGCTTGGAGTGCGGGCAACCGTGGTGATGCCCAACAACACACCGGACACCAAGTTGGCGGCCGCGCGGGCTTTCGGTGCCGAGGTGGTCCTATACGCCCCTGAATGCGACGATCGCGAAGCCATTGCAGCTCGGCTAGCGGAGAAGATTGGCGCCGTACTGATTCCTCCTTCGGACCATCCGCACGTCATAGCAGGACAAGGGACAGTCATCAAAGAGTTGATAGAGGCAGTGGGGCGTCTCGATTATGTAATAGCGCCCGTTGGTGGTGGTGGGCTGCTCGCGGGCAGCGCGATTGCCGCCATGCATTTGTCTCCGGGCTGCTCTGTAATCGGCGTAGAACCTGAAGCGGCCAATGACGCGCAACAGTCGCTTTCCGCCGGGACGATCGTTCACATCGCAACGCCTAAAACGATCGCGGATGGCGCACGGAATCGGCATATAGGGTCTCTCGTACTGCCGCTGTTGCAGGCATATGTGAACAAAATAATCACCGTGTCGGACGACCAGTTGATGGTGCAGATGCGATTCTTTGCTGAGCGCATGAAGATGGTAGTCGAGCCGACCGGCTGCCTTGCGGCTGCAGCGGCGCTGAATCATGTTGTCGACTTATCCGGCGCCCGGGTTGGTGTGATAGTAAGCGGCGGCAATGTAGACGCCGAAATGCTCGGCTGCTCGTTGATCGACTCAAAACCTAGACAAATTTGGAGCGTGAGATGAAACTGGATGCGTTTCCCTATGTGTTGGATGCGAACGATAACCGCGAACCTGAAATTAAGCCGTTCTGGCAGTCTAATCGTGCCGCTATCGACAGGGCCTTGCTTGAGCATGGCGCTATTTTATTGAAGAATTTCAGCGTCGATTCGATCTTGAAATTTGATGACTTCATGGGCAACGCATCGGTAAAGCTGGCGAATTATATAGACGGAAATTCCCCACGACTGAAATTGACGGGCGGCGTCTACACTTCCACGGAATATCCAGCCGATGCCCCAATCTCTCTCCACAACGAATTATCGTACAGCGAAATTTGGCCGGCTCGATTGTACTTTTGCTGCGTGACGCCTGCTCATACCGGCGGCAGTACAACCATTGCCAACAGCCGCTCGATTCTCAAAAATCTGCCGCCCGAAATTGTAAAAATATACGAGGAGAAGGGTGTCATCTATGTGCGCAATCTACGCAGCGATGCGGGCGTAGGAGTTGGCAAATCGTGGCAGCAAACGTTCGAGACGACGCGACAGGGTGATGTCGAAACTTACTGCGGGGACCGCAACATTCGCTATAAGTGGACGTCCGGTGGAGGACTGCGCCTTGTCCAAGTGCGGCCGGCCATCGCGATCCATCCTGAAACTGGCGAAAAAGTCTGGTTCAACCAGGCGGACCAATTTCACCCTTCCACCAATCCACCGGAAGTTTACGAAGCGCTGCAAGAATTATACGGCGACGATCCGTTCGGAATGCCTCAATATAGTTGTTTCGGCGACGGCTCTCCGATCTCCGCCAACATTTTGGACGAAGTAAGGGCGACGCTGGAACAGCATGAAGTCGCGTTTTCCTGGATGCGTGGCGATTTGATGGTGATCGATAACATGCTGACTGCACATGGTAGGTCCCCATATTCGGGCGAGCGAAAAATTCTCGTTTCGATGAGCATGTAGCAGTTCTACGTCGCCCAGGAACACCGGTTCCATACCACTCAATGTCAATGGCGAAATCTGAATGAAGATGTTGTTTTACCTATATCGGCAATCCTGGCTGGGATTTTCTGTTGCAACCTGTACAGGTCTGTTGGGCGGTTTTTCTGGCGCCGGCCTGGTGGCGGTTGTTAGCAAGGGGGTAGCCGATAAAGCGCATCTGCTCTCGTATGCCTCGTTGTTTTTTGGGCTTTGCATATTTCAATTATTAAACAAGGCGTGCTCCGAAATTACTCTGGTGCGGTTGACACAGGAAATGGTTTGCCAGTTGCGAATCGATCTAAGCCGCAAGCTGTTGGCGACGCCTTATAATGTACTAGAGGGGATGGGGAAGCCGCGACTCTTAGCTATTTTGACCGGCGATGTGAATATGTTCACTCAGGCAGCTCAGTTGCTGCCAGCGGTGTTCGGCAATTGCATTGTGACGATAGTCTGCCTGGGTTACATGGCGTTCCTGTCATGGCCGATCTTTTTGTCGTCGACGCTGTTTTTGGCGTTCGGCGTGACGGCCTACCATTTTTCCGAACAACGCCCCTTAAGACAGATGCGAAAGGTTCGTGGTCAAATGGACATCATTTATCGAAATTTCCGCTCGTTGCTGGAAGGTACAAGAGAGCTCAAACTTAATAGTGCTAGGAGCGTCTATTTTATAGATAACGTCATCGCCCCTTCGGCACAGAATTTTCGCAAACTTTTCGTGCGAACTATGACCGGGTATACCATTGTTAACAACATGGGTAGCTCGTATTTTTTTATTGCCCTAGGCGTTGCTCTGTTCGTCATACCTGTATGGGCGCCGCAGCCCGCTGCGACGATGACAGCCATCACCTTTTTGTTGTTCTATCTGATCCAGCCAGTGAGCAGCGTAATGGGGGCCTTACCCAATTTGCGCCAGTCTTCCATCGCTTTGTCCAGGATTCGGCAACTGAATGCTGATTTGACGCAAATTGCACCTGAAGCGCCCCATCAACACCGGCACGACCCTTTTGCGGTCGCCTATCCTGACACCCCACTTCTTCAACTGATACAAGTCCGACACCAGTTTCCGGGCCTCACAGACGATAAACCGTTCAACTTAGGCCCTATCGACTTATCTATTCAGCGCGGCGAGACCCTATTTATCGTCGGCGGAAACGGCAGCGGAAAAACCACTCTTGCTATGTTGCTGCTTGGTTTATACAAACCGGAGGGCGGAGCGATCAAGCTCAACGGAGTGCAGGTCGATGATGTAAGCAGAAGCCGCTACCGTCAGTATTTCTCTGCAGTCTTCGCCGATTTCTTTCTTTTCGACGAGATCCTGGGTGCTGACGAGCAGCGGCTTGCAGCACAGGCTAACGAGTACCTGAGCAAGCTTCGCATTGGACACAAGGTCAAGGCCGAGGCGGGACGCTATTCGACCACTAGTTTGTCGCAGGGACAGCGCAAGCGTATGGCACTCGTTTCTTCATATCTCGAAGACCGACCGATCCATCTTTTCGACGAATGGGCCGCAGACCAAGACCCCGTTTTCAAACGCATTTTTTATCTGGAACTGCTTCCCGAATTGAAAAAGTGCGGCAAGACAGTCATCGTCATCTCACATGACGATGCTTATTTCAGTTGCGCGGATTGCGTGATCAAGCTCGAGGATGGAATGGTGGTGTCCGACCTCTAGAGCGGTTTCGCGGAACTCCGATTCAAGATTTGGGGATTCCCCGATCTGAATAAGCATGATTCTCTGCTGGCTCATGATAGGAGGCAGGGAATGACGCAGGCCTACAGCGCGGACCTTCGCAGTCGAGTGATCCAAGCCGCAGCGAAGGGCCTATCGGCTCGATCCGCCGCTGAACGATTTGGCGTGGGGATTTCGACGGCGATCGTCTGGGTCCGGCGCTTTCGGGAGAGCGGTGAATGTTGCGCCCGCCGACAAGGCAAGCCCCGCGGTTCTCGGCTCGATCCGCACGAGGCTTTCATTCTGAAGCTGGTTGAAGAGACGAAGGACATCTCCCTTGCCGAGATCGCCGAGCGTCTCGCCGCCGACCACGGCGTCTGCGTCGGTCCCACAACCGTGTGGAAGTTCCTCGATCAACGCGACCTGACATACAAAAAAAGACGGCGCATGCGGCCGAGCAGCAGCGCGCGGATGTGAAGGCGGCCCGGCAGGCCTGGTTCGACGGACATCTGTAAGCGCCAAGCTGGACCCATATGGCGGAGCGTCTGACGAGCAGGTATTTATGCGGGAGCTGCAATAAATGCTGGTTTGAACTTCTATGTCTGCGCATAGGTCTAGGGATAGAAGCTTCCATATGATCGAGGTGCTTCCTGATCGTCTTGAGGGAGCACCGTCGCAGCTGCGGCGGCGATGGTCGGACGAGATCAAAGAACAGGCCGTAGCTGCATCTCTGGTGCCTGGAGCGAATGTCTCGGCGATCGCCCGAGGCATCGGCATCAGTCCCGCGCAGCTTTTTGATTGGCGGCGCATGGCCTTACGTAAGGGATCGGCCAGCCTGCCAGCGCCACCGGCGGATGCATCTCTTGAAGTCACGCAGCCCACGCCTTGCGTTATCGAAATTGTTGTCGGCGGCGTTGTCATCCGCGCGGATGCGACGGCCGACGAAACACATTTGCGGCGCGTGATCCGCGCGGTTCGTTCGGCATGATCCCATCGGGCGTCAAAGTGTTTCTGGCAAGTCACCCGATCGATTTTCGCAAGGGCGTAGACGGTTTGCTGTCCCTGGTCCGTGACAGCGGCAGCGATCCATTCGATGGCGCGCTTTACGTCTTCCGTGCAAAAAGGGCCGACAGAATCAAAATTGTATTTTGGGATGGATCCGGCGTTTGTCTTTATGCGAAACGTCTTGAGAAAGCGCAGTTTTGCTGGCCGAAGATCGGGCATAGCCGGATTCAACTCAACCAGGCTCAGTTAATGGCGCTGGTCGATGGGATGGACTGGAAACGCGTTCACGCGGTGGCAGTGAAACGGCCGGAGTTTGCTGGATAAAACGCCTGCGACAGAGTGAATCGGGCGTTTCAATAGGGCGGCAATCGCGGGCAAAATGTGCTCTTATGAGCCCCATGGTAGTGCCTGGCTCCAAGCTCCCCGACGACGTTGATGCGCTCAAGGCCATGGTGTTGGCCATGACTGAAAAAGCGGCTCGCGCGGAAGCTCTTGAAGCCGAAGTTGCCGATCTCAAAGCCTTGAATGCGAGCGCCGACGAACGCATCGCGCGACTGACCTCCATCCTCAAGGCATTGGAACGGGCAAGGTTCGGGCGCCGCTCCGAGAAGCTTGGCTCGAAAGCTCTTGATGACGAACAGAGTGCCTTCGTCTTCGACGAGATTGAAACGGGGATCGGAGCCATCCAGGCCGAACTCGACAAGCGGCCCAGTCCCGATAAGGCCAAACGAGCCGCACGTCCCCGCAAAGGTTTTGCCGCCCATCTCGAGCGGCTCGAAATCGTCATCGAACCGGACACTCTTCCCGAGAATGAAGGCAAACAGAAGATCCTGATCGGCGAAGATGTCTCCGAGCGGCTCGATGTCACGCCGGCCAAGTTCCGCGTCATCGTCACGCGCCGGCCTAAATACGCATTCAAGAATGAGGATGGTGTCATCCAGGCTCCAGCGCCGGCCCATATCATCGAGGGCGGCGTTCCGACGGAAGCTCTCCTGGCGCTTATTGCCGTTTCCAAATATGCCGATGGCCTGCCGCTTTACCGGCAAGAGGCCATCTACACGCGCGACAAGGTGGAACTCAATCGCGCCCTGATGGCCCAATGGATGGGCCGGCTCGGGTTTGAACTTGAGATCCTCTCTGAACACGTCCTCACCCGGATCAAACAGGCGGAAAGAATCTTCGCCGACGAAACGACCTTGCCGACCTTGGCGCCCGGTTCCGGCAGCACAAAGACAGCCTATCTCTGGGCCTATGCGAGAGACGATCGCCCCTTTGGCGGCAGCGGCCCGCCGATGGTTGCCTATCGCTTCGAAGATAGCCGGTCTGGCGATTGTGTCGCCCGTCATCTCGGTGGTTATAGGGGCATTCTGCAGGTCGACGGATATACGGCCTACAATCGCCTCGCGAGGCCAGACCGCGGCAATGACGCCGTCACGCTCGCGGGATGTTGGAGCCATGTCCGGAGACGATTTTACGAACTGCACGTCAATGGCAGCTCCGAGCTTGCCACGGCTACGATTGAACGCATGACCCATCTATGGGAGGTCGAGGAAAACGTCCGGGGCAAAGAGCCAGAAGTGCGCGCTGCGGCCCGGCAAGAAACTGCGGTGGCGATCGTCGCTGATCTGTTCAGGCTTTGGCAAGATGCGCTCCCACGTATCTCCGGCAAGTCTAAGCTCGCCGAGGCGATACGTTACGCCATCTCACGCCGGGCGACGCTCGAACGCTTCCTGAATGATGGCCGCATCGAGATCGACTCCAACATCGTAGAGCGTGCAATCCGGCCGCAAACAATCACACGAAAAAACTCACTCTTCGCCGGCAGCGATGGTGGAGGCCGTACTTGGGCATCCATAGCCACATTGCTGCAAACTGCAAAAATGAACGACATCGATCCTCAGGCCTGGCTCACCCAGACACTCGAGCGCGTCGCAAACGGCTGGCCCAATGCCGAAATCGATGCCCTCATGCCCTGGAAATACGCCGCCTGAACGGCCTCGGCTAAGCGCTTACCTCCCAACGAGCAGGATCGCCCCTACACATGGCCGAGTAAACCCGCGCCTGGTATGACCGAACCGACTGCGCGATCGAGCGTCGAGCCGAAGGCGGCTTTAATTCAGGGCATTGCCAAGGAATCACCCGTCCTCAAGGCAGTGAGCGTCGGGAACGCGATTGCTTCAAACGATCGCGAACGGATTGGAGGCCGGCGCGGTTGTGTCGGCCGTGCGTGCTGAGCCGAACGGATTAAAGCCGTTCGCAATGCCGCCCGGCGAGAATGGAGGCGTTATGCCGGGGTTAGCGAGCTTCCAGGCCGCGGCGCCCTTTACGCCGAGACTGCCGAGGCCTTCCGCCAGCGAACCGGCCAGATCCCAACCGTCGCCGGCGTGGCTATCTTGATTGAGCTCGAGGCCCAAGACGCTCGTATCGCCTTGCTTGAAATTGTTGATTTGGCCGATCTTCGCGGCGTCCTGTTGCTGGGCCAACGTATCGTTCTGCAGCACATCGCCGAACGATCGCAGCTTAGCGCCGGAAAGAGCCTGCTGATTGGAGTAACCCTGCGTCACAGCGCGCGCCGCCGCCTCATTGGCTTGCGTATTGGCCGAGCCTCCCGGCGCTTCGTTCTCTGGATTGGCCTGCGTTGGCGCGACGTCCTGCACGAACATGTCGCCGAGCGACTTAGCTTTGGCGTCCTGTTGGCCCTGTAGATTGCTATAGAGGCCGAGCGAATGAGAGTTGACGCCCGCCGCCTCTTGATTAAGAGCATTTTGCGCGGCGAGGTTTTGGGAGAGCGAAGCTGCCGTGGCGTCGGCCACCTGTCCAGCGCCGATCGTTTTCGCTGCAGCGCCGGCGCCACTGAGGGCTATTCCTGCAATGGTGACTGGATCGCACATCTAAACCTCTCCCGTGTCGCGGACCGTTGGATTTGCCGAGTCAGTTAATCGTGTTCGGCGCGTCGGCATTCGAAACCCATGCGTATATGTCGAAATCCTGCCCGGCCTTGCCCCATTTTTTGACCGTTGCTTCGCGAGAGAGGCCAAGCGCTTCAATCCAACTATGGATGCCGTGATAGGACGTCATCGATCCGCATTCGATCCGATGCACGCCAGCGGCAACAGCCGGCGCGAAAACCTCGCGTTGGACGTATTCAGTCAGCGGCGCAACGATCGCGGGAAACTCTTCGGTCGCAAAGAAGAGCAGCGAAACGACGTTCGGCCGAAATCCGATGAGGCCACAGATGGCGATCGGCTTGCCGTCGAGCCCAACGGCGAACACGTCGGCGCGCGAGCCGTAGCGCTCTGACAGCAGACGCGCCAGGTCTTCTCGCGTGTTCATGTGCGATACGGCTTCGAGCTCTTCGAAGTCCCGCGCACGCATTTTTAGCGCGACGTCGTAGACGGCTTGAGGCAGATCAATTTCAAGTTTCATTTTATGGCCGCCTTACAATCGTTAAGGCCAAGCGCGTCCATGAGACTTTGCATGAACGGCGATAGCTTCGGAGGGGTTTGTCGCTGCGCCCAAAGGAGCTTCATATCCGGGTATCGGTCGTTCCACTGCCGGCGGTCGAGCTCAGCCTGCGCGGCAGCGAGTTTGAGTTTCGAATTTAGGCGGACCGCCAGCCGCGCATTAATGATGACTTCCAGTTGGGCGCGGAGCACTTTCACGAGCGCCAAACTATGCGGATACGTCGCCTCCGCCATCCGACAAATGCGCTCGTTGGCCGCCAGGTCGTACGCGCTATATTCGTGATAAGCGGGAGCGGCGGGACCTCCGATGAAGTGCGTCCAGCAAAGAACAAGCGCTTTGAGATTGGCGAAGCCGGACTCGAGCGCTGGCTCGTAGCTCTCGTCAAGTTCCGCCGCGACAACTGGCCGTATCCTGCCGAGCAGTTCGATGATTTCTTCGTAATCGGTGTGCTCGCCCACTTTTCGGTCGGAGGCGTCCTGAGGGATGCGCGGCCCCGCTGAATGCTCGATGATCGCGTCGACCGCTTCAGCGAATGCCTCAATCGGCGTCGCGCAGCCTTGGACTGCTTCGAGCTTCGCCTTCGTGAGCCGCTGCCCCTCGTTGAGATTAAGCGCCCGCGTCAGAGCGCGCATGAAGGGGGTGTGCATTGAACTGTCCATTTGCGCCTCTTTCCTGTGGTCGCTCGCGTACTGAGCGTACGTTTAGATAGGCGAAAAGTCAAGCGCTAAAGGCCCCTCCGCGGAGCCATGATCAATTTCAGCCGTAACCCTAAGTCTGTGGAAAGCGAGCTGCCAGCTTCGTGCAAACGTGGACAGTTCCCTACTGCTAATGCACAAGGCGACGACATAGACGCATCGGAGCCGATGGCGTCGCTCTGGGGTCCGCGTCGGCTATAAAATCGACGAGGTAATGATATATGCGGTCACGTGTTTTTCCCTTCGGGGTCTTCTTTCTGGCTGGGTTGGCTAGCTTCGGCGTTATCCGCGACGCAGCTGCGGATGACAGTCGAAATTATGCGGAACTGGAAAAGGCTGTGTTGGATGAAGGCACCGGCCAACCACCTTAATGTTTCCCTCGTAAACCACTCAGAATGCAGTTTTATTTCTAACCAGCGAAATCTTAAGACGTCGGTAACGTTATAGCGTACATACTATACGGGGGTAGCTTGTGTCTGGTTGCCCGCCGCGTCTCTTAGCGCTGGCGGGGGTGCCGTCCGTATCCGCCGAAATCAGCGCCAGCTGCCCGTCCTTTCGAGGTCATCGGTCGATTACATGCGCAACCCGAGAAAGACTGACCGAGAAATGATGTTGAAACACGTTTGGCTGGCTGTTTTGCTGCTAGCCGCGAATGCGGAGTTGCAGAGCGCCATCGCGGGCAACGATGCTAAATTCGATTTAACGATCGGTGGAGAAACGCGATCCTTCACTGAGGGAGAGCTGCTAGCCCGCGATGATGCTGTCGAGATCACCGTACCTCATGATGTCAGTTATGGCGCGACGATGACCTATCGCGCTGTGCCCCTCCCGGACCTGCTAAGCGGCCTCAGCGTTCCGGCAGACAGCGTGCTCGAAGCGGTGGCAAGCGATGGTTTCGTCGCACAATTGCCGATGGATCTTGTCAGCAATCGCGATCCTGCCAAGGCCGTCGCATATGTCGCGTTGGAAGAGCCTTCGCGACCTTGGCCGAAACTACCCGACAAGCAGGTGACTGCGGGACCGTTCTATCTTGTCTGGATAGGCAAGGACGTGGGCTCTATCCGCAGCGAACAATGGCCCTTTCAGATGGCGCATCTGGCGACGCAAACGACGCCGGCAAAACGCTGGCCGTCGTTGGCGGTTGACACCGTGCTGCCGGCTACTGATCCAGTTCGGGCGGGGCAGAGCCTCTTCGTCACTCAGTGCCTAGTCTGCCACAAGCTCAATCATGCGGGAAGCTCTGAGATTGGGCCGGATCTGAACCTACCTATGAATCCAGTCGAGTATTTCCAACCGGCAGCCCTGCATCGCTATATCCGCGATCCGACTTCCGTCCGCCATTGGCCAGCGCAGCAGATGCCGGCTTTTAAATCAGAGCAACTGAGCGATCGCGAGATCGATTTGATCCTCGATTATCTCGCCCATATGGCTCACCGCAAAACCCAATAGATCTGATGATCTTGCGGCAAAGCGCGGGTCTCAGATCCGAATGCGCGCCCATAGCGTGCGGTGAAGCGGCTGGGTCATTGCTATGCCCTTCCCCAAATCGCACCCGGCAGTTCAAAGTCCTCCAGGTCGGGCTTTCGTTTTCGGTGCCTACGAACCTGAGGTCTCACGCAGCCGGGCGGGGCTTGATGGGTGCCGGCGAGCATAGCCCTGCCCTTGCCGCGCTTAGCATAGTATTCAAGGAGGAGTTTTCTATCGGGATGCCAAGCTGGAAGGGTTTCGATCTGACTTATGCCCAATTCGACGAGCTCGTCGGCGAGTGTGAGCATCAGCCATTCAACCCGCTTGTTTATATCGAAGATTGGATCGGTCGCCGCGATGGCGCGGGCTGCTGGGGCTTTCTTCGCCATGTCAGGCCTCCACGTCGCGGGTGGCCTCGAAAAGCACACTGACGTGATCCACGGTCCGCGTCTCTGGATCGTGCGACGCTAGATATTGAAGCCTGCTGAGCGCCTCGTGGGGCGTCGTGCACCGGTAAGCGCATAGCGCCATCAAGGCGTCCTGTTCGGCGTCATCGGCGCGATCATTGTCGAGCTCTAGAGACTTGAGGCCGCTGCGTTCCCTCGCCGCGTCATCGTCGGCGAAGATTTTCTCAAGGATCTCCTTATTTTCCTCCTCGACGGCTTTAGCGAAATTTTTTCCTCGCTTCTGGAGCTTCGGAGATGCCCGACTCATAAGAATTTCGAACATCATACCGGAAAACTCAAGGCCGGCCGCCAACTCCTTCCTGCATTTCTCGATACCCATATCCAATGTTAATGGCACTGATTTGGCATGCCCCTTTACAGGTAAGGGCCCCTTCCAACGGATTGTTTGATAGACCGCCTCTGCTTCACCCTCCTTCGCAATAATGGCTTGGAGAGCAGCATGAGCCACACGATGGTCGTTCGATCAGCCGAGTAAGTTCGTGCGAGACCGGTGTCTCTGCGCTGGCGCCTGTGGCGAGTGTGGCGCCGCCAGCGATCCCCATTGCAAGCGCGGCAAGCGCTGATCTGCGGTTGAGATTTGGCAAGCGGGTATCGGCCGTTTCAATGTTCTTCGCCATGGTTATAGCCCCTCCCGTTTGGCTTCCGGCACGAAGGCGTGGAACCAGGTGTGCACGGTCGTGATTTGGTCCAGCGCCATGGTGAAGAGTTCTTCCAGCGCCTCCCGCTCGCCGCCGAAAGCGGTTTCAAGGCTTCGTGCAGCGAGCCCACCGATGAGCATTAGCGATTGAGTGCGGTCGATGGCGAGCTCGGCGTCAATGTGATCGGGCCATTGACGCGCGGGCGGTGCGGGTTCGGACATAGACGGCTTTTGGTCTTTCGTTCCGTGATTGAGATTTGGCAAGCCGGTATCGGGTGCCGGAACTGTGCTGTTCGGCATTGTGGTTGCTCCCATTGATCTGAAGCTATCAATGCGATATTTATTGATCACGCCACGCTTGCTGTCAATAGGTTTTGATTAAAATGAGCGAAAGCAATCAAATATCGGGGCGGCAGATCGCAGCTGCCCGAGCGCTTGCGGGGATAAATCAAGCTGATTTGGCGGCGGCGGCAAATATCTCTATCCCGACGCTCCGGCGGATGGAAGCCAGCGACGGAGCAGCGTCTGGGCTACTCAACAACGTCGCAGCTGTGCGCTCCGCGCTTGAGGCAGTGGGCGTGGAATTTACGAATGGCGACCACCCGGGCGTAAGAGTGACTCCGCTATGGATGCTCCACCGCGTCGCCGAGCGTTCAAACCTCGATGCGGTCCTCAGACTGAAGGGACGCGGGGACTTCTGGAACATCCGCGCGACCCCTTTCGGACTTGAATGCAAGAACCAGCACGGCGAAGTCATCGGAAGAGTGTTGGCCGGCCGACGCGAGGATCCGGTATCGACATTTGACCCCGATGTCCATCGTCCCATCCCTGACAAAGCAACGCCATCGGATTTGCATTTGTGGGTATCGGAGATGATGGTCCGGGATGCTCAGCGCGGGAAAGCGGCTCGCGCGTTCGGTCCGCCCACTGGAACAAGGGAAGAGAACTGACCAGCAGCGAATTCATCGCGGAGAACGGCGGAGGGGCTGGGGTCAGGCTGAGGAAATGAAAGCTATTGTAGTTGCGAAAGATTCTAAAGTTCAGGGATCTGCTGGACGAGAAGTAATCCACGCCGTTAAAACCGCTAATCTTTCCGCTGGCGGTCACGACGATGAAAAAGAGCGCCGAGCTCACTGACAGAATTGTCGTGGTGATGAGGGACGTTTGGAATCTAACGGCCCCACAGCATCAAGCGGTCCTGGATGAATGGGCATATGAACTGTTTCGACGAATTGAAGTCGGCGATACCTATTTGGCGCTCTATGACATAATCGCACGAGTCCAACTTACTCTGGACTTGCCAGCGGACGGCTCCCATAGGGAAATCGCCCGAAGATCGCAAGAGATAGTCAAGGATTGGTCAGGGCGTCCCAAAGGCCGCCGCCCTATCCGAAGAAGCCAAGGAGGCGTCCCTGGAGGCTGGACACGACGATGATCGAATCCCCCTATTGAAAGTCGTCAGGAGATAACAGATGCAGTGGGTCAGATTTGATGCCGATCTGACTGGTCGGGTGGACGAAGCGTATCAGGCGTGGAAAGCGCAGATGCCGCCTGATGATCCAATTAGAGAAGATCATCAGATGTTTATCCCCGATCCCAACACCAATCGGAAGATCAGAAAACTCTTCGATAAACGGTTCACTGAGTACCTCGAAGCGACCGGCATACCGTTCGAACGGCCCTAAGGGCCTCGCGGCGCCGCGAGGTTTCCGTCAAGACGACGGGTGGAGGGGATGACCGCCGTACGCTCGGCCACCGCCCCCCACTACTGCAAATTTGGCCGTTATATAATGTGGCAATTTCTAGGCGGAATGTTACAACTGTCAAATCACTAATTGCGACGCAGCACCGGCGATAGACAGACGAAGCGCACAGACACTTAGGAGGACGCAATGCTGCGCCGAGCTGCCGCTATGTTCCTCTTACTGTCGATCCCCGCTGCAGCACAAATCATCGACTCTCCGACGAATGGCGAGTGTCCGCCGGACTATTATCAAAATTCTGACCACAAGTGCGTAGAGCATCCGACTCCGTACAACGATCACGGCGCGGCGACCGCCATTTGCAACGACGGGGACTATTCATATTCGCAACATCACTCAGGCACGTGCTCGCGCCATGGCGGAGTGAAAGTATTTCTGCGGTGACGAGGGCTTTGACCGTCGGCGTCGAGTTCATCGCGAAGAACGGTGGAGGGGCCAGAGTCAGACTGCGGCAATAAGCCCTTGGGTTCCGCCGGCCTCGAATTCGGTCCATAACCAAAACGATTATGTGCGGTCTTCAACTTCGCCAATGGTCTTGGTCAGATGGTGCGCCTCACTATCCATAGCCAGTCGGGTGAGATCCGTCATGCGGCTCAAAAACAGAATGCCGTCCAGATGATCAACCTCATGCTGCAGGACGCGCGCGAACAACCCTTGCGCCACGCCACTAATGGGTTGCCCATCAAGGTCCTGGGCGCGCCATGCAACCTTCGACCAGCGCGGCACAATCCCTCGAACGCCCGGGAATGACAGGCAGCCTTCGATGGCGTCTTCGCGCTCGTCGCCAATCGGTTCCAACGCGGGATTTACCAGCACGACGGGTGGTAAATCGCGCCATTCTTCGCGCAAGGCTATCGGCATAGCCACAATTAGCCGGAGGCTTGCGTTGACTTGTGGGGCGGCGATTCCGATGCCTCCAGCGGTTTGCATCGTTTCAATCATGTCTGCGGCGAGTACGCGGATCTCGGAGGTGGTGGGGTCGGCGACCGCGGCGGCTTTGGTCGATAGAATCGGGTTTCCGATCAATGTGATATCGCGCGCGGTCATCGCGGGCTCCTTTCTAAGGAAATTCACGACCGTTGGGCTCGGAAATGAAGGGCCGCCTAGCCAACTGATCAACGGCCGGCAAAATAAGCCAGCGATGTTACTTAGTGATTTCACCGCGGCGAGCGAATTGGTTGCAATTGAATTTTCGCGGGCGTCCGCTTCTGCAGACGCGACAATTGCCGCATTCATGTGCGGCGGCCCATACATGGCGTAGCCGCCATGATGAGGCGCCCGCGTCGGCAGCAGAGCATCAGCCCCATAGACCGTCGTCAGCACAAGTCCTGTAACCGCGACCCTCAGATCAGTTGAGCATAACGCCCAAGCTCAGGCTTTAACTTATAACATTCGTTTGTAATCATTTCGCTCGGTTTTCGTAGTCGATATGTAGCAACACCTGCCTATTATGCGGCGCTTCCACTCAACTTATCGTGTCGTTCGCGATCGCCAAGATCGCTGGCGACTATTTTCAGTAAAGACTGTGAGCATGCGTTACATACGGCTTTTAGGTACTATCGTCTTGTCCGCTGGAGCTGGCCTTCTCCTGGGCATCAATCTGGGCGCAACCGATACATCGGTCGAGGCTGCATTGCTTGGTCTGACACTGGGCTTCGGCGGCGGTCTCGCCATAGTAGTGTTCTAAGGTAATGATGCGGGTATGATTGAGCGCGCAAGGACCCCGAAGTAAAGATCCTTCACTGGTTGGCCGCCGCCATCGCCGCAAACTGCGCGGACCCTTGCGGATTATTCGCATAGGCCTCGAAGATGCTGACTCATCCGCTTGTCGGGTCTCTTCATTTGCAACCCAAATTAAGTGAGTCCCATGCTTCGTCGAAACTTCCGCCGTCCGCGTCGATAGGCATGAGCTTTTCGCCGTTCGCGAAGTATTGCACTCGCCAATGATTCTTGGCATTGCGCGTAATGATGAAATGCTCGGGGCGGTCCACCGCATCGGACCTCAGAAACTCAATAAGAGCGGTTTCGCTTTCGGACAGTTTCATTGTTAATTCCTTTGTGTGAGGGTTGAGCGATTGCTTAGGGGCTGGGCGTCGTTGGCGGGGCGTTGCTGGGGTCGCCAGTTAGCTTTTGCGTCAAAGCATCAGGAGGGGCCGAGCCCGGCAAAGCGCCGATGCAGGTCATATCTTGATACCACTCGTCCCCTCGTGTATCGCAGTACGGGTCAAATAAAGGACCTTATAAATCCCATCATTGGTGCCCAGACGGAGAACCTGATCGTTTGCTTGGGCGCAGTTATGCAGTTGGCTTAGCTGGGCGCGCTGGATATCCTGGTCATTAATCTGAAGCAGCGTGTTCACTTTGACGCGTGAGTTAATCAGCGTCCGAACAATGATTCCGCCGGGGGTTTCAATCGACATCCCGATCATGCGAGTCTTTGAATTGACGATAAACGCGGAACCCGGAAGAGGCGTATTCTCCGGAACCATTTGAAGCTGACCGTTTTGCATACTCCAGGTGCAGCTGGCCTGCCCCCATGGGGTGATCCAGTTTGAATGTTAGTGCATTGTCGGCCCTGGCGCTATTGCTGGCGTGGCGGGCGAAGCTGGTCCGGATTGCGAAGCCGGCCATTGCAGGGTCTTCGGGGCTGGCGGCTTGTAGCCCAGCGATGAGTGCGGGCGCACGGTGTTGTAGTGGCGTCGCCATCGCTCAATGACGACCTTCGCCTCCTTGAGAGTGTAGAAGATTTCACCATTCAAAAGCTCGTCGCGCAGCTTCGAGTTGAAGCTCTCGCAATAGCCGTTCTCCCAGGGACTGCCCGGCATGATGTAGGCGGTCTTCGCGCCGACGGCGGCAATCCAGTCACGCAACGCCTTGGCGATGAACTCCGGGCCGTTGTCGGAACGAATGTGGATCGGAACCCCTCGCAAGATGAAGAGGTCCGAGAGAACGTCGATGACGTCCGCTGCCTTCAGCTTCCGGTTAATCCTGATCGCGATGCATTCGCGGGTAAATTCGTCGATGATATTCAGCATGCGATATTTCCTGCCATCATGAGTGCGGTCCTCGACGAAGTCATAGGACCAGACGTGGTTGGGGCATTGCGGGCGCAGCCGGACGCACGAGCCGTCATTGAGCCAGAGACGCCCGCGCTTGGGTTGTCTGGCCGGAACTTTCAGCCCCTCGCGTCGCCAGATCCGCTCGACCCGTTTGACGTTGACCTTCCAGCCTCGCTCCCACAACATCGCCGTGATGCGGCGGTAGCCATAGCGGCCGTACTGGATGGCGAGCGCCGTGATGTCGGCGGTCAATGCCGCTTCGTCATCGGGCTTGGTCGGAACCTTGCGCTGCGTGGAGCGATGCTGACCGAGAACCCGGCAAGCGAACCGCTCGGGAACGCCATGTTCGGCGATCACATGCTCCACGCAGGCGCGACGACGCGCGGAGCTCAGAAGTTTCCCGAGGCAGCCTCTTTCAGGATCAGCTTCTCAAGCGTCAAATCGGACACCGCTCGACGGAGCCGCGTATTCTCCGCCTCCAGCTCCTTCAGCCGCTTCACCTGATCGCCCTTCAGGCCGCCGTATTCCGACCGCCATCGATAGTATGTAACTTCCGTCACCCCTATCGAGCGGATCGCCTCCGCGACCGGTCGCCCTTGCGCGCTAAGCACTTCGACTTGCCGTAGCTTCGCGACGATCTCTTCCGCCTTGTGTCTTTTCCTCGGCATTGCGCAGTCCTCCATCAGGCTCATAAGCCCATACTTCACGGAGGATCACTTTTCAGGGGGCAGACCAGAAGAGGCCTTCGCCGCCTTGCGCTCCGTCTGCAATGATCCAAAAGCCCCGGCGCCGGCGCGCGCGACTGCCGCGACATCAATTTTCAGGGCGGCGGGACTGTTCGACAAGACCGACGCCGCGGCCGATGACAAGCCTTTGTCGGAATTAACTGCGGAGGAACTAAACCGGATTGTCCGTCGCCATCAAAGGGCGCCGACAACCTCCAGCGCTCCGCGGGCCGAGCGCGGCGCGCCGGACGAGGATGAGGTCGACGCGTTTGAGTGAGGGAGCTACCGATGGGCGCGCGCGCTAATTGGGAGCGAGGCGGCGCGAACAGCATTGGGGATCGCCTCCCTCGCCGCCGCGGATATGAGGTTTGAGGCGCGAAGACTTATACCGCCGCGCTAGTGGTGAAAACCTGGCGCTTGGTATCCTGGCGCAGCCGAGCTGGAAGCGTAATCAGTGTGGGAAATCGAACGGACTCTACCAGGCGATCGGCTCTGCTGATATAACTTGGGAATGTTGAAGCTCTCCTGCCTTTGCGGCCAGGTCCGCATCGAAATCCCAAAGCGACCGGACTTCATCAACGAGTGCAACTGCACTCTTTGTAGAAAGTCGGGCGCCCGCTGGGCCTATTTCCATCCCTCGGAAGTCAGCGTCGTGGGAACGACGAAGGGATATAGCCGGGAAGACAAGGAAGACCCGGCTGCAGAAATCCATTTCTGTGCAGATTGTGGTTCAACGACACATTTCACTTTAACCGCAAGCGCCATATCGAAGTTCGGGAACAGCCAGATGGGCGTCAATGTGCGCCTTGCGGATGAGAAGGCCCTCGCCGGAACAGAATTGCGCTATCCTGACGGACGGGCTTGGTCGGGCAAGGGCGCCTTCGGCTATGTGCAGGAGGCTCGGATCCTTGGCTGATGTGCGGGTTCGGAATGACCGCTTTGTACCGAGTGCCGGTCGGTCTTGAACGGCCGCGAATTGAGCGCGAGCGAACATCTCGCCCTTGGATACAATGTCAGATTTTGGCCACTAGACCGATCCGCGATGGTAGCCAAGCATTTGGCGGATTATCGCTTACTTCATGGCGCCGGTGAACCCAAGCCCCGATCGGCCCTGGCGCGTCCAACCCCAATCCGCTCGCAATCTTCGATGTCAACCGCGCCGGCGTCACGCTGCCGGTAAGTGTCATATTAGGGCATGCCCTCTCGCGACGTGACAAAAACACGGAAAAACGTCGCATTAGGATTGACTATGGACATATGTGACGATATGTAATGGTTACACCATCCTAATGCGACGAGAGACGCCATGAGCCAGACCATCCTTTACGCTCGAGTGAGCACAAGCGATCAGACCGTCGGCCTGCAACGCCAGCAAGCCGAGCAAGCCGGCTTCAAGATAGACCGAACGATCGAAGACGAGGGCGTCTCGGGCGTGAACACGCTCTTTGCAGACCGTCCCGGAGGGGGCCGCGTCCTCGATGTACTGCGGCCCGGAGACGTGCTGATTGTGCGTTGGATTGACCGGCTCGGAAGGAATTATGCGGATGTGACTAAAACGATCCGCGAGCTCTTGGCGCGGGGTGTTATCGTCAAAACCGTGATCAACAACATGACTTTCGACGGGGCGATTACTGACCCAATGCAGAAAGCCGTGCGCGATGCGCTGATCGGTTTCATGGCCGCGATGGGCGAAGCCCAGGCAGAAGCGACGAGGGAAGCCCAGCGCGCGGGAATTGCGCACGCAAAGGCCAATGATCCTTCGAAGTATCGGGGACGGCCAGCGACGACGGACGTCGATCGGGCAAAGCAGATGAAGGCCGAGGGCATGGGGGCCAGCGCTATCGCAAAAGCTCTCGGGATTTCGAGGCAACACGTCTACCGGCTGATGTGAGCGCCGAGCAAATCGAGTTCGGAGGCAGCCCGCCGATGACCGCACCGCCGTCTCTCCGCCGATGATCGGAGAGACGCGGCAAGGCGAAAGTGGATTCCGGCGCAAGTCAGCCGGTCGCCGACGAGACTTTAAGCCAAGGTGTTCAGAGGACAAACATCCGGCGGTAGGGGCACCCCTGCGCTGTCGAACCCACGCATGATACGGGCGCGATTGGGCGCGCCGGCGATCGATGTGCGTTATCATCCCCACCCGCAGGGCGGCGCGGATAAGGGCCTTACGTTTGGCGCCTAAGCCTTGGTCAGTCGAGCTGATCGCCTCGTGCGCCGGCAGAGCGCCAGAGGCCACGTGTGCCGAGGATATTGTAGGTCAACATACCGCCAACAATCAATGTAAATCAATGCGATGCTCAACTTACGTCTAAGTATTGTAGGTCAACATACAGCAGACCTACAGACGACATACTTGAGTGAATAATAGAACATTAGTTTGAAGGCTTGACGAATAGCATAACTAATGCGCATTATATCGCCGTTGCACACCAGATAAATCGCTTCATCGTAAGGAGAGTTTCGCAATGACTGATATTCAAAGCAATGCGGATCGAATTAGCTTCGAGGCCATGATCCGGGAAATCTCCGCCCAATGCCTCGATCTCGATATCGGAGAACTACCTGATGGAACCAGACGAGTGCTTTTGACTGATGCCTCACAGGGTGCCTCGTGGGAGTACTATGGCGGCTCAATCATAGAGGCATTGCAAGCGGTGTTCGCCGAAAAGCGCGACTCTTCCGCTTTCTCCGCTGGCTTTCACGCCGCTGAGGCGGGGATCGCCCTATCGGCGTTCTCCGGCGCGGGCCTGTCGGCAAGCCAAAGATCGAACTTCGAAAAAGGTTTCCTTGCGTCGAAAGAGAGCGATGCCGCCGCGTTAGCGGGCGCCGCCTAATTGCGGGGGTCTAGGCGGCGACCTCCCGCCACGCCGCGCGGCCGCGAGGGCTAGGCCACCCTCCGCCCACGGTCCGACAAGGCCGGCGAATTCCGCTGGGAGTGCGCGCAGAAAATTTCGCCAAGTTGGAAACTGCCCCTTCATCCAAGCCGGAGAACATCCAAGCCTGAGCGCACGCTCGGGCTTTTTATTTGCCTCGGGCCTAGCGCTTGACTTTTCGCCTATCTAAACGTACGCTCAGTACGCGAGCGACCACAGGAAAGAGGCGCAAATGGACAGTTCAATGCACACCCCCTTCATGCGCGCTCTGACGCGGGCGCTTAATCTCAACGAGGGGCAGCGGCTCACGAAGGCGAAGCTCGAAGCAGTCCAAGGCTGCGCGACGCCGATTGAGGCATTCGCTGAAGCGGTCGACGCGATCATCGAGCATTCAGCGGGGCCGCGCATCCCTCAGGACGCCTCCGACCGAAAAGTGGGCGAGCACACCGATTACGAAGAAATCATCGAACTGCTCGGCAGGATACGGCCAGTTGTCGCGGCGGAACTTGACGAGAGCTACGAGCCAGCGCTCGAGTCCGGCTTCGCCAATCTCAAAGCGCTTGTTCTTTGCTGGACGCACTTCATCGGAGGTCCCGCCGCTCCCGCTTATCACGAATATAGCGCGTACGACCTGGCGGCCAACGAGCGCATTTGTCGGATGGCGGAGGCGACGTATCCGCATAGTTTGGCGCTCGTGAAAGTGCTCCGCGCCCAACTGGAAGTCATCATTAATGCGCGGCTGGCGGTCCGCCTAAATTCGAAACTCAAACTCGCTGCCGCGCAGGCTGAGCTCGACCGCCGGCAGTGGAACGACCGATACCCGGATATGAAGCTCCTTTGGGCGCAGCGACAAACCCCTCCGAAGCTATCGCCGTTCATGCAAAGTCTCATGGACGCGCTTGGCCTTAACGATTGTAAGGCGGCCATAAAATGAAACTTGAAATTGATCTGCCTCAAGCCGTCTACGACGTCGCGCTAAAAATGCGTGCGCGGGACTTCGAAGAGCTCGAAGCCGTATCGCACATGAACACGCGAGAAGACCTGGCGCGTCTGCTGTCAGAGCGCTACGGCTCGCGCGCCGACGTGTTCGCCGTTGGGCTCGACGGCAAGCCGATCGCCATCTGTGGCCTCATCGGATTTCGGCCGAACGTCGTTTCGCTGCTCTTCTTTGCGACCGAAGAGTTTCCCGCGATCGTTGCGCCGCTGACTGAATACGTCCAACGCGAGGTTTTCGCGCCGGCTGTTGCCGCTGGCGTGCATCGGATCGAATGCGGATCGATGACGTCCTATCACGGCATCCATAGTTGGATTGAAGCGCTTGGCCTCTCTCGCGAAGCAACGGTCAAAAAATGGGGCAAGGCCGGGCAGGATTTCGACATATACGCATGGGTTTCGAATGCCGACGCGCCGAACACGATTAACTGACTCGGCAAATCCAACGGTCCGCGACACGGGAGAGGTTTAGATGTGCGATCCAGTCACCATTGCAGGAATAGCCCTCAGTGGCGCCGGCGCTGCAGCGAAAACGATCGGCGCTGGACAGGTGGCCGACGCCACGGCAGCTTCGCTCTCCCAAAACCTCGCCGCGCAAAATGCTCTTAATCAAGAGGCGGCGGGCGTCAACTCTCATTCGCTCGGCCTCTATAGCAATCTACAGGGCCAACAGGACGCCAAAGCTAAGTCGCTCGGCGACATGTTCGTGCAGGACGTCGCGCCAACGCAGGCCAATCCAGAGAACGAAGCGCCGGGAGGCTCGGCCAATACGCAAGCCAATGAGGCGGCGGCGCGCGCTGTGACGCAGGGTTACTCCAATCAGCAGGCTCTTTCCGGCGCTAAGCTGCGATCGTTCGGCGATGTGCTGCAGAACGATACGTTGGCCCAGCAACAGGACGCCGCGAAGATCGGCCAAATCAACAATTTCAAGCAAGGCGATACGAGCGTCTTGGGCCTCGAGCTCAATCAAGATAGCCACGCCGGCGACGGTTGGGATCTGGCCGGTTCGCTGGCGGAAGGCCTCGGCAGTCTCGGCGTAAAGGGCGCCGCGGCCTGGAAGCTCGCTAACCCCGGCATAACGCCTCCATTCTCGCCGGGCGGCGTCGCAAACGGTTTCAATCCATTCGGGTCAGCGCGCACGGCCGATACGGCTGCGCCCGCCTCCAATCCATTCGCGATCGTATAAAGGCGAATCTCACGACCGGCGCGGTTACGCATTCGCCGCGCTTGGAAGCTCCACCATTGTTGCTTTGGAGAATTTCCGACGCGGTTGCTCGTCTAAACGGCGATCTGCAGCGCGCTTGCCTGCCGTGTCGATTTTCTCGCGATCCAGAGAGGCCACCTTACCTGTTTCAAAAACGTTCGCTCGACGAACTGGGCGCCTTTTTAACCGCAGACCTGACCGAACGCACTTGATCGCTTGCAATCCAGGACTACCAATGAAATCTTGCCAACGGAGACGGGGGCCTGGGCGTGGAAATCGTAGGGGCAATCATCGCAGTTGTCGTCGGTATAGTAGTTTGGAATAAATATCGCACCAGCAAACGCCGTCGATATCTCTTCGACAAATATCAAGATGAGTCGATCGTCGATAAAATAATGGGTAAAATGATCTGGCAAGGAATGTCCGAGGACCAGCTGATCGATTCGTGGGGAATTCCTGTTGCGAAAGACAACAGAGTTTACAAGACAAAGACTGCGGAAACATTCAAGTATGATCAGATAGGAAAGAACCGCTTTGGAAGCCGCGTTCGGGTAGAAAATGGCATCGTGGTTGGGTGGGACAAAAACAACAATTAGTTCCCGTCACCAGCCGACGAGAAGTCCGAAGGAACTCTCAGCGACAACGAAAATACTTAGCTACGCCCCGTTCGCTCGACCAAGTGAGCGTCGGGCCGTTCAGGGCGAGCTGGATGTTGGCCTGCCAACTCTTGCCCTGGGCGCTGCAACGGCCGCGTGCTCGCCAGCCGGCGCCGTCTCGTCGCACCTCGTCGAACTCACAGACGCCGCCGAATGCCTCTGCTCGGCGAGATGAGATCCTCACTGGCGCCGCGCTCCCGTCGCTCCCACAATCTCCAAGGTTGGAGGCCCATCCGCCGAGGAATGTTTGGTCGGCCCGTATCTGCTCAGAATCGGAAAGAATCTGCTCCGTCGGCGCGTCCCACGTGTCGTCAGCATTCAGACCGTTCACCGCCTTAAAATCTCTTAGTGCGTCGCGGGATGTGACCCCCCAGACGCCGTCGCCGTCGGCAGAGTAGAAGCCGAGCTCGCGAAGGCGGCTCTGCGCCCAAAGGGCATCGGGCCGGTTCAGAGGGTTGCGCGTCGCCCCTGATGGTGGAGGGAGGGAGGCTGCGGTTACACCCGAGCCTAGTGGGGCGCTTCCGGCCCGGACGGCTCGATCTGATATCAAGGCGGCTTGGGTCTCTAGGTCCCACAGATCGTCGTTGCCCAAGCCTTGCGTCCGCCGGAACTCGCCCAAAGCGGCGCGTGATCTGGGGCCCCACACGCCATCGGTGACGCCGTTAAAATAGCCAAGAGCCCTAAGCCGCTCCTGGACCCGCCCGGCATCACCTCGCGCGAGCAGGTTTAGCGAGGCCGCGGCTGGCGGCGATTCTATCGCTGGGACGCCCCCTGCGGGTATAACGCTGACCTCGACTGGAGCGGGCAGCGCTGGAGCAACGGACGGAGCCTCCACTGTGCGGGTGGATGGTTGGGGGACTGCCGTACTTGGGTTTATCGAAAGCGAGTTCAGAGGAACGGACGTGACCCGCGCCGCTTGACTAGGCGAGGCGGACTTCGCTTGCTCCGGCGTCATGTTGAGAGTCTGCACCTCGGGCACGGCGAGCGCAAACTTCCGCGCCGGTTGGCTAGGGACCGCGGCGGTTGGCACCGCCGCCGATTGCCCCGGCGTCCGGCCGACTTGTGACGCAACTGTCAGAAAGACCAAGCCTCCGATAGTGAACACCACCAGTGGCTTGATTTCCGCGGACGACGAGGAGAGCTCCTTTTCGTCAGTCTCCGCCTGCTTCCAGGCCGTCCAAGTTGTGATCGAGGCGTTGGGGGGATTGGCCCGCAGCGCGAACGCATCCGAGCTTGCTTTTTGAAGCGCGGCGGTCGTCTGACGCAAGCGCGCTTCCATGTCTGCGTGCCGCCGAGCGATGTCGGATTTCACAGCTGCTATATCAAGGGGGCTCACGCCTTGATTGGCGTCGAAGCGGAATGCGGTCTCGACCTGTCTGCGCCAGGCCAGAAGGGTGCAGGCGCTTGACGGTCCGAAGCCGCGAATGGCGACGATTCGGTGATAATCGACGTCTGCGGCCGTCTCGATTCCATATGATTTGAGTATCAGCTTTCGCGCGTTACCGACGCCCGTTATCTTTACGCGGTCGATGGGGTGCCGTTCGAGGTGGCGGCGCATCTGGGCGGTATGTCGCTTGGAGTCGAGCTCAGCGAGAAGGCGAGTTTCTTCGCCTGGAATCTTTTGAAGCTGTTGGATTAGGCTCTCGGCGTCTTGACGGACTTTGTGGAACAGCTCGTTGCCCGCGGTATGGTCAAACGAGCGCTCGGCGTCGCGCCAGCGAGCCCGAGCTTGCTCCGCGGATTTTCGAATCGGCGCTTGCGCTGCCGGCGCTTGGAAGCCGACCACGGCGCTCGCCACTAAGCCAAAAAGACCAATCACAGGCCCTACGCCTGGGGACGCGAGCAAGGCGAGCGCGATGGACGCTCCGATGATCGCGCCCGCCCGGCGCATCAACCGAGCCTTGCGCAAGTCGATTATAGATTGGCTCGGTCGTAAGCCCACCACCGGGGGCATCAGCAACATAAGATCGGGTGCGGGACCCGGGTCTACCACCCCTCGCACGGCCGCTATAAGTTGCCCAAGATTAAGCGGAATTCCGTCCGGTCGCACCGGTAAGGTCGGCGCGAACGCCTGGAAACCAGGATATGCACCCTCCATCCGGCACCAAGGGCACGCGGGACCAGCACGGAAATAGTGGTGTGCCTGGCTATGGGAACACTGAACGATCTCCGCTTCGGCCTTGTCGAGCAGTGCGATCCACTCCGCGGCAGACGGTCTAGCGCTGCTCAACCCGGCCGGTCCGAACGCCAGCTCGAAAGCGTCGCCGATAGCCTGCGGCAGGTCGGCAAGTGTCGGTACGTTTGGCGGAGGCTCCATTTTGGTCGTTGCCCGCCGCGTAGAGTACGCGAAGCGAAACTCCGCAATCGCTCGGTCCATGGGCATAACTTCGGGTCCGCGATCAAGCCCCGCGAACGGATGTCGGCCCATGATCAGCGCGTAGAAAATGAGGACAGCAAGTCCGAACGCATCGTGGTTAGTCGTTCGGATGATCTTGCCAAGAGATTTTCCCTGTAGCTCTGGCGGAGTGAATTCTGGAACCCCGACCGCGCAAGGATAGAGGCGACCGGCGCGGGAGAACTGGAATGAATCACTATCTATGAGGACCGCGGTCGCATCATCAGAGATGAGGACGCCGGAGTGGTTGATATCGCCAACTACGCAGCCCGCCGCGTGCACGCTTGCCATGGCCCGCGCGACGTTCGAAGCGGCGCGGATCAGCAGGGGATAAGTTGCGCTCGGAAAGGCAGTCTTACGACTGGTCGGGGAGTAGAGCTCATGAACCGGTTTGCGGCCGCCGACCTTTCGCATGGCGAAACCCGCGAACGACCCCGACCTGTCGAACAAGGTGTCGACAGGAAAGGCCACAAAGTCGGTGGACGCGTGCAGCTTGGCGTCAACCATCGCGACAACCTTGCCATGGCGCTCTGGGGCGAAGCCCTGCAAATAGATTTTGGCTGCACGCTTTGGATCGCCTTCGACAGCGTAAACGGTTCCCTCGCCGCCTTTGCCGAGAGTTGCGCCGAGCCGGATCGTGCCGCCGATGCCGGTAGTGTAGACGCTCACGTGCGCCGCGCCATAACTAGAGTCTTGTCGTCGTCGGTTCGCGCGATAACCGTCGGCCCATCAAGGAAGGCCCGTAAGTCAGCCGACAGCAGTCGATTCCGCCCGGGCGGAGCCTTGCGCAAGGCAGGGAACATAGATTCAAAGAAAGGCGCGAACGCAGTCACTGTGGCGAAATCGAGGGCAAGACGCTCGAGGCCATCAGAAAATAAAGCGATTTCTGCAACTTTTCCCGCGACATGGGCAATCGTCGTCCGCGGCTGGGGGTCATCTGTCACGAAGTACGTGGTGGAAGCGTACTCACCTTGCGCTGGCCAGCTCGGGACGCGCCATTCGCGTTCTCCGGTCAAACGGAGAGCGCAAGCCCCATCCCCAATGTGGACGATGGCGGCGCGGTCCTCGTGAACTAGGCACCCAATCAGGGTTGCCGCAAAGGACCGAGGATGCTCCGCTCGTCGCCGAGCGGCTTGGTCGACCCTGTCGCGCAGGTCGTCAAGCCATTCCGCCACGACCTCGGCGCCGACTTCGTGCGGCCGTCCTCCTCGACCGACGAACGCGAGGGCCGATCGGCAGAAACTGCGCGAGACGATGCGGGCTCCGAAGCTAGATAGGTGTGCGCTGCCGGCACCATCGGACACCACCGCAACCAAGATCGGGCCGTTCGGAGTAACGACTTCAAGGCACGCCCCTGCATCGTCGCAACCAGTTCCGGCTTTCAGGTGCGACGTGCCGGTCGAGCAGGCTCCAACCCAGCTCCACCGGCGCGACGTCATTCCACGGTCGCCCAGCCGTTCGGTGCGGTGGGGTTCGCAAGAGGCACGGCATCGCCTGGATTTGAGCGGGAGACGGAAGACAACGATGCCGACAACCATTGGAAAAGGTCACGGAACCGAAGGCCCTGGAGCTTGAGAGGCTCACGAACGCTGATCTGTTTCAAGATTTCGAAGTTTGCGCCCTCGACGCCGACGGTATAAAAAACGAACGATTTCTCGTTTTCGCCCTGGCGAACAAGCTGCGACGCACGGGAAACGGAGTCTGTCGGCCCTCCGTCGGTTATTAAGAACACCCAAGGACGGTAGTAGGAAATGCCGTTCGCTTTGTAGGCATCCTTGCGTCCATGTAACAGTGCCAGACCTTGCTCGATCGCAGCGCCCATAGGTGTGTCCCCGGCGACTGCGAGCGTTGGGGCATAGAAATGTTGGATGCCGGTGAAGTCGGTTTCGACCTTGACAGGCCCGAATGTCACGATTGCAACCTCGACGCGCTTGGCGGCAAGCGAGTCTGCAAACAATTCGTCGCGGAAGAGTTGAAGGCCGCCGTTCAACTCGCTGATTGGCTGGCCCCGCATGGACATCGAGTTGTCGAGCAGGAGAAGCACTGGACATCGGTTCTCCGGGTTTTCCGCGAAAACGGCGTCGCCGAATGGACGTTGGTCGAATGTGGTCTCGCTCATTCGTGACTTTCCCCCGCGCCAAGAACCTCCTCCAGAATACAATTATCCGCAATACAATTGCAAATTCTTGGCTGGGGGCGAACAATATTTGTTCTAGACTCCGAGCAGGGGGTTTGTGCGCGCGCGGCGTTCTCTTACCGCTGGCGATCTTTCACGTCGGGCGCTCCACGCGCGAGCGTCGATGCGTTTGTTGAGAGCGTTTCCAGCGCTGAGGTCCGCGTCTTTGTCTCCTGCAGGAGACAGTCGTTAACTGGCATAGCGGCGGACGACTGACACCGAACTTCTCTGGCAACAATCCAGCGGCGTTGCTCGTCACGCAGTCGTCGCCGCGCGTTTTTGTCAAGCTGAGCGTATACGCGATTCAAGGCCTCGCCCAAGCGCCAATCCCATCGAGCTAGCTCCGGATCGGCACAAATCGCCCTGTCGATGCGCTTCGAGGCTTTCTCACAATTGAAAGAAGGGCGCGATGTGGAGGGCATGATGCTGGTGGGAAGTGCCGCCAAAGCAGACGCGGGAGGTGAAATATCCCGATTAGGTGCTTCAGCGTTGGCGGCAGGTGTGTCCGGGATATCCGTTGATTTTTCAACGAATTGACTGTTAGGGGTTGCCTCGGTCGCTGAGGTCTGCTCACCGCTGCTGAATTTGGGCGCGACGGCGATGCCGACCGCGAAGGCCGCAATAATCGCCGGACCAAGCGCTCGACCAGCCTTGCGCTCTCGGCCCGATCTCGTCAGCGGAATGCCGATTTTTCGTGATAGGCGCCCCTTAGCGGCCGATATTCCCACCGCGCGCCTCCAGGAAAACGAGAACCCGTAAGTCCTTCTTCTTCCTGCCATAAACCCCTCCCGGCGCGCGTGTGATCGGTGCTTTTAACGCTTCGTCAGCTTCTCTTACGGCTAGGTTTCGTCAAGCGCGAAGTAGTTCGGCACCTTTGTCCCGTTGTCAATCCATTCGCAAAATGACGTCGCCGGCAAAAGTGCTCCTTGAGCCAACCATGCTGGGGGAGCAAGGGCATGTTCCGAACGTCGGTTACGGGGACTTGCCGTGACAGAGAGGCGCCGGGGCCTCAGTGCTTCAGCGAGAGCTCTCGCGCTTGCTGTCAGGTGCGACGCGGATCACGGGCACCATCGCGTCAGGAAGGATCACAGGCAAGTGTCGTGTGAGGCGTGGACTTCCTTGATCCTTTGTAGCTACAATGGAACTACGAGGAAGGAGCCGGCTTTGCCGACAGACAGCGTAGTGCGCGCTCGGATTGACGCGCAAGTCAAGGATGCAGCGGCGAGTGTGCTGGCCGACATGGGCCTGACGGTTTCGGACGCCATTCGAATTCTGTTAATACAAGTGGCGGCGGAGAAGGCGCTGCCGTTTCCTGTGAAAGTGCCGAAAGCTAAGGTCCGCGTCGCTAACCCTGCGGACGGGAAGGGCAGAACTATTAAGAGGGGCCTGGACGGGACGGCGGCTTCGCCCACAGTTGGGATGCTTAAATCCAAGTTTGGTAAGGTTATGCCTTGATGGCGAGAGCTGAAAACATCAATCCGGGCATTCTCGCATGGGCGAGAAAATCCGCAGGCCTTTCTCTCGATGATGCGGCCGTTCGGCTTGGTATAGCATCGAGCGAGACGGTTTCCGCTGCCGAAAAGCTTGAAGAACTGGAATCCGGCGCGAAGTTTCCAACGCGGAACCAGCTTGCTAAGTTCGCGACTGTTTACCGGCGACCTCTCATCACCTTCTACATGAAGCAGCCGCCTCAGAAGGGAGCCAGAGGCGAGGATTTCCGCACACTGACTGACACCGTCTCGGACCGCGAAAATGCGATGCTCGACGCCTTGTTGCGCGATATCCGTGCCCGGCAAGAGATGGTCAAAAGCCTTCTGCAGGACGAAGAGGAAGCCGAGCCCCTGTCTTTCGTCGCCTCTATGACTATCAGGGACGGCGTCGGGGCCGTCGTCAGCAGTATTGCGGAGGTCCTCGGCGTCGAGGAAGAACGCCGGCGGCGAGGAAGAAATAGCTCGCCAGACGATCTTTTCCGCGAGCTGCGCAACCGGACCGAGCAAATCGGTGTGTTTGTTCTGCTGGTCGGCGATCTTGGATCGCATCACTCAGCTATTAGCGAGACCGTATTCAGGGGCTTCGCGATAGCGGACAAGATTGCCCCCTTTGTCGTTATCAACGACCAGGACGCCAAATCGGCACGCGCCTTTACGCTACTCCACGAATTGACCCATATCTGGCTTGGCGAGACTGGCGTGAGTGGCAACCCGGATGCGGTTGAACCGCGAACTCCGGTCGGGCAAGTTGAGCAATTCTGTAACGACGTGGCCGGCGCCTTCTTGCTACCGGACAGCGCCGTTCCACTGGCCAAGCCGGACGATTTCGATAGTGCTGACAAAGACGCTGCTATGCGTACGATCGCCAGGATTGCCGCGACGTGGAGCGTCAGCGAACCGATGGTGGCGCACCGGCTCAACCGGCGTGGGTGGATCACGCCGGCAGTCTACCGCGAGCTGCAGGCGACCTATGCCGCGCGCTGGCGCTCTCTAAAGCTGCGAGATAAGGACAGTGCCAGAGAGACAGAAGGGGGGCCGTCCTATTACGTCGTCAAACAATTTAAGCTCGGCAACGCGCTGATCGATTTTGTACGCCGGACCGTGAGGAACAATGAACTGAGCCACACTAAGGCCGCGAAGGTCCTCGGCGTTAACCCCGGTTCAGTGGAGCCTCTTCTCCGACGGTTCGAAAGCAGCCGCGGGGCCGTCGTACCCGGCTTCAGGAGAAAATATTAGTGCATCTCCTTGACGCAAACGTGCTGATCCGTGCCCAGGAAGACTATTACGGCATCGACCAGGTTCCGCAATTCTGGGACTGGTTGCTGGTACAGGCGACTGCCGATCTGGTAAAGCTGCCATTCGAAATTCATCAGGAAATCGCGGTCTCGAAAGGGCCGTTGCGTGACTGGATTTGCAGTGCTGCCGTGAAACAGTACTTCGTACTTGATGAGGAGGTAGATCAGGATTTGGTCGAGCACATCCTCACGACAGGCTACGGCCCGAACCTTACAGATAGTGAGTTGGAGAAGGTTGGGCAGGACCCGTTTCTGGTTGCATACGGCTTGGCCCGGCAAGGCCGTATTGTAGTCACCAAGGAGGTTTCCGCGCCGAGCAAGCAGCGCGCCAATCGAAAAGTTCCCGATGTTTGCAACAGTGTCAGCGTCTCCTGGATGAAAGATTTTGATTTATATAAATTGCTCGGCTTCAACACGAAATAGAGCTGCCTCATCCGATTTTTCCGAATGAGTAAACAATAATTCTAAAGGGTTAGACACCCAATGAATTTGAAAGGCGGCACTCTTCAGAATATTGCTCACTTGAGCTCCGCTTGAGGCTTTGGCAGGCTATATATTTCAGCATGCCCTTCCAGCACGTACCAGCAGTCGGCCAGCAGTCCCGTTTTCTTTTCGACGCCGAGGAGGCGGATGACGTCTGCGCCTTGCCCATAGGCGGCGATCTGCAAATCCGGTATCAGGCTCGAGGCGGAGGGCTCCGCCTCTGTGAAATATCGATGGCAACGCCGGGCGGACACGCCGCCGAGGTCGCGCGCTCCTGCAGGCGCGCTATCGACAACATCTACAGCCTTCAGAGCCGCGCGACGCTCCGAGAGCGAACCAGTGGAAGGATCAATGAAGTTCGCTTCAGTTCCGCCGCCGCCTGGCGAAACGCAGGCGGCCGTCGCGAGCATGGCGGCGAGGAGCGCGGGGTATTTGATCCACTTCAATTCACGCGTCCCGTTAATCAGCGCTGCGCTCGCCGCGTTGGATTTCGTTACCCTGTTTGGATTTTTCATTGGCGTTCTCTGTCAGGTCTGGAGCGGTACGCCGGATCGTATCGGCGACATAGGACGGCGCGAGGTGCGCGTAGTGCATCTCAACCATCCGGGTGCCGGAATGGCCGAGTGCCTCCGCCACGACAATCAGCGGCGCGCCGGCCCTGACCATTGTGCTGGCGTATGAGTGGCGCAGTTCGTGAAGCGTTATGTCATTGAGTTCGGCTCGCGCGACGGCCGCCTTAAACTCTCGATGGTAGGCTGCGGGCTTCCATCTGCCGTCAACGTGACGAAGCAAAGGGTCTGTCCTGTCTCTGTCGGCCGAAAGCCGAGTGAAAAGCGCGACGCACCCGGCCGTCAGCGGGATATGACGCGCCTTGCCGCTCTTGCTCTCGGCGATAAAGACCGATGCGTTGACGGGGTCGAAGTCGCGGACAGATAGCCGCGCAAGCTCCCCAAAACGCGCTCCAGTCATGAGGGCCGCGGCGATCAGATCGCGCAATTCGCCCTCCGCGTTGTCGACAAGGACTTGCTGTTCAGCCGAGGTCAGAAACCGAATACGGGACGAGGTCGTGCTTCGGTATGGTTTGACGAGGCGCCACGCGCTGTCGTCATCGACTAGCCTGTGATCGAACGCCCAATTGAGAGCTGCCTTCAGAGTTGTAAGCGTCCGGTTCGCAGTGTCGCGCCGTCGGCGTGCGGTCTCAGGGTCCGAAAGATCAACCGTGCGAGTGTTGGTTTTCGTCGCGAATTTGCCGGTACGAAGCGTCTTTGGCGCCGCAACCATGCTGTCGCGCCACTTTCGCACCTGATCGACGGTAAGCTCGGCGACAAGCGACTTCCCAAGCTTTGGCAGGATGTGCACGCCGGCGCGCGACTTGGCGTCATAGATCGACTTCATGCCGGAGGCGGCTCGAGCGTCGAAATATTGATCGAGGACGCCGGCGACGGTCAGTCCGGCGGCAGTCGGACCGCCAGCGCGCAATTTCTTAAGCCAGAGGCGCGCCGCGTCTTTTGCCTGTTCGCAGGAAAGCACGCGCTTTCCATCTGCTGGCAGAAGGTCATCCGCTCGCCCAAGCTTAACTTGCTTTCTATCGCCGTCAGCGCCGCGGCCGGCGGCAAGCCATGTTCCGCCGCGCCCTTGCGTCCCGCGCCCGCGACGATACCCAAGGCGAAGACCTGGGCTGATCACCTCCCATTGTGGGGCGTCGGAAGCAGGCAGGGCGCACCGGCTGGCACGACTGCTGAAAGAGCTCTGGCGAGCCAACAGGACTACCTCTCAAAAATCGTTGACGAGTTCGTTGCTATGTTTTGCACGACAGCCGCCGATACCGATCTAGACAGAGTAACACAAGTACGTTATTTTGCAATATGTTAATACGGATAAGGACGGTATCAGGCAGGAGCAGCCAATGGCAGTAATCGCCCTTTCACGGCGAAAACAGGGGTTCGATTCCCCTTGGGCGCGCCAATGAAATCAATAAGCTAGCCTGATTTTTGGTTTCGTCTCACATAGTCGTCTCACACAAGCGTCGGCATCTTTAATGTGAGGCTCCATGATTTGCCGTCGGCGCCGAGCATCGATGCCTCGTTCAGATTGATCATCCATTGTATGTCGCGCTTCGTGAAGCGCTCCGTTCCCAGCATATTTTTCACCCGGGGTGCGCAAGGCTATAGTTGCCCACCCGGTTGCGTTCACGGCAAACGGGAATATGGCGTCTTTTTGGGCGCCCTCGTTTTGGAACTATGCGCATTCGCCCTCATTCGCCCATCAGTCAGAGATCGGAGGGCGCATGGAATTTACTGTGAAACTCTTCGAAAACGAGCAGACCGCTGTAGTCGAGGTGAAATGGTTTGAGCAGTCGACGAGGGGGTGGATAGTCGCATTTGCGACTGTCAGCGCCTCCTCTGATGAGATAGCCGCGGGGCTAGACAACAAGTACAATCCCATCCGCTTGCGCGTGATTGAAAAGGCCCAAGACTTCTTTTGTAGATTTCCCGAGACACTATCGACGGTGGATCGAAGCACGAAAATCAGCGGATCAGATTATCGCCGGCGCTCTCATTTCGAGCTCGCGTCGGCCGAGACTGATTTTTGACGCGCAGCAAAAAGCGCGCGTTTTGTCGGGTGCCTGCCGCTTGCACCAGCGATCTCCCCTGACACGATGACACCGTGATGCGCGTCGCGCCGGTTAGGATTTGAGAGCTTTCGCTGACGCACGGGGTTTCCCTCCGCCGCTTATGGCCAAGGCGCAGATGTCATTCGCGTCTTCCACGTCGAGAAGACGAAGACCGGGCTGTTGGCCGACTGCTGGTATGTCCTGGAAGGACACGCGGAGACGTATTCCGTTCAGAAGCCCTGACGCGCCATTAGTAATGGTGAGGTCTGCAGTTCGGTTCTTTCTAGCAAACACAGTAATTTGGCGCTTTGGCATCAGCTATTGGGGCGGACAGCGAGGGCTCTGCCGCAAAATGTCGTCACCTTGGCCGCTGTGGCCGGGAAGGCCGGTACTCACTCCAGCCTCCCCTAACCGGTCACCCTCTGATTGGCGTTGCCCCGCGCGATTAATTTTCGGTTTGCGAAAATCCCAGGGAAAGCATCGCCCTGAGCGGGCCGCGCTCGGCGGCCATGGCCTTCGTTCGCTCGCGCAGTCTGGCGTCATCCATGCGGGTCATCGAGTAGCGAACCACCATCCGGCAGCAGTCGATCGGCTCGAGCCTTCGTTCCATCGCGTCGCGCGCGGAACATTTGACTGCCACTCGCCCTTCGCTCATTTCTAAGACTGATCGAAGCTGCCAACTGCTTCTCGCTCAGCCGCAGGCATCACCATTTTTTAAGCAATCTTTCAGCGCAGCATTGTCAACGCATGGCGTCCACCAGAAGCCTCTTTAGCCGCGCGTTCTCGTTCTCAAGGGTTTTCAGTCGCATAGCTTTTCAATACATCCATGCTGCTGTGCTTCCGTTATAAATGCTGCATCGCTCAGAAACCAAAGAGCACTCCCGGCCTGAGAGGGTCTACTCCCACGGATCTTCTGATTTTTGTTGTTGTATTACGCATGTAACGAGTATTTTTGTAATTGACATTTATTCGTAACTTGTTTGCTTTAACCAGCCCCCCCCCGCTCGCTAGACTGTTTTTCAACAATGAAACGCGATTCGTGAAAACTGTAATTCAGTGATTTCCACTCACCGAGTGAACAGATCGACTCTTATACGGAGAAATTATGACGACACATGAGGAATTATGACGACACATAAAGTAATGGTCCGTCAGATGACGCGATGTTTGGTCGTATCGGGCGTCGCCGCGGCGTTTTCTTTCCCGGTGTTCATTGCGCGGGCGCAGGAAAGCCATGTGGATCAAAGTCAGACCATTGCGACTCATAGTCTGATTATTAGGAAAGCCGATGCTACCGAGCAGGGCGATGGCGCCGTGAGCTCGCCGGACTATACGAATTTGCCGCAAGTGCTACCCGACGCCAGCCGCGGCGCGGGCATGGGCGAGATTTTCGGCGGCGCGCAAGGCTACGTCTCGCCGACACAGATCAAGAGCGTCGTGGCGAAAGGCCACAGCCGGCTAGATTACGCTCAAGGCATCGGCGGTTTTGCTGATTTGGCGCGCTCGGGCGAAGCTGCGCTCAAGCCGCTGCCCGATTCGAGCACGGCTGGTCGCGCTTATGCAATGCATCTTCTTTCCGGCGGTTTGGGTGCCGGCGGGCTGGCGGTGGCCGGTCCCGTCAGCGTTGCGGCTGCCTTAGCCGCACCCGCGGCGATCGGACGACTTATCATGTCCCGTCCGATTCAGGCCTATCTCGGCAACCAATGGCTGCAGCACGGGTTCAACCCTCCGACGGTCGGGAGCGCCATTGCGGCGCTGCTCGGCACGAAGCGAGAGACGCCGGGCAGCTCGGTAGGGGCTTTATTGGCGGGGAGGTAACCGATGCTCGATGATCAACCGAACAGACAGCAATGGAGCCTGCCGTCAACGCGTCTTTTCAACCCGGACGCGGTCGGGCCGCTCAAGGTGCTGACGGCGCTCGGCGAGGGGCGATGCAAATGGCCAGTCGATGAAGGCGATCGGCGAAGGCATCTGTTTTGCGCGGAGCCCGCGACGCGGCAGAGCGCGAGGCATGGCTGCGCCGCAGAAAGCTATTGCGCATTCCACGCCGCTCTTTCCCGGCCGTCACAGACGCGGCCGCGCGCCTCCCCGCAAAAGGCCCAGCGCTCGGGGTCGCCAATCTTCGCGCCATAGCGCTTGAGCGGCTTCGCGAACTGGCGTTTTAGCGCGGAGCGCCGTCGCGCTTATTTGGACTTAACACTTTTTCGACGGCCTCGGCGAACTCCGCCGCTCAGCGTTCTGGATTTCAAATTTCTGAAATTACGACCGTAACCAATCATTCGCCTTGCGACATCAAGTCGTAACCTAAGACTCCGACCCTTCGTTGCTTTAAAAAAAGCGGGCGGTCTCGCCATCAGGCGATGCCAGGAGGGTCGCTTGTGATTGGACGTTGGATCCGTGCGTATTAATCCTAACTCCTTTGCGTTCACTTTGTTGCTGGGACTTCTCGCTACTCTTCCAACCTTTGGCATCGACATGATTTTGCCAACCCTGTCCGCCACTGGCGCCGCACTCGGCGCGTCCCCATCAGAGGTTGGTTTGACTATGAGTGTCTATCTGCTGAGCCTGGGCGCGGCCCTTTCCATCTACGGACCCGTCTCCGATCGATTTGGCCGCAAGCCCGTCGTGGTGTTCGGTTGCCTGCTTGTTATTACTGCCAGCATCGGCTGTGCGCTTGCCCAGTCGCTGCCGGCTCTCTTAGCTTGGCGCGTCGTCCAAGGCGCCGGTGCCGCGGGCATGATGCCCATGGCCATTGTTCGGGACCTGTTCGATGGAAAGGCCGCGCGTGCTAAGATGTCCTATGTCGTCATCGCCGTAAATGTTGTTCCAATGATCTCGCCAACGGTTGGCGCCGCGTTGCTTGCGCTTGGCGGTTGGCGCATCGTATATTTGGTCTTCCTTGGCGCGGCATGCGTTCTACTGTTGGCAATGTCGCTGGGATTCGCCGAGAGCGCCAAAATCGATCCAGCCAACCGCCTGATGCCCTCGGTGATCGCCCGCAACTATCTTCGCGTCCTGACGCATCGTGCCTGTCTCGGGTATATCCTCGTCAACGCCGCCGGCGCGGGGGCTGTCTTCGCCTACATTACCGGCTCCTCCCTGTTCTTCATGAACGTCATGGGGCTAAGGCCCGATCAGTATGGCCTGATCTTCGGAGCGAGCTCAATTGCGGTTATGGGTGGCGCGTTCCTAGATGGCCGATTCAGCGCTTGGGGAGCATCGCCTGGTCACGTGCTCACGATCGGATTGACGCTCTCATCCGTCGCTGCAACGCTTCTGCTGACCGTGTCGCTAGCGGGCTGGACGCCGATCCCTCTTGTCATGTCAGTTATGATTGTGGTCGCCCTCTCCTTTGGACTGATTTCGCCGAACGCGATGAACGGGGCTATGCAGCCATTGCCACAGATTGCAGGCTTTGTCAGCGCCGCGGCCATATGCCTCCAGATGACGGCGGCTGCGGGCTCTAGCGCACTTGTTACAGTTCTTTTTGATGGACATTCGGCGCTCTCAATGGCCGCGTTCATGATGCTCTTCTCGCTTCTTTCCGTGATTTCTTACCTTTTTGTTGCCCGCCCGAGCGAACCTTTCACCGTTTCAGCTCAAACAGACCGGCGCTGATATATTTCATGGCAAAAACCCAAGCTCATCGCACTGACAGATCTGTGCAGCCGCTCGCTAAGCCAAATTGTGATTTCCAGGCGGATCAATCACGAAAGAAAACTCGATGGGCAGTTGTAGGCAACGCGAAGTGCATCCCGCCTCTTATTGTCGCGGTTTTTCCTGATCAACCACGGACATTCGCATCTGAAGTTTAATTTGAGGAGTTTGCATATGGCTGCTGACTGCGAACTAAAGGCGGTTCTTTTGAATCGCGATGGTGTCCGTCTCGCACATTTCGAGGCCGGCCCGGAGACTCCAGAAAGCCCGCCGATTGTCCTGGTCAACGGTTGGACCGGCGATCACACAATCTTCACACCTCAGATCGCTCACTTTGCCAAATCCCGTCGCGTCGTCGCCATTAACTTGCGCGGGCATGGCGCCAGCGACGCTCCCAAGCAGGAATATACCATGGCTGGGTTCGCCGACGACATCGCCTGGCAATGCCGCCAGCTCAAGCTGGAAAAGCCCGTGGTGATCGGTCATAGCCTGGGTGGTGCGATCGCTCTCGAACTAACTGGGCGTCACCCCGCTCTCTTCTCGGGGATCGTGATGATAGACTCTATCGTCATGTCGCCGCCAGCGTTGAAGGAGGCCGACGGCATACGAAGTTTGTTGGAGGGAATCAAAGGACCCGACTACAAAGCGGTCGAGAGGGCGTCGGCTTGGGATCTATGCGGCGCCTTCGACGATCCGGCGCGGACGGAGGAAATGTTTACAAAAAACATTCTGCCTCCGATGGAGAAAACGCCGCAGCATGTGGCCTTCTCCGCCTTAGCCAATGCTGTGTTAAACTACGACCCGACCCCCGCAGCGGAGGCCTGCAAGATTCCGATGGCATATATATCTGCTGATGTTCCGATAATAGAAATGGCGCGGGATCTGAATCGCTTACGGGAGCTCTGTCCGCAAGTTGTCATTGCGAAGACTCTTGCCGCCGGACATTTCTCAACACTTGAGGTTCCCGATCAGATCAACGCTATGCTTGAACGCTTTTTGGCTGTCGGCCTCAAGCGAAAGCCATCTTAATCCGACTCGGGACTGGCGCAGAGAGTTTGGACTCGAAGGCGATTAAAAGATCGCACGCTCGCCTGCGCGACTGCGGACACAGCGCAAATATGCTGTTAGACCGCGGTTTGGCGTGCCCTAGCCGCCATGATCGCATCGCTTCGGGCCTTGGCCTCCTTGGACGCAAAATCCGCAGTGAGGTCTATGTTGGGGTCAGCGGCAATCGCTTGCAAACGAGGGACAGATTCGGCAGATGACGCCGCAATCACCTTAGGGATGTCGGCTTTAAGACTGGCGATAACTGGCTCTTCGTCTTCCGAGAGCCGCGCGTTTTCCTCTGCCGTAACCAGCCTGCGGCGCTTCCCATGATCATTTTGAAATTCATAGCCCGCGCCAGTCGTGCCGGTAATCCCAAAGCAGCCACAGGATCAAGAGCGGCACGCACACCAACAACGCGCAGGCCCATCGGTGCGCTGTTTTGGCGAACTTGACATCATCCGCTCGGCGCGCCGCCATGAGCCGATTAGAGGCCCGCTCCTTGACTATCGCGTCGGCCAGCCAATACGCGGGCGCCGTCCCTTTTCCCTTCCTCGGCGTCTACGGCGCGAGCAAACATGCGCTCGAGGCGATCTCCGAAGCGCTCGAATATGAACTGATCGGCACAGGAATCGCGGTGACGCTCATGGAGCCCGACGGAATGCGAACGGAGATCGGCTTTCAGCATCCGCAAAATGCTCCTCGGTGAGCTTGAGGCCGGTACCCGCGAGCATGGCAACGATCCGAGCACTTTGCACAGGGGGTGGCATTGGCGATCGAAAGTGACGCCCCGCCGCTTCGAATCGTCGTCGGGGATATGGCAAAGAAATTTACCGAGGCTCGAAAGACTATGCCAGCGGACTGCTTTCGCGAGATGGTCGCCAACCGCGTACAGCTAAATGCGACGACTGCGAGCTAACGGCCGGTTTCGGTCCCACGCGGGTTGATTCCAGCCGGGCGGATAGCGAAATGTCCGGAGCACTTACGCAACAATGCCGACCTCTGCGTCGATTTCAACCGGAATGCCGAACGGCGGGCTGGCCATTCCAATCGCGGAGCTGACATCCTGTCCGGTCAAACCGGTCGCCGGGCAGGGAGCGTCGGGAACGCGACCGTTTTAAACGATCGCGAATGGGTTAGATGACTGTGGCGGCGTTCCGCCCTGAAGCCCGAATAGACTAAAACCGGGGCTGCCGACGCCGCCCGGCGTGAACGGCATCGTCACGCCGGGGTTAGCGAGCTTCCAGGCCGCGGCGCCCTTTACGCCGAGACTGCCGAGGCCTTCCGCCAGCGAACCGGCCAGATCCCAACCGTCGCCGGCGTGGCTATCTTGATTGAGCTCGAGGCCCAAGACGCTCGTATCGCCTTGCTTGAAATTGTTGATTTGGCCGATCTTCGCGGCGTCCTGTTGCTGGGCCAACGTATCGTTCTGCAGCACATCGCCGAACGATCGCAGCTTAGCGCCGGAAAGAGCCTGCTGATTGGAGTAACCCTGCGTCACAGCGCGCGCCGCCGCCTCATTGGCTTGCGTATTGGCCGAGCCTCCCGGCGCTTCGTTCTCTGGATTGGCCTGCGTTGGCGCGACGTCCTGCACGAACATGTCGCCGAGCGACTTAGCTTTGGCGTCCTGTTGGCCCTGTAGATTGCTATAGAGGCCGAGCGAATGAGAGTTGACGCCCGCCGCCTCTTGATTAAGAGCATTTTGCGCGGCGAGGTTTTGGGAGAGCGAAGCTGCCGTGGCGTCGGCCACCTGTCCAGCGCCGATCGTTTTCGCTGCAGCGCCGGCGCCACTGAGGGCTATTCCTGCAATGGTGACTGGATCGCACATCTAAACCTCTCCCGTGTCGCGGACCGTTGGATTTGCCGAGTCAGTTAATCGTGTTCGGCGCGTCGGCATTCGAAACCCATGCGTATATGTCGAAATCCTGCCCGGCCTTGCCCCATTTTTTGACCGTTGCTTCGCGAGAGAGGCCAAGCGCTTCAATCCAACTATGGATGCCGTGATAGGACGTCATCGATCCGCATTCGATCCGATGCACGCCAGCGGCAACAGCCGGCGCGAAAACCTCGCGTTGGACGTATTCAGTCAGCGGCGCAACGATCGCGGGAAACTCTTCGGTCGCAAAGAAGAGCAGCGAAACGACGTTCGGCCGAAATCCGATGAGGCCACAGATGGCGATCGGCTTGCCGTCGAGCCCAACGGCGAACACGTCGGCGCGCGAGCCGTAGCGCTCTGACAGCAGACGCGCCAGGTCTTCTCGCGTGTTCATGTGCGATACGGCTTCGAGCTCTTCGAAGTCCCGCGCACGCATTTTTAGCGCGACGTCGTAGACGGCTTGAGGCAGATCAATTTCAAGTTTCATTTTATGGCCGCCTTACAATCGTTAAGGCCAAGCGCGTCCATGAGACTTTGCATGAACGGCGATAGCTTCGGAGGGGTTTGTCGCTGCGCCCAAAGGAGCTTCATATCCGGGTATCGGTCGTTCCACTGCCGGCGGTCGAGCTCAGCCTGCGCGGCAGCGAGTTTGAGTTTCGAATTTAGGCGGACCGCCAGCCGCGCATTAATGATGACTTCCAGTTGGGCGCGGAGCACTTTCACGAGCGCCAAACTATGCGGATACGTCGCCTCCGCCATCCGACAAATGCGCTCGTTGGCCGCCAGGTCGTACGCGCTATATTCGTGATAAGCGGGAGCGGCGGGACCTCCGATGAAGTGCGTCCAGCAAAGAACAAGCGCTTTGAGATTGGCGAAGCCGGACTCGAGCGCTGGCTCGTAGCTCTCGTCAAGTTCCGCCGCGACAACTGGCCGTATCCTGCCGAGCAGTTCGATGATTTCTTCGTAATCGGTGTGCTCGCCCACTTTTCGGTCGGAGGCGTCCTGAGGGATGCGCGGCCCCGCTGAATGCTCGATGATCGCGTCGACCGCTTCAGCGAATGCCTCAATCGGCGTCGCGCAGCCTTGGACTGCTTCGAGCTTCGCCTTCGTGAGCCGCTGCCCCTCGTTGAGATTAAGCGCCCGCGTCAGAGCGCGCATGAAGGGGGTGTGCATTGAACTGTCCATTTGCGCCTCTTTCCTGTGGTCGCTCGCGTACTGAGCGTACGTTTAGATAGGCGAAAAGTCAAGCGCTAAAGGCCCCTCCGCGGAGCCATGATCAATTTCAGCCGTAACCCTAAGTCTGTGGAAAGCGAGCTGCCAGCTTCGTGCAAACGTGGACAGTTCCCTACTGCTAATGCACAAGGCGACGACATAGACGCATCGGAGCCGATGGCGTCGCTCTGGGGTCCGCGTCGGCTATAAAATCGACGAGGTAATGATATATGCGGTCACGTGTTTTTCCCTTCGGGGTCTTCTTTCTGGCTGGGTTGGCTAGCTTCGGCGTTATCCGCGACGCAGCTGCGGATGACAGTCGAAATTATGCAGAATTAGAAAAGGCGGCGCTGGAGGGCAGAGACATCGGCGCGACGTTCGATCTTTCCAGATGCCTCGTTCATGGCGCCAACACTCCAGGTCCCTCGATTCGCGGAGGCCTGCACTTAGATGGTTTCATGATTCAAAGTGATCAAACCATCGCGTTCTCGGCGACGCGGTTAACTGTCAGGAGCGACAATACGCCGGTGAACGGGCTTCTTTCGTTTAAGGTTGCGCCGACGGGAAAAATCGATGTGCTTTCACTCTCACTCAACCCACTCACCTACGCCATTTTCCATGAGGCGGAATTTGATTGCAGCATGGGTGAGGGAGTGACTTTCCACTGGTAATTGATGCGCGCCCCAAGGGATTGCATGGCCGAGGCGTCGGGTTGCAAAGCCCGATTTCCAACTTGGCGAAATTTTCTGCGCGCGCTTCCGGCGGAATTCGCCGGCCTTGTCGGACCGTGGGCGGAGGGTGGCCTAGGCTCAGGACTCATTGATTGAGATAGAAGAGGACGGCGGCTGCGATGCAGATGGCGGAGAAGAAGGTGTGGGCGCATCGATCATAGCGGGTTGCGATGCGCCGCCAGTCCTTGAGCTTGGCGAACATGTTCTCGATTTTGTGACGCTGGCGGTAGAGCGTCTTGTCATAGGCAATGGGAAGCTTGCGGCTTCTGGTTGGCGGGATGCAGGGCTCGACGCCCCTGGCCTTCAGCGCGGCGCGGAACCAGTTGCTGTCGTAGCCCCTGTCGGCGATCAACATTGAAGCAGGCGGTAAAGCCTTGAGCATCAGCCGCGCGCCCTTGTGGTCGCTCATCTGGCCCTCCGAGAGCAACATGACGAGGGGCTTGCCGGCGCCGTCGCAAACGACGTGGAGCTTCGAGTTCAGTCCGCCTTTCGTGCGCCCGATACGGCGGGGAAGAGCCCCTTTTTGAGCAGGCTCACCGCTGTGCGATGCGCCTTCAGATGCGTGGCGTCGATCATGATGCGCTCGGGCTTTGGACCTTCGCCAGCGAGCGCGGCGAATATGCGGTCGAAGACGCCGAGCCGGCTCCAGCGGATGAAGCGATTGTAAAGCGTCTTGTGCGGCCCGTAATCCTTGGGCGCATCTTTCCATTGCAGGCCGTTGCGGATCACATAGACGATTCCGCTGACCACCCGACGGTCGTCAACCCGCGGAACGCCATGCGACAGAGGAAAATGCGGCGCAAGCCGCGCCATCTGCCGCTCGCCCAACAAAAACAAATCACTCATCCCAGCCTCCCCATGCGGAGACCAGGAATCACATCTCAGGCAAATTTAATAGGTCCTGAGCCTAGTCGTCGCCCCAAAGGCCTGGCGCTCATATTTCGCCCTCGCAGCCATGGCAGGCCTCATCGCTGCGTAGTCGGTTTCGCCGCCAATCTGGACAGATTTCTGAAGCTGTCCACTGCTCTCATCCTTGAAATCTTGGCCATCTTGGCCGTGTTTGAAGGGGTCCAACCTTTTGCCGTTTTGGCGACCTTCGAAGGCGTCCAAGATGGCCAAGGTTTTCAGGGTAGGATGGGCTTTGGCCACGTTGGCCATTGTCGCCGGAGGGCAAGCGAGACACCCCGTTTTCCACTGGGTCCGTTTTTCACCGAGCGTACCCTCAATGCATCCTTCGCCCGGTGCCAGGTTCGAACGGTGTGACCCGCGTCGCGGCCGCAGACTGCGCCTCCGTGAAGTATCGATGGCAACGCCGTGCGGATAGACCGTCGAGGCCGCGCTCCCACGGGTGCGCTATCGACGACCTCTTCCCTTGTCGTTAAGCACAAGCCTTGTAGTAGCCCTTTGGAAGGCCCCTTTCGACCTTGCGGCCACTGAATTGCTGACCCTTTGGAAGGATTGGCGAAGGTCTGGGCACTGAACTCGAATCAATACGCATTTAGAATGCTCGCAAATCAATACTCCACTTCCAGCCGTCGAGGGCCGGAATTAATCATCGATCGCTGCATAGATCATGTTGCGCATTAACGTGCGATAATGAAGCCGCTGCTCCGCCAACGAAGACTGAAGCATAAAGAGAGCAAAGAATTGGCGTGCTGGATCTACCCAGAAATAGGTGCCGCCGACACCGCTCCAGAAGTAGTCGCCACGCGACCCAGGAAACGGAGCCACCCCCGTTGAGAGACGGACCGCAACGCCCAATCCGAATCCGTAGCCAGGTCCAGGCGGATAGTAGTTTCCCCGTCGAACGTTACCAAGATGGTCGGCGGTCATATACGATACCGTAGCGGCGCTCAGAATTCTGTTGCGATTGTAGGTTCCGTTGCCCAGAAGCATGCGCAAGAAACGGGCATAATCATCGACGGTGGAGAGAAGACCTCCTCCGGCGCTCTGATGACGACGGCGTAAGCAAGGATCAAAAAAATGCGGTCTTGAGCATCCAGGCTGAGGTAAAGGCTCTGCGACACGCGCGTGTTTGTCCGGGGGCAACTCGAAGCACGTTTCCAGCATGCCAAGCGGTTGGAACAATGTCTGATGCAAGACGTCCCCGAGGCTGCGACCAGAAATTATCTCGAGAACCCGACCAAGGACATCCGTTGCGTGGCTGTAGTGCCAAGTGGCGCCAGGATGATGCTCAAGAGGAAGCGCTGCGAGTCGCTCCACGAACGCTTCGTTCGATAGATCTTCGTTAAGAAATCCATCGGCGACATACGCTCGCTGCGCTGTGCTGTCGCCAAGATATCCATAAGATAGACCAGCAGTGTGTCGCATCAGATCCTGAATCGTTGGCGGTTGGCTCGCAAGCACGTCTGGGCCACCGCTTTGTGCCACGTGGAGCTTCGCAAACGAGGGGATAAATTCGGCGACAGCCTGATCAAGGCGCAACAATCCGTTTTCGACGAAGACCATCGCAGCCGTGGTCACAATTGGCTTGGTCATCGAATAAATACGCCAGATCGCATCTGATCGTAGGGGATCAGACGTCATCAGCTCACGGAATCCAACATGTTGTTCGAATATGGTCCGCTCGCTGCTCCCGATCATGATCGCGGCGCCGGGGATAACGCCGGACGCCACATCTCGCTCAAGCCGAATACCGATCGATGCCAGACGTTGAGAGTCGAACTGGGCCTTCTTCGCGATCCTTGGGGAAGCGTCCATCTTAACCTCGCAGCGGCCGCCGACAAAACGTCCATGATAACATCAGCGGTGACCTTATCCTCACCGGGAACAGCGGTCGGAAGTGACTCCGATTGTCAAAGCAACTTTTCACTCGAACATCTCATCTCTTTTCTCGCTGATCGCTTCGGCCGCGCGCCGGATCTAAAACTCGTCTTGCATCTGAACTATGCGCTATGGTGCCACGTTGATGCGAGATTGTTCCGGGATGATGTCAGCAGAACTACTTCGCTTGTTACACTCACATCATCGAAGAGAATCGGCTGATTGGGGGTGAGGTCGCATATGATGATCCAGCAAGCCTTTCCCCAGCGCGCCGCGTAGCCCGGGCGAGCGCATTGGCGGAGATCACGATCGTCATCCGCACCACGCAGTGTTGTAAACAGGCTGAACCGAGCGTCCCCGATTAGCGTCGCCACACGACCGAACGGTTCGACATTCATCGAAGTGCTCGCCCCACAAATCCTCGACGATCCGCCGCGTGCGCGCGATGATCGGCGCGCCTGTTTTCGTTTTATTCTAAAAGTGTTTACTAACTCTCCAAAATTTGCGCGCGGATATGAGCAGCTCCTAGGCCTATCTTACTGATATCTTTATAAATTGGGTGCCGTTCCTATTCCGGCAAAAGGTGTTTGGAAACAGCCCGTATGGCGCTTCCCTTTGCGTCTGACATGGGGACATTTTTTCCCCTTCTGGGTTGCGTTCCGCTGCCTCAGATGAGCCAATCCGACCCGTTCTTACTCTCATGGGTTGTCGATGATGCGCAACGAACCAATATCACCCGCTTCCAGCCTTTTAAACATTCTCTAAGCGCAGAAATCACAGGCGGAACATGAAGTTAGAAATCATGCCAAGCGGTGAGGCAGCCAATGAGGATCTTGCCAAGACTGTCATGGCGTAAAGCAACACTGGGCGACATGACGCAGAGCCAGATCGTCCCTTTTCTCTGTTTTCCTGATGAACGATCAGCTCGTGAGTAAGCATTCTGCGTCACCGGTCTCCGCCCTCGGAACGTAAATAGACCCATTCGGCTCGCGTCGTCTTATCGAAGATTCGGCCTGAGATCGTCACGCCGTGCTCTGGTCCAAGCGCCCGCACATCCTCACCATTCAGGAACCAGATCAATCCGCAAGTTTTGTCTCCACGCGGCAGATCGAATAGATCATCCGGCGCCCATTGGAACCTCAAAGCGAGGCTTGTCCATTCCGCCAGGAACCTGCCGGCGGCGTCGAACGCCCGTCGCGATTCGGGGTCCGAAAAAGGTCCTGATCTTTGGCGCCGGAGTTGATTCCAGGCATCGCGATAGATAGCCGGAACAGTCGTCGCCGGGATGGCTCTGCCGAAATGTAGAGCCGGCTCGTGTTGAAGCAGCGCTATAATCTCGGGTTTGTGTTTCCTGAGCTTGGCAAGCAGGTCCCTCGACGGTTTGGCGGCTGCCTTGAGCGCTAGGTTGTCGCCGTTCAGGCGGACAAGTACCCCGCAATCGGCCGCGTCATTCAATGCCGCGCGGGCGCTCATATCTCGCACTCCCAAACGTCGGCAGCGGTTGGAGAGGCTAAGTTCGGTTCGGCATCGAAGCCATCGATCGCTCTGCGGACCTCTAAAAGTTGTTCAGGATCGCGAATAGGTGCGGAGTTGTCGTCGAAATCGAGCGGCGGTCCGTCAAATTCCATTGGGGCGGCAGACACAAATCTTTCGCCATCCTCGTATTCGTATCCTCGCGGAATATCTTCTAAATCGAGCGGCTTGAATGGAGCCGTGGGCGGCGCGCCCGGCTCGGGCCGTGACGGCAATGGCTGTGAGGGGACGACTCCAAAGCTGGAAGCTGGCATAATGGGTGATGGCACGGCGTGGCCGGAGGTTTGCACCGTCTTTTCGCTCGCGATGCAGCTGGATCTTCGCAGAGCGGCGGTGACGTCTTTTGGCTCCTCGGTTTCCAGCCATGATAGAATCGCTGGGATTTCGAAGGGGTGGGCCTTCGTCAGGATCCATACGGCTAGGTGCGATGTGCCGCCGGGGACGGCAACGCCGCGGGAGACGAGCTTGGCTTCGCGCCTGTCCGCAAACTCCCTCAACGAGGACTCCTGGCGCTCTCGCGGTTCTCGCGCGGCGACGAGAAGCATGCTCTGGTTGTTGGCGAGCCCGACTTCGCGGGCAGTCGCCTTTGCCTCTGGTGAAAGGCTGGCGATCCTTATGGAGCGCTGAGCCTCGGAGCGCTTGACGCCGAGTTCGCGGACGACGGCGTTGACGCCGCTTTTATGGCGGTGGCCTCGACCGTCTTCTCTTTTGCTTTTAATCGGCCCAAGTTGGGCCGATTGAACTTCACCCGTCAGCCTCATCCATTCGGCGATATGTTCGGAGCGTTCGATCACCGTGAGTTCGGCACGGTGCAAATTCTCCGCGATCTCCCACAGGCGTGCTTGCTCCTCCGGTTCGTCGCCGAGAACGAAGCACGGGATCCTTTCCAAGCCGAGCTGCTTTGCCGCCTCGAGCCGGTGGGCGCCAGAAATCAAGACGACGGTGTTCTCCAAAATATTTTGCCGCACCGTGATCGGTGTTCTCAAACCGAGCTTCGCTATGGACGCTGCAAGATGGACGACCGCTTCGGGTTGAACCGGGCGCCGGCCATCTTGAATTTCGATCTGATCAATTTCAATGAAATCAATGCAATTGAGATTCATGCTCTTTGGCGCTTCGGACCTGATGGCAGGTGGAAAGGTTTCTTTGGTGGGGTTGGATGCAAGCTGCGTCATATCTTGATCTCGCGCGGTATGGCGGTGCGGGTGCGGACAATTTTGGCGATCGATGAGGGAGGCCTGCGCAGGGTCCAAGGAGAACTTGGGAATGGAAGCACTTGGGCTCTGCAGGGTACAAAGTTCGCTTCAAAATCTTTTTCTTCTGCACCCCCCACGGAATGCAGTGACTGCACCCCCCCCCCCCGTCGAATGCTTGCGGGCATCTTTTTCTGCACCCCCCGTACCGCTTTTTCCTGCACCCCCCGTTGCACAGCACCTTCTATATCTTGCCTGGGGGCGCTGATTATGCTCGCTCTCTTTCGTTGATCCATGGTGCGGCCAGAGGCGATCTTAGCGACCCGCTTGGCCTCGGTGAGGGCTTCGCCAAAGCACTTCCATTCATTGGTCGCTGGCGTGACATTGTCAGGCTCGAAGACGGGAAGCCACGTCAGGCGGAATTGTGCCGGCGCGCCTCGATCTTCGCCGCACGCGCGGCGTCCGCGTTGAGTTCGTATCGCTAGTCCTAAAGCCTCGACTTCTGCGATCGCTCCCACTATGCGCCGAGGCTGGACGCCGGCCCTCTCAAAATCACGCCACGTCACTTTGAGCCTGCCGTTTTCCCTACCGCCTTGGGACCCGTGCTCTATGTAGATCCGATCGAGCACCGTCCGGGCGGGTTTGGAAAGCGCTCTGAAAGCGGCGCTGCCCATCAGGGTAAAAGTGAACCAGCCGAAGCTTTCGCCGGCAGGCGGTCCGTTAGCTTTCCTGTCGCGGCGAGAGTAATGTTGGGCGGTCTTCGAGGTGGATTTCTTCATCGGCCATCCTCCGGCCTTAGCGCGCATCGCTCATCGTGCAGGGCAAAACCTGGGGAATGGTATTTTTCAGTAATTCCATGACGTTGCGGACCGCGAACGTCTTGAAAATGATTGATTCGCGGGATAAGAACGAGGGTGTCGATGCGGTCAAAACACGACACCGCACGGGACCCTGCCGTTGCCCCCGGCGGGGTTTCGCTTTGATGGGACATGGCTATGCAACTCCCACGTTTAGGAGTGAGCCACAGAACGACGCAGCTCCCAGTTCCATTATGCGGCTGTTAAAGCCGGCAATGATAGCGTCCAAAGCCACTTCAAAAAGCGCTATGCCCAGGCCATTCTCGGCATACATCTTCATAGTCGCCTCAGCGCAGGCGTTTAGATATATCTCGCGGTAATCTTGCGCTGCTTGGTACGAAATGTCTGGCGATGTTGTGATGCTGAGGGATAGCTTTTCTGCTGCGTCACGTCCCGCAGCTGCATGAAAATCGACTAGCACCCGCCGGACTTCCTCTTCCGACAATCTTACTAACCCGCCAGCGACTTTCCGCTCCAGCGCTCGAATGATCTTGATCTTGTTGCTCATGGCTTAAGCCTCCCCATTCGATGGCGTGGAGGTTCGCTGCTCGCCCGAAATATAAGCTTTGGCGACGGGACCGGAGACAACGCTTCTTCGTCCGACCTTGCGGATTGAGACGCGACCCGCTTTCAGATCTGCGTAAAATCCGGTTTTGCTACGGTCGGCGAGGGCGCAGACTTCTTCGATACTAAGGTTTCCATTTTCAAGACGATCACGAATGGTGATGGTCGGCGGCGATGTATTGAAATTCGTGTTAAGCATTTTGTCTCTCCGATGCTCACTGGTAGACCAGCGATCGTCCGGATAATGCTCCCCATCCACGGGCTATGTCGGCCGGAATGGTCGGAAATGGTCAGGAACTCAGTTTTTGACCGCGAGTCTTTTGGTTGCGCCACTCGCTAAGCCACCCGCTGATTCTTTTCCTCAGTGAAGAGGCGGATGGCTCTCTGTGGAACGTCTTGCTGCAGAACTCTTGCAGTGCTGTTTCTAACCGCGCCTGCGCGTTCCATTTTGGGTCGTCGGGCGAAAACTCGTCATTGTACTCCATTAAGCGAAACGTCTCGCTACGGATCATATTCCAGTCGAACCCAGGTGGACGGCCGCCTTTACTTCGTGGGGCGCTTCGAAGCCGATCTTGATCGCTTTCCCTGGTGGTCAGCTCAATCGGTCGGAATACCTTCAAAATCCCTTCGCGTTGAACCTGCACGTTTTCGAGATCGCCACCCCCGGGGTGCTGCGCAGTGAGCCAAGGTCGCCGCCCGTTACCCGATCGAGACTGCACGCCAAGGCGCCACACGCCAAAACGATTTGTGTCATGACTGCGTGCGATTTCGAGCCCTGCCCAATCGGCCGGCAAAACCTTTCGGGCGAGTGGTTCATCCGGCAGCCAGCCTGTCGCTGTGAGATCGCCAGAACGAAGGAGGCGCAAAATGTATTGGTTTATCGGGAAGAGAGAAACAGTCTTTTGCTGAAACGGCCCGTGCACTTCTGCTGACGACAGAACGGCGTCGACCAGTCGCCGCAAGTCAGAGGCGACGATCTGATTGAGCGCCGATCGGCCATTCTCACTTCCGTGTTCCTTCAGAGCGTATCGCGCTCGCGCACGATCTAGATTGAGGAACGGCAGCGTCCCCATTTTGAAATCTAAAGCGACCCGATCAGGCGACCGCGGAAACTCCGTAGTCAATTGGACATATCGTTTCGGATCGAGACCCGAGGCAGTCCACAATTCTTCGGTCTTTTGATTGAGCGAGCTCTTTCGCGCGCGATCGCGTATTGCTTCCCAGGATCGGCCTGCCGCTGCAAAATTCACCAGTTCTTGGTCACGCCATAACGCCCAGGCCCGCAATTGTGCGATGCTCCATTGGGGCTCTTTGAAACCATTCATTGCGCATCCGCGAGCATCAGAGGGACGCGGGGAAACCAATCGATGGTCGTGGCTTATCGCCCGCCTATCCCCGCGCGGCCATTATGCCTTTACGCCAGCTTCTTGAGGGGCAAAACATTCGTGTTGTCCACAACCCCAAGCGACGGCAGCGCGGCCCGCACCGTCTCGGCAATATACGAAGGAGCCAAGTGCGCATAGTGCCGTTCAGTCATCCGAGTGTCGGAATGCCCCAACTGGGCGGCTATGACTCCCATCGGCACTCCCTTCATGGCAAGCGCGCTGGCATAGGTGTGACGCAGGATATGAAATGTCGCGGGCGGATCAAGCTTCGCAGCTTTCGACGCCTCCTCGAGCGGGCGCTGTTGGTGCGACGCGCCCCAAGCGGAGCCGTCGGGGCGGTGGAATATCAAATCTTGCGGCGCCCGGCCGATAGTAAGCGAAGCAAAAAGCGCGCGACCTTCGTCGGCAAGGGCGACATGACGAGGCTTGCCGGCCTTGGATAGCCTGACCGAAATCATGCCGGCCTCGGCGTTGAAATCCGCGCCGCGCATTCGCGTCAGTTCGCCATATCGACAGCCGGTGACGAGGGCGCCGCGCACCAGATCGCGGAAGGCCGGTTCACAGGCATTTACGAGCCGGAGGCATTCGTCGACCTTGAGAAAATGCACGACGGCCGCGTCCGCCTCGCGGAACGGCTTCACTTTGCGCCATGGCTCATCCGCCGAGGCTCGCCCTTCGTGGAAAGCGTAGTTTAGGGCTGCCTTAAGGACCGTCAGCAGACGATTTGCTGTCGAGCGCCGCGCGCCGGACCTCTTCCGGGTCTTTAGCGTTCAAAGGCTTCGTCGCGCGCTTGACAGCAGCTTTCTTCGTCCGAACGAGCTTCGGTGCCGAGGCGACAGTCTCGTGCCAGTCTCGAATTGCCTTGGTGGTCAGCTTCGAGATGTCGATCGCGCCGAGCCTCGGAACGATCCGCGCCTCGGCGGCGTAGCGATCCGCGCGCACGCCCTTGGAGCCCCGCCGTTCGCGAGCCGCCAGATAATCATCAAGAACGGCTTTCACTGTGTACGGACCTGCGTGGGTCTCGTTATGGCCTGCGAGCACGCGGGCCATCTTCTCGAAGAATGTTCGAGCCTTCTCTTGGGCGTGCGCGAAAGCGAAACAGGTGAGGCCATCGGCATCGCGCGCGTCATCAGCTGCGCCAAGCGCCTCATAGTGCTGCTTGCCTTCATCGTCACGAAGGCGGGCGATCCAAGTCCCGCCTTTCGCTCCGCGCCGATAGCCGAGGGCGCAACCTGCGGAAATAGAGGTCCAGTACGGTTCGCGCCGGTCGGCCAGCTTGAGGCGCGCCGAGCGGCTGTCGATTTTAGGATTGCGAACGGTTCTGGCCATTGGCGGCTCCGTACGGAAATTGTACGGAATTTGTGTATGCGAACTTCGGCGAACGCGCAAGAACGGAAAGTTAGCTCTTTACAGGAAGATCAACGTTCACCGCAGTTCGCAGAAATATGAAAAATCGCTCGTTATACCCCTTTCACAGCGAAAACAGGGGTTCGATTCCCCTTGGGCGCGCCAACGAAATCAACTGGTTAGCCCAAATTACCGCTAACCTCTGCCAAATCGTTGTCGTAATCGTTGCAGGGGTTGAGCGTGAAAAAACCACCGATCGAAGCAAACGCTGGCGACCCACTACCGGGCGAAGCGTTAAAGCGCGCAAGCCGCGGCGGCATCTTCTGCCCCTCCGACCTTGAGGCCGCAATCAAGCGCCTCGCCATTGAATTTGGCCTTCAGCCCGAGCGGGTTTGGTTAGCCGTCAAACGCAAGACCGAGGCGGGGAAATTACTCATAGCGCTGCTGGGCGCGACGGAACTGCTCGCAGCAAAAAGGCCACGCAATCCAGGGCGAGAAGACGCGATCATCAACGCAGTCGAAAGCCTGCGGGTCTGGTATGGCGAAGACGATTTTCCGGGCAAGCTCCCGCCGGGGGCATGGGAGATCGCTGCAAAAGAACTCAGCGAGCAAAACCCACCGATTTTGGGTAACGGCAGGACCCCTAAACCTATGACCCCGGAGTCGATTAGGAGAGCGTACAAAAGTGCGCGAGCTGCGGCAGGTCCGCGACACGCCTCGCGTTTTTTCGACGTCATAGAAGATCAGTGGGAACGGCTGAGGCCTCAGCGTCTTGGGCGAGCAAAAAGTACGCCCTATTTTCCGGCTCTTTTTGCTCGTTCAACCCGACTAGGTTCTCCCTCGACAACAATCAAACAGTCGAGCGAGAAAGCAACATGTCTCATGCCTTTGCAAATTACAAAGCGGCGTCAGCTCCGCAGCCCGGCGTCTTGGCAGTTGAAGAAACAGCCTTCTACCTCCGTATATCGAAAGCGGGCGTTTGGCGGTTGCTGCGAGGCGGGAAGCTCCCGCGCACGCGCATCGGCGGCAGCACTTTAATCCGAAAAGTTGATGCGGATGCGTTTTTCGCAAAATGCGCGAGCGCATCATCGTGACCGCCTTTGCCGGCTCGGGAGCTGTGGCGCTCGCTGACCGGCGCCTGCAATGAGCCGCCGTCCGCATACGCCGGCCACGTCGGCGCTTGACCTCGCCTGGGGCCTCGAAACGCCTCTCCCGACCGGACCATTGAGCGCTGTTCGCGAGGCGTGCAATTCACGCGGCTGCGTTCTCGCCCGCGATGCCGCCGAGCTCTTCGGTTGGTCAGAGCGCTACGTCATCGCCCACGCCGTCAGCGGCGAGTTATGCGGCGTCTGGCTGTACGGCGGATGGTTGGCGATCTCGGCAGAGAGCCTTGCGCGGTTCGCGAGCCGGTCCGGCAGTAAATGGATCGAGGAGGATGAGCGTTTTGAGATGTCGACCGACCCCCAAGCAGGTGAAAGTCTCATCGCGGAAGCTGGGCACGCTCTCGCAACTCAAAGCAAAGAGCAGCCGCCCGAAGACGACTATTTCGTCTGATCGACGCTGTACTCGGCCGAGCGAGCCGCCGATCAAATCGGAGATTTCACGTGCCTATCGAACCAACCCCGTTCCCACAAAAGAAAACACCGCCGGCGGACACAGACGCCACGATCCGCATGTTGACTGAAAATCTAAGGAGCTCGAGCAAGCCCACGACGGAGATTGTAAGGCCGGTCGTGCAACCTGAGCCGACCAAGCCGCCGCCAGCGCCCATGCCTTATGGACCTGGCAAACCCGCCACACCGGTCGAACGTCGGGCCGATGCCCCCGGAAAACGGCCGCCCCGGCGTGGACTCTCGTCCCCGCGTCCAAGACCCCAGAAGTCGCGCCCGTTCCTGTCGAGTCGATCCCGGCGCCGGTCGTCGCGCCTCCCAAAGCAACTGGGCCAGTTATTTCGCGGGGCGATTTGTCGGCGAACTGCCCCCAACACGCTTTCATCGCTTTTCCGAACTTGGCTATGTCAATCGGCTCCTTCCCATTCCTGACCAGAGACGACGCGCTCGATGTGGTCGCGGAGTTTGCGGACAAGACCATCGCACGCCATGTTCTTGATAACCATCAACTCTCGCCCGGCACGTTCGAGCTGCTGGAGGTGTGCGCAGATCGTGCTGTTAGTGATCCCGCCTTCCGGTCTGGCAGTCCCCGCGCCGGAGAAGTGTCAGGGCGTGATCTGCCCCGACTTATCGACGCGCTGCTGGTAGTCGCGGTCGAACGCGCGAACGGTGCGGCGCGCTATGTGTGGCGACTGGAGCGAGATTGGGCTCATCATGCCGATGGTGATCCACCTCGTGACCATGACGGACTGGTCGACCTACGTCATGTCGAAGTTTCTGCTTCTTTGTGAGCGTGCGGGCAACGCCTACCCAATTGACGACTTCATTGTGCAGGCAGCAGCAGTCCTCTCCAACACCGACAATTCGAAAGGGAACTGGGTCGGGACCAGCCTCGCCGCCCGGACGGCGGCGACAGTGTAGCGTTCAAGTGTTGGCTTATGGTGGAATCGCAGGGCCCGATGGTTGAGCCCTTCGCGCGCTTGTAGGACGTCAACCTGGGCCATCACTTAGAGGCTGTTGGCTCGCGAGAACCGGTATGGCCTTCCGAAGGGCCGCTTAGGTCGAAAGGCTGCCGCCACCCGACCCAAACCACAATGTACCCTGCAACACGATCCCATTTCCTATTGTGGACGCATGGCCGACATTCGCGACTTGAGGCGTGGAAGTCGCCTGTGAGTCAGATCAGGACAATGCTCGCGCCGAACTGAATGTCCGCTCACTTAAATCTGAAACCAGAAACTGCCAGTCCGCTTTCGGCCCCAACGCGCCCTTCCCGGACATTTAGCAGGACAACGACCAACGTCGCATTCTGGACCCAAAGCGGACGTTGATCGTGTCCAATATATGCAGGCTTTTCACATTGAGAGCCATCGTCGGCGTGGCGCTTCCGCCGTTATGCTAAAAGCCAAACCTCTCAAGCGTTTTAGAGATGCGTTTATGCGTGCGCGAGTCGCGGAACGGAAACGCGCGGAAAAACTCCGCGTCGGTGAGATCGGGGACCCGAGCACGGGCGGACTCAGCCCATGCTTTCGCGCGCGCATCATTCCCGTTTAGCCCGTGCGCGACGACGGCGATCATCTCGATCAGGGCGTGCGCCCCAGGAGACCTTGCCGCACGCTCGGCCCAATCTGCGGCTTGGGCGGACTCTTCGAGCACGATATGCGAGAACGCACGCACGCCGAACATGCCGTAGAGAAGCGGGTCGAGAGGGCTCAATGCAAGCGCTGCATCGACGTTTGATTGGCACACCGCAGCGCTGCCGAGCAGCGCTTCAGCCCAAGCCCGAGAATACTTGGCCTGCGCATAGTTCGGGTTGAGCGTGTTGGCGCGCTCCAGCCACGGAAGGCTACCGTCCAGATCGCCGCGAAGCCAGAAAGCGCGGCCCATGGTAAAATTTCCGAACGGATCGACGGGGTCATGTTCCAAACACTGTTCGGCGTGGCGCTGCGCCAGCTTTGCTGCGTCGGAAACATCGTCGGCGTAGCGGAGAAAGGCGCTTTGAAAATGGGTGAATGAAAGACCGGCGTATGCGCGCGCAAAACCGGGCTCCATTACAGCGGCGCGCTCAAAAAGCGAGGTCGCGACCAAATTGTCCGCTTTGTTGAACCGATACATATGATGCAGCCCGAGGTGATAAGCTGACCAAGCGTCGAGATGCTCCGGGGATTTTAGCCGCGCGCGACGCGCCTCGTTGAGTGGGATCTGCAGTTCCAGCGAATTGATGACGGCGCGGACGATCTCTTCGCGGATCTCGTGCACTGCGCCGACTTGGGCTCGAAACCTTTCGCTCCAAACGACGCCTCTATCCTGCGTGTCGCAGAGTTCGACCGAAACCGCCATTGCGCTGTCGAGGATTTCCACCACGCCGGAAAGGCAATAGCGGACGTTCAGCGCCGTCCGAACACGATCGATTTCCGCCTCCGCGCCGCGAAAGCGGAAGGAAGTCCCCCGCGCGATGACGAACAGCCAGCGCAACCTCGACAGTTCGGTGATGAGATCGTGCGGCAGCGCGTCGGCGATCGCGAATTGATGGCCCGCCGCTCCGACGAGGCGAAAAGGAAGCACCGCAATGCTCGGCCGCGATGTCGCAGCAGCTTGCGCGTGCCCCACGTCCGTTGCATCGGCCGTCCGCGCAAGGATTTCGTGGCCTGACGCCGTCGCCATTGTGGTGACGTCCGCGACGAAACGGAAGCCAACGCCATGGATTGTGCGTATGAGACGCTGTGAACGACCATCATCGCGAAGAGCTTGGCGCGCTGACTTGATGCGACTAGCGACCGCGGAATCCGAGATGATCCGCCCGTTCCAAATCCGCCCGATGATCTCGTCCTTCGTGACCAAGCGGTCGCGGTTTTCGACAAGAAAGCTCAGCAGCGCGAAGACTTGCGGCTCGATCAGGATCGCGCCGCCGTTGATCCGAAGTTCGACCCTGGCCGTATCCAGTTCAACGTCTTCAAAATGGTAAATCATCGCGGTGGATTATAGCACTTCTCCCGCATTTCTCCGGAAAATCTCCAGACCATCTCCAAACGCAGGCTGGGGGCATTCGCTAATTTCAACGCGTCAACGCCGGACGTGGTGTCCGCGGCGAAAGTCTAGGAGAGAAAGTCCATGCCACTCGTAACAATCGACGTCATCAAGGACGTGTTCACTCCCCGCCAAAAGCAAGACCTGATCGAAAAGGTCACCGAAGCCATGATTTCCGTTGAAGGCGAGGCGATGCGCAGCGTGACCTGGGTCCGGGTTCAGGAAATCCAACGGGGCGACTGGGCCATCGGCGGAAAGACGCTCACCGCCGCAGACGTTCATGCGCTCGCATCAAGCAAAGCCGCATAAGACGGACGCGCCACCGTCTAGCGTCCGGTCGGCAAGTGGCCGGACGCCTTCGGGAGGCGCGAGCATGATCGAATGACTGCTCCCGGCCGCTTTGCGCCCATATTGGTCATTCAGCCGAGCCGGTCGATGTCTCCGAAGCGGACATGCGGACAAGAGAGGCTGATGACGGGCTTGGGCGGGAAGCGGCTGGTCCGCTTATGAGCGACATCTCGCGAAAAGCAGACACTTACTCAACAGCCACTGCTCGTTTGATCCGGATGGAAAACCACGGTGAAAATCCTGGACGCCAATTGCATCAACTTGCCTATGACAGTTTTGGTGACGAGACCGCCGAGGTCATCCTTCTGATCGCAGGGCTTGGAACACAGATGGTCCGCTGGACGGTTCCGTTTTGCCAAGACTTGTCAGCATTGGGTTATCGCGTCATCCGTTTCGACAATCGCGACGCGGGATGCTCGACGCATTTCACCCAACACGCTACGCCGGAATTCGGATTTCTGGTGCCTATGCTTATGGCCGGACAGCGACCGGACGTGCCCTATACCCTCGACGACATGGCCAACGACGCCATCGGTTTGCTCGATGCCCTATCCATCGGCCGGGCGCACGTCGTTGGTCGCTCAATGGGCGGCATGATCGCGCAAATACTGGCGAGCGAGCATCCCACACGGGTTTTATCGCTCACGTCGCTCATGTCGAGCACAGGCAATCCGACACTGCCACCGGCAGCGCCGGACGTAATGGCGATGATGACGCGCCCTGCGCCTAATCCCGCCTCAGAAGAGGCGGAGTTTCTGACGCACAATATCGCCTTCACGCGGCGTATAACAGGCACCGGCCATCCGTTTGACGAAGGGGCATATCGCGCCCTTATTCTGGAAGAAGTCCGGCGCGCCTACGATCCCGACGGTCTCGGACGGCAGATTGCTGCGATGGCCGTCGCCGGCGACCGCCGCTCACGGTTGGCGACCATCCGGGTGCCGACACTTGTCGTCCATGGTGCGGATGATCCTCTCATCCATCCCGCGTGTGGTGAGGACACGGTATCCTCGATTCCACACGCCGAATTCATGCTGATCGATGGCATGGGGCACGATCTACCTCCCGCGCTGCATGGAACTGTCGCCGAAGCAATCGACCAGATCGCGCGCTCGAGAGGAGAAAGGCTATGGGACACTTAGAGTTTGATACGGGCGCCAAAAATCGACCCGCTTGCAACGCCGGCTGCAAGATTGGCGCCAAGCAGGCGCTGAAGCCGAAGCAAGTATGGGCCATCAGATTCCGGCTCGACCGCGAGCGCCGCCTGTGCGATTGCGCGATGTTTGACCTCGCAATCGACAGCAAGCTGCATGGTGTGATGTCGTCAAGGTCAAGATCAGGGAGCTTGCCAGTGGCGGCCGGGTTCGCTCGCGAGCGATCGTCGTTCAGCAGAAGACAGGACGGCCCGTACAGTTCGAGCTCCTTGAGCCCCCTCGCGGCAGCATTCTGGCCTGGCTTGAACGTCGAGGCGGGACGCTCGACGACTTCATCTTTCCGAGCCGGATCGACCACGCTGACCATATCAGCACGCGGCAGTATGCCGGTTGGTCGAGGAGTGGGTGATCGGCATTGGACTGCGTCGCGAGGACTACGGGACGCATTCGCTACGCCGAACCAAGGCGTCGATCATTTACAAACAGACGGGCAACCTGCGCGCTGTGCAGATCCTGCTTGGCCACATGAAGATCGAAAGCACCGTTCGCTATCTCGGGGTCGACATCGAGGATGCGCTCGCTCTCTCCGAGGGTACAGGTTTAGCGATTAATTGAACTCCTCGACCTCAAAGCCGACGAGTTCTTTGCCAACGATCCCGTCAGCCGCCCCGCGCCCATCGCGGCCGTTGCCCCGCCAATGCCTTGTCGGCCGGTCCCGAAACAAAGGTGACGTTCGTACTCGACGCGACGCTGTATGTTGCCTTGCAGCATTGGACGTCGTTCTAAGTCAATTACGGCTCCGGCGACGATTAAGTGCTAAGATCTCGGGCAGTCGCGCCACCAGCCGGCAGCTAGGGCTATGAAAAGATCAATTGTTTCAGCACTTGTACTGACCTGCGCCGTAGCATCAGCGCACGCGCAAAATCTCTCTCCGAATGAACTTGAGCGCCGCACGGTGGAGCGCCGCGCGATCGAGGCCGTGAACTGGGGCATGTCAGCTGTCAATTACGACCTGATGCTCCAGGAGATGCTCAACAAGACCGACGGCGAGGTGAACCAAGTCATCTATTGGTCGCGTCCGCTCGATTGGCACAATCAGACTCTGACTCCCAATCCGGATGCAATCTATTTCATGGCTTTCTTCAACACAAAGGACGTTGGCCCGATCGTAGTGGAGGTGCCGCGCGCGGACGGAGGCGGCTCACTCAACGCCAACTTCGTCGACGTCTGGCAAGCGCCGCTCGAGGACGCTGGACTGTACGGGATTGACAAGGGGGCTGGCGTCAAATTCCTGATCTGGTCTGCCCCCTGAAAAGTGATCCTCCGTGAAGTATAGCTTATGAGCCTGATGGAGGACTGCGCAATGCCGAGGAAAAGACACAAGGCGGAAGAGATCGTCGCGAAGCTACGGCAAGTCGAAGTGCTTAGCGCGCAAGGGCGACCGGTCGCGGAGGCGATCCGCTCGATAGGGGTGACGGAAGTTACATACTATCGATGGCGGTCGGAATACGGCGGCCTGAAGGGCGATCAGGTGAAGCGGCTGAAGGAGCTGGAGGCGGAGAATACGCGGCTCCGTCGAGCGGTGTCCGATTTGACGCTTGAGAAGCTGATCCTGAAAGAGGCTGCCTCGGGAAACTTCTGAGCTCCGCGCGTCGTCGCGCCTGCGTGGAGCATGTGATCGCCGAACATGGCGTTTCCGAGCGGTTCGCTTGCCGGGTTCTCGGTCAGCATCGCTCCACGCAGCGCAAGGTTCCGACCAAGCCCGATGACGAAGCGGCATTGATCGCCGACATCACGGCGCTCGCCATCCAGTACGGCCGCTATGGCTACCGCCGCATCACGGCGATGTTGTGGGAGCGAGGCTGGAAGGTCAACGTCAAACGGGTCGAGCGGATCTGGCGACGCGAGGGGCTGAAAGTTCCGGCCAGACAACCCAAGCGCGGGCGTCTCTGGCTCAATGACGGCTCGTGCGTCCGGCTGCGCCCGCAATGCCCCAACCACGTCTGGTCCTATGACTTCGTCGAGGACCGCACTCATGATGGCAGGAAATATCGCATGCTGAATATCATCGACGAATTTACCCGCGAATGCATCGCGATCAGGATTAACCGGCAGCTGAAGGCAGCGGACGTCATCGACGTTCTCTCGGACCTCTTCATCTTGCGAGGGGTTCCGATCCACATTCGTTCCGACAACGGCCCGGAGTTCATCGCCAAGGCGTTGCGTGACTGGATTGCCGCCGTCGGCGCGAAGACCGCCTACATCATGCCGGGCAGTCCCTGGGAGAACGGCTATTGCGAGAGCTTCAACTCGAAGCTGCGCGACGAGCTTTTGAATGGTGAAATCTTCTACACTCTCAAGGAGGCGAAGGTCGTCATTGAGCGATGGCGACGCCACTACAACACCGTGCGCCCGCACTCATCGCTGGGCTACAAGCCGCCAGCCCCGGAGACCCTGCAATGGCCGGCTTCGCAATCCGGACCAGCTTCGCCGGCCACGCCAGCAATAGCGCCAGGGCCGACAATGCACTAACATTCAAACTGGATCACCCCATGGGGGCAGGCCACGAGTTCTGACGGTCATTTCAAATCATGAATACCTGATAGTGTCCCAAGGGAACATCCTGCTCGAAGCTTTCTCTATGACAGCTCAATGTATATCGGACAATTCTGAGCAAATGTTGCACGAAAGACACGTTGCATAGACCGCTACTTTCATGATTCGATGCGAGCCTGCGACTCAAGATCGTGAACGAAATTCTCACAGCTAATGAATTGAATGTTCTGCTCCTGACCCGAAAGCGGACGTTGCCGAGTTCAACCAGAGCGTCGCTAGATCAGAACCAATTTGTCATCCTCCGGCCCTGACCCAGCTGTACCTGAAAATATTATTCGCGTTACGCTGATGCGGCTTCGTTGCGCTCCGTCCTTCAGGGCGACGTCGCGCGCGATAAAGCAACCAAGGTGAACTCAGCCATATTATCTTCTCTCCGACGACAGTGGAGGAACCGATGTTCAGTAGAGCCCTTATGAGCGCCCTCGGGCCGTTTTTTGCTGCAGCATGTCTTTGCGGCGCAGTCGATAGGGCGGGAGCGCAACCGAAGCCGAACATCCTTGTCATCTTCCCTTAGCGTCCCTGCAACGCATTGACGCGATTGCCGGCGGCTTCGAGACCGCCGGCGACAACTTCCGCTATTGGCGCGAGGCAGACCTTTCGGCTGGATTTTTGGAAGTTCCGCTTACGGCCATAACGCGCCCATCGCGGTCGTTGAGTGCCGAGAACGGACCTCCTTTCCGCTCTATGGCTCTTATTCTTACCACTATCCCCCCGCGGCTTGTTGGTGAGGCGGAAACGCGGAGAATGCCGCCGCGCTGAGCGATCTCAGTCGGACCAAGCGCTCTATTATGGCGGAGGCGGCGCACGTCGGTCGGATCGATTGATGGCTTAGGTTGTTTGCGGCGAAAGGGCGGGCTCGCGCAATTCGGCTCAGCCGAATCAAGGTCCGGAAAGGCGATTGTCGGCTCGCAATAGGCTAGCTCGCAGCGTTGGCCGCACCGTGCTTCTAGTCGAAGATGAGGAGCTTGTGGCATGGAGGACGCCTGCCCGTTCACCACGCTTTATTGGGATTTCTTGGCCCGGCGCCGAACGCGCATTTCAAAAAACCCACGCATAAGGTATCCTCAACCTCGCCCGGAAAGATCCCGCAGAACTTTCCATGCTCCGCAAGCGTGCGTCCGCGCTTAAGACGCAGATGACGGCGGAGACTTTCCTGTGATCGAGAGTGAACGCCTCAAAGACCTGAACGATGCACCGGAGCGCGAGGGCGACTACGTGCTCTGCTGGATGCAACAATCGCAACGTGAAGCCTTCAATCCCGCTCTCGAAACTGCCATTGCCTGCGCGACCCGTCTCAGCGTTCCAACTGTCGTTGGGTTCGGCCTGACCGACGGCTATCCTGAGGCGAATGCGCGTCACTATGCCTTCATGCTGGAGGGCTTGCGCGAGGTCGAAGGGGCGCTTCGGGAGCGCGGCGTCGGCTTTGTCATACAGCGCGGCTCGCCCGACGAGGTTGCGCTCAAGCTCGCACGCCGCGCCGCGCTCGTCGTCTGCGATCGCGGCTATCTGCGACATCAGAAGCAATGGAGTCGCAATGTGGCCAACGCGGCGGGCTGCAGAGTCCTCCAGGTCGAGGGCGACGTCGTCGTTCCGGTCGAAACAGCCACCAAAAAGCAGGAAATCGCCGCGAGAACGATCCGCCCAAAAATCGAAAAGGCCCGCGCCGACTTTCTCAAGCCGTTGCGGCGGACTCACGTTGAGATCAGCGCTACGAGCCTTTCGCTTCCACACTCGCTCGATCTTTCGGAGACGAATGCCCTGCTCGCCACGCTCGATGTCGATCGGAAGATCGCTCCGGTCAGGCGGTTCAAAGGTGGCACAAGCGAAGCCCGGCGTCGCTTGCGGGCGTTCGTCGACGGGCCGCTCGACAACTATGCCGAGGTTCGCAGCGAGCCGGCCCGGGAACAGGTTTCCTTCCTGTCCGCCTATCTGCATTTCGGCCAGATCTCGCCGATCGAGATCGCATTATCGGTGTCCCATGCGGGCGCCGAACGGAAAAATCGCGCGGCATATCTGGAAGAACTGATCGTGCGTCGTGAATTGGCGATGAATTTCGTCGAGCATGCTCCGGATTATGATCGCTATTCCTGTCTTCCGGAATGGGCGCGGCGCACCCTGGAGGCGCACCGACGCGATCCGCGGCCGCATATCTATGGCGAAGCCGAGCTCGCTGCGGGCAAGACACACGACCCACATTGGAACGCTGCGATGCGAGAGATGCGCGCCACCGGTTACATGCATAACCACATGCGCATGTATTGGGGCAAGAAGATATTGGAGTGGTCGTCAAGCCCGCAAAAGGCGTTCGAGACGGCGCTCGCCCTGAACAACCGTTACTTTCTCTGCGGACGCGACCCGAACTCCTACGCCAACGTCGCGTGGTGTTTCGGGCTGCACGATCGACCTTGGCCGGAGCGGGCGATCTTCGGGAAGGTGCGCTCGATGACAGCCGGCGGGCTCGAACGGAAGATCGACATCGAGGCCTATGTGCAACGCGTCGCGCAGATCGCGGAAGACGAGGAAGGAGAATGAGCCGCATTCAATTCAAGGTCGCGAAGCTGGAAAAAGGAAATGGAAATTGAAGGAAATGAACGAAATTCAAGGCTGCATGCCATCATTGGGCGGGGCTGCCGCAGCGGACACGGGCGACTATGTCGAGCTTTCCGAGCAAGCGGACGAGCATCGCAGCAACGTGGCGGCGTCACTGCGAACCAAAGTCCAGGCCCCGCCCACAATCAGGCGAGAAACCTATTCCCCATTGAGACACCCCGCCCAATGTGTTCGCGCGTGACCACAGCCAGGAAACCTGCCGCGACCCTATGAAACGTCCTCGGGCGGGATGTCCCGGCGGATTGCTTTGGGAGACTCCATCGATCACCGATAAGGCTGCGTGGGCGCTGAAGCACACACAGCATCTCGACGATGCCTATTTTCAACGGGAACGCCCGAAGCCGATCAGGCATTCCTCCGAGACCTCGTCGCCTTCTATGCGATCTTTGAGGGGATGTGGTTCTATACAGGCTTCGCGCAAATTCTTTCGCTCGGTCGGCGCAACAAGATGGCCGGCGTCGCAGAGCAGTATCAGTACATTCTGCGCGATGAGAGCATTTACCTCAACTTTGGCATCGACCTCATCAATCAGGATCAAGATCGAGAATCCACATCTTTGGACGCGCATTGCAGGAGGAGCTTCGTCAAATGGTTGAGGACGCGGCCGAATTGGAGGCCGCCTATGGTCAAGATGCCGTGCCGCGCGGCTTGCTCGACCTTAATGCGCAGCTCTGCGAGCAATTTCTTTGAGACCCGCGTTATCGAATATCAAAGCGGCGGCGCGCTATCGTGGGAATGAGTCGATGACTTGGCGCCCTCGCACGCTTACGTCCCTCGCATCATTTGCCATCCAGAGAAGTCTGCAGTCCACTTAGCCTGAACCGCACAGACTGCGCGGGCAGCAACTCATCTTTTGTCGGATTTGCGGAGCAAATACGTGTCCATGATCCAGCCCTTCTCTCGCCTGGCCCGCTCACGTAGAGTCTCAATGTCATTCATCACCTCGGAAAGTTTCCCGCTAACGAGAATTTCATCTTCCGTGCCGAGGTAAGCGCCCCAGTAGATCTCGAGATCGTCCTGATCTAAGCGCTTAAAAGCCTGATCGCCGTCGAGGAGAACGACGACGCCGTCGAGATTGTTGGGAAATTCCTCGACGAGCCTGCGGCCAGTTGTAATATGCACGGGCTCACCAATCCGGTTCAAGGCGATGCGGTGCCTTGCCGCCAGCGCCTGGACGCTGCTGATGCCGGGCACTACGTCATATTCTAAGGCAAAGCCTCCCTTGGAGCTGATTTTCGCAATAATCCGCAAAGTGCTGTCATAGAGCGTCGGATCTCCCCATACGAGAAAGCCGCCGCACTCGCCTTCAGCAAGTTCCTCCATTAACAGCCCTTCGTATGTTTCCTCGATCCGCGCGTGCCATTCCGCGACGTTGGATTTATAGTTGGAAAACTCCTTAGCTCGCTCGGGCGTTTCGAAGTCGACGAACCGGTATGTTCTCTTTTCGATGAAGCGCTCGCAAATCTCGGTACGGAGCTTCGCGAGAGCAGCCTTCTCGGCGCCCTTATTTGGGATGAAGAAGACATCGGCCTGATTGAGCGCGTTGATGGCCTGAACGGTCATATAATCCGGATTACCGGCCCCGATGCCGATGATATAGACTTTACGCATCGCGCCTCTCGCAATCTGGCCCGGACGATGTCCGCCGCAGCCTTCCGCCTTCCTCAATATGATCGGTCCGAAGCTGCCCTTGCGTGAAGGAACGCCGCCCGACGCCCAGCATATAGCCAGCCAGCTGGCGTCACCATGCAGCAGAGCTGGTAACGCAAGGAGCAGCCTGCCGCGCGACGCCGTCCGTTTTATTCGGCGTCGCGCCCCACGGCCGATCGCAGCTCCCGCGCCGCCGCAACCATGTTGACAAGCGCCGGGCGCACCTCGTCCCATTTGCGGGTTTTGAGGCCGCAATCGGGGTTCACCCAGATCTGGTCAGCCGCCAAGTGCTTCGTCGCCTTGATCAGCAGTTCGGTCATTTCGCTGACCGCCGGCACGCGCGGCGAATGGATGTCGTAGACGCCCGGCCCGATCTCGTTGGGGTAGCGGTAACTTACGAAAGCGTCAAGCAATTCCATCTTTGAGCGCGACGTCTCGATGGAGATCACATCGGCGTCGAGCGCGCCGATCGAATCGATGATGTCATTGAACTCCGAGTAGCACATATGGGTGTGGATCTGCGTCTTGTCCCCGACGCCAGACGCGGATAGTCGAAAACATTCCACCGCCCAAGCGAGATAGGCCGGCCAATCGGCGCGGCGCAACGGCAATCCTTCGCGCAGCGCCGGTTCGTCGATCTGAATGATGACGATGTCGGCGGCCTCAAGATCCATAACTTCGTCGCGGATCGCGAGCGCTATCTGACGGCAGACTTCATCGCGCGGCAAGTCATCCCGCACGAAGGACCATTGCAGCATGGTCACCGGGCCGGTGAGCATGCCTTTCATGGGACGCTTAGTCAGCGATTGAGCGTAGGTTGACCATTTCACAGTCATTGCCTGCGGGCGCGACACATCGCCAAAGATGATCGGCGGCCGGACATAACGCGAGCCATAGCTCTGCACCCAGGCGTTATCGGTGAAAGCGTAGCCCGCAAGCTGCTCGCCAAAATATTGCACCATATCGTTTCGCTCGAACTCGCCATGAACAAGCACGTCAATGCCGATCTCCTCCTGCCACCGCACGGCTCCCTCGGTCTCCTTGCGGAGGAAGGCGTCATAGTCGGCGTCGTTGAGGGCGCCCTTGGCGTGCGCGGCTCGCGCCTTGCGGACTTCGGCGGTCTGTGGAAATGAGCCGATCGTCGTGGTCGGGAACTCGGGTAGACCTAGCGTCTGCCGTTGCAACTCGCGTCGCGCCGCGAACGGGCTCGTTCTTATGGCGATCTGCGGCGTGATCGCTGCGATCCGAGCGGCCACGGCCGGATCGTGTACTTTCTCGGATGCTGCTCTGCTGGCTGCGGCCGCGGCCGAATCCGCCATTTTTTGGCTGACGACGCTGCGACCACCCATCAGCGCTTGACCAATCGTCGCAAGTTCCTCCATCTTCTGGACCGAGAAGGCGAGCCAGTTTTTCAGATCAGGATCGAGGCCGGTCTCGAGCTCGAGATCTATCGGGACATGCAGCATCGAACAGGATGGGGCGATCTCGACATGATCCGAACCGCGTTTCGCCACGACCGGCTCAAGGAGATTGAGGATCGACGGCAGATTGGCGCGCCAGATATTGCGTCCATCGATAACGCCTAGTGAAAGGACAAGTCCGCGCGGGACCTTGGCGAGGATGTCATCGAGTTGTCCCGCCCCGCGGACGAGATCGAGGTGAAGACCGGCGACGGGGAGACTGAGCGCCACATCGAGATTGTCGCCGAGGCCGCCGAAATAGGCAGTCAGCATGATCTTCAGTTCAGGCAGTGCGAAAGCGAATGTGGCGTAGGCTTGGCGCAACGCCTGGCGCGGCGCCTCGTCGAGATCGAGAACAAGACACGGCTCGTCGATCTGAACCCACTCGGCGCCGTTGGCAGCGAGGCGACGCAGCACCTCCACATAGACTGGCAGCAATACAGTCAAAAGGGAGAGAGGATCGAGCGCTGGATCCTTACTCTTGCCGAGCTTGAGGAAAGTCACTGGCCCGAGCAGAACGGGACGCGTTTGATAACCGAGCGCTTTCGCCTCGCGATACTCATCGACGGGCTTGGTCGAGGCCAAAGTGAAACGCTGCTGCTTCGTAAACTCCGGCGCCAAATAGTGGTAGTTGGTGTCGAACCATTTGGTCATTTCGAGCGCGGGAACGGCGTGACCATGCCCGTCGCCCTGGCTGCCGCGCGCCATCGCGAAATAGACGTCCAATGGCGCCGGGCCATCGGTCCGGCCATAAATATCGGGAATGGCGCCGACCATGATGCTGGTATCGAGAACATGGTCGTAGAGCGAGAAGTCGTTCGACGGGATGTTGGTGACGCCGAGCGCGCGCTGGCGCGCCCAGTTGGCGGCGCGAAGCCCCGTTGCGGTTTCGAGCAGCGCCGCTGCGTCGGCTTTGCCGGCCCAATAGCTTTCGAGCGCGGTTTTAAGCTCGCGGCGCGAACCGATCCGCGGGACGCCGAGCGTGCTGATAGGAAGAGAAGGAAGAGACATCGGCTTGAACCCCAAATGTTGGGGGCAAAAGGCCGAGCGGACGCATGCAAAAAATCCCGGACGGCAAAGGCCGCCGGTTGCAAGCGAACCACCGGGACACCCCGCCCAGGGACGTTATGCTGTCGCGGCAGGTCTCCTGGCTCGCGGGTTATAGCCTTCGTCCGGCCTTCCCAAGATCGCGCGATCTCAGTGACCTATGGTGGACGTAGACTCGCCGCTTACAGTTGCGGGGGCAGCTCCGGCGTCGCCTTGCGGCTCACCGTATTCCCTCTTAGCTCCGGCGCCTCGCATGAGGCCCAGAGAACCGTGACATCGCGATTATGGCCAGCCCCGGACCCAAGTCAACCAAAATATATAAAGACATCTTTATATTGCTATATGCCGCCTCCTCCAGCCGGCGCTGCGACCGGTGCGACGCCCCCATGAGTGGCCATGAGGGCGCACAGCGCGCCGGCCGAACGCAACTCATCCAGGAAACACTATATTGTCTATTGACTAACTTAACTAATGGCGCTTAGCCTGACCCCTGTGGTCAAGGCTGCGTTCGCCACCATCGCGCGGTAGACGGTGGCGCATGCCAAGGAATCGACAGATGAATGCCGCTATCAGCCCAGCATGGGAGCCTATTGTCGCCCCGCGCCGCCCTCTTATGAGGGCTGCGGCGCCGGGAAGGCGTCTCTCTGACTACGAGGCGCAATCGCGGGGTGCGCCCGGGATCGCTGTCGCTGCGCCCCATTTCCTTTCCGTCGAGTCCAAAAACATGATCGCGAAGACCGATCCCCTGCTCGTCAACCGCGCCGTCCATTCGTCGGTGCTTTCGCTTGTGCGTAAATCTCCTGGCAAACCACAATTCGCGATCGTCAAGCGCTTGACCCCCTCCAGCCGCCTGCACGACAGCCGCGCGAGGTAACGACGCCGCCATTCAACCGTTGATTCCGTCCCCATCGAAATAAGAGACTTCGCCAATGACCCGACAGATCCGCTTCAATGCGTTCGACATGAACTGCGTTGGCCACCAGTCGCCCGGGCTATGGGCGCACCCGCGTGACCGCTCGTGGCAATATAAAGATCTCGAGTACTGGACCGACGCCGTCCGCATCCTCGAGCGAGGCATCTTCGACGGCATCTTCATCGCCGACGTCATCGGCTACTATGACGTTTACAAGGGCAGCGCCTGGCATGCGATCCATCAGGCGGCGCAGATCCCGGTGAACGACCCGATCCAGCTTGTCTCCGCTATGTCGCTGGTCACCAAAAATCTCGGCTTCGGCATTACGGCTTCCACAGGCTTCGAGCATCCCTATACCTTCGCCCGTCGCCTCTCCACCGCCGACCACCTCTCCAAGGGCCGCGTCGGTTGGAACATCGTCACCTCCTATCTCGAGAGCGGCGCGCGCAACACTGGCGCCGCCGGCCTGCCGCGCCACGACGACCGCTATGAGGTGGCCGAAGAATACCTCGAGGTAATCTACAAGCTTCTGGAAGGAAGCTGGGAAGAGGGGGCGGTGGTGCGTAACCGCGAGCGGCGTATTTTTACCGATCCGAGCAAGGTCCACGAGATACAGCACCACGGCAAATACTTCGACGTGCCGGGATATCACCTATGCGAGCCGTCGCCGCAACGTACGCCGGTGCTCTATCAGGCTGGCGCCTCCGGCCGTGGGCGCAGCTTCGCGGCGGCGCACGCTGAATGCGTGTTCGTCGCAGCCCCCACGAAGACGGTGCTGAAGAACTACGTCACCGATGTGCGCCGTCGCGTCGCCGCCGCCGGCCGCGACCCACGCAAGGTATATACCTACAACCTACAGACGGTGATTCTCGGCGAGACCGACGCCTTGGCGCAGGCCAAGTTCGAGGAATATCAGCATTACGCTAGCTACGATGGCGCGCTGGTGTTCATGTCCGGCTGGACTGGCATCGACTTTGGCCAGTACGCGCCGACCAAACTCGTGCGCAAGGTGGAGACCAACGCCATCATCTCCGCCGTCGATGCGCTCGCTGAAGGCGACCCCGACAAGAAATGGACGATCGAAGAACTCGCGGCATGGGGCGGCATAGGCGGCCTGGGGCCAGTGATTGTCGGCTCCCCTTCCACCGTTGCCGACATTCTGCAGGAATGGGTCGAGGACACCGACGTCGACGGCTTCAACCTCGCTTACGCGGTGACGCCGGAGTCCTTCGAGGACGTCGTGAATCTTCTCGTTCCAGAACTGCAACGCCGCGGCGCTTATCCAAAAGCTTACAAGGTTGGCACGATGCGCGAAAAACTATTCGGCGGCGGCTCGTATCTGCCGGCCGATCATCCCGGCGCGCGCTGGCGCGACCTCGCGGCATCGCGCAACGAAGCCGACTCCCGTCTCGTCACCGCAAACTAGATCCTCGTCATGTCTGACGTCCTCCTCGCGCTGCACAACGTCTCCCTCGCGTTCAAGGGAATCAAGGCGCTCACCGGCCTGTCCTTCTCCGTGCAGCGCGGCGAGGTCTGCGCGCTGATCGGGCCAAACGGCGCCGGCAAGAGTTCGCTATTGAACATCATCAACGGCGTTTACCGCGCCGATTCCGGCGATATCTTTTTCGACGGCGCCCGTTTCGAGCAGATCCATCCCTTGAAAGCGGCGCGTCTCGGCATCGGCCGGACCTTCCAGCACAATGCCCTATTCAAGCACATGACGGTGCTGGACAACGTGATGGCGGGCCTGACTCGACTGGCGCGCGTCACCGTGTTCGAACAGGCCCTGCGCCTACCGCGGGCGCGGCGCGAGCAGGCGGCGTTGCGCGCCCGCGCTGGACGCATCCTCGATTTTCTTCATATCGGCCACCACGCGCACGCCATCGTTTCCACTCTCGCCTATGGCGTGCAGAAGCGCGTAGATCTGGCACGCGCGCTAGTGGCCGAACCGAAGCTCGTGCTGCTCGATGAGCCGCTGGCCGGCATGAATCACGACGAAAAGCATGAGATGAGCGGGTTCATCCGGCAAATCAACCGCGGGCTGGGAACCACCGTCATCCTCATCGAACACGACATGAGCGTCGTGATGAACCTCTCCGACCACGTCGTCGTGCTCGACTATGGGCGCAAGCTGGGCGATGGCGCGCCAGAGCAGATACGCAACAACCCCGATGTGATCGCCGCCTATCTTGGCGCGGCGCACTGAGCGGAGCCGACCATGAGCTTCTTTCTCGAAACACTCGTTGGCGGCCTGCTTGCCGGCGTGATGTATTCCCTCGTCGCACTTGGATTCGTGCTGATCTACAAGGCTTCGCGCGTCTTCAACTTTGCTCAAGGCTCGCTGATGCTGTTCGCCGCGTTAGCCTTCGTCACTCTCACCGAACATGGAGCGAACTTCTGGCTCGCCGGCCTCGTCACGATGGCGCTGCTCGTTGTCGCCGCCACGCTGATCGAATGGACAGTGTTGCGGCCGCTGGCGGGACGCTCCGACATGACGTTATTCATGGCGACCCTCGGCCTTAGCTACGTTATCGAGGGCGTCGCGCAGGCGACGATGGGCGCCGATGTACATGCGCTCGATCTCGGCATCCCCGATGTGCCGATAGAAATCGGCCCCATCCAGGTGAGCGAGTTCGATCTCACCGCGGCCGTGGTGGCAGGGGCGTTGGTGGCGGCGTTGTCGTTGTTGTTCAGCCGCACGCGCATCGGCGTCTCGCTGCGCGCGGTGGCTGACGATCCGCTGGCCGCGCAGTCGGTCGGCATCAATCTGGACTCGGTTTGGCGAGTGGTTTGGGCGGTAGCGGGCTTCGTCGGCCTAGTCGCCGGTCTGCTGTGGGGCGCCCGCCAGGGCGTGCAGTTCTCGTTGAGCCTGGTGGTGCTGAAGGCGCTCCCGGTGCTCATCATCGGCGGATTCACCTCGATCGCCGGCGCGATCATCGCCGGGCTGATCGTTGGCGCGAGCGAGAGCCTCGCGGAACTTTATCTGGGCCCCCTCATTGGCGGCGGTCTGTCGGCGTGGTTCGCCTACGTGCTCGCCCTATTCTTTCTTCTGGTTCGCCCAGCCGGCCTGTTCGGCGAGCGCGCGATCGAAAGGGTCTGAGACATGTCGTCATTTGATCAATCGGACGCCATCTCTGTCGTCGCGGCGCCCGCGGGCGCTACGCCGGCCGCTTGGCGCCCAAACTGGAAAGCTATCGGCGTTCTCCTCGCGGCCTTCGGCGTGCTGCCATTCGTCGCCAACGACTACTGGCTGAACGCCATGCTGATTCCCTTCCTCGTGCTGGCTCTCGCCGGGCTCGGGCTCAACCTATTGACCGGCTTCGCCGGCCAGGCGTCGCTGGGCGCCGGCGCGCTAATGTCGGTGGGCGCCTTCGCCAGCTATAACTTTCTGCTGCGCCTGCCGGCCCTGCCGTTGCCGTTGAGCCTCGCGCTTGGCGGAGTCGCCGCGGCGGCGGTCGGTCTAGTGTTCGGCCTGCCCAGCCTGCGCATAAAAGGCTTCTATCTCTTAGCTTCCACGCTTGGCGCCCAGTTCTTCGTCGAATGGGCCTTCACCAAATATGAGTGGTTCTCTAACTATGCTTCCTCCGGCTCAATCTCTGCGCCGCATCTTGCCCTATTTGGGCGCGATCTCTCCTCTCCCGTCGGTCGTTATCTGATTACCGTCAGCACAGTCGTCGCGCTGACCTGGATCTCGCTCAATCTGGTGCGCAGCCAAGCGGGCCTTGCTTGGACGGCGATCCGCGACATGGACACGGCCGCTGCGGTGATCGGCATCCCCGTGGTGCGCACAAAACTCACCGCCTTCGTCGTTAGCTCCTTCATCCTAGGCATCGCCGGCGCACTCTGGGCATTCGCCTATCTCGGGACCGCCGATGCGCATTCTTTCGGCATCGACCGCTCATTCCAGATCCTATTCATCATCATCATCGGCGGCCTAGGCAGCATCGCTGGCAGCTACATCGGCGCCGCGTTCATCCTCGTCCTTCCGATCTTACTCGACCGCGCCATGCTCGGCGTATTCGGCAGCGTCATCGATACCGGCCTTCTAGAGAATCTGCAGAAGATCATCTTCGGCAGCCTGATCATCTTTCTCCTCATCCGCGAGCCGCGCGGCCTCACTGCTTATGTCACGCGACTGCTGCGTCCGCGGCCGGCCCGCTGAGATGAGCACGCGCCGGGAAGGTCGCCATGCTGTCGAGTACGTCCAGTTACCCCATTACCCGCAATCTCGCAGAAGATTAGGAAGCTTAGTCATGCCCTTCGCACGCCTTTACACCCGCCGCTACACGCGCCGCGCCGTTGTCGCCGCCGTTGCCTTCGCCGCCGCGCTCGCCGCTCCGCCAGTCTTTGCACAGTCGGCGCCGGAGCAGTATTTGCCGCTCCTAACCTACCGAGTCGGGCCGTACGCGCCGAGCGGCATTTCTATCTGGGCTGGCTTCCTCGATACGGTACGCTACTTCAATGAGGTCGAAGGCGGCGTCGACGGGGTCAAGATCGTTACCGAGGAATGCGAGACTGGCTGGCTCGCCGAGAAGGGGGTGGAATGCTACGAGCGCCTCAAGGGAGGCAAGAACGGCTCGCCGGCGCCATTGATGCTGCCGTCATCGGCGCCGATCTCCTACGCGCTCACCGACAAGGTGGTTGCCGACAAGATCCCCATGATCACCGTCAATTATGGTCGGACCGAAGCCACGGACGGGGCGACGTTCCCTTGGAACTTCCCGATTATGCTGACCTTCTACAGTCAGGCTTCCGGCATCATCAATTTCATCGCCCAGAAGGAAGGAGGGTTCGACAAGCTCAAAGGCAAAAAGATCGTGACGCTCTATCACGACTCCGCCTACGGCCGCGAGACGATCGCTCCGCTCGCGCTGCTGGCAAAAGAATATGGCTTTGAGGATATCGAGATCCCCAATCCGCATCCCGGCAATGAGCAATCGGCGCAGTGGCAGCAAATCCGCGAAGCGAAGCCGGATTGGGTGTATCTGCGCGGCTGGGGCATTCAGACGCCGGTGGCGATTAAGACCGCAGCTCGCGTGGGCTTTCCTGCGAACCACATTATCGGCGACATTTGGTCGAGCTCCGAGGACGATGTGATCCCCGCAGGGGACGCGGCCAAGGGTTATCTCGCAGTAACCACTTACCCTGCGGGAACCGACTTCCCGATACACAAGAAGCTCAAGGAATATGTCCTCGACAAAGGCAAGAGCGACCTGAAGGATCTCTCTCGTTTCGGTACGGTTTACTACAACGCCGGCGTCGTCGAGGCGATCATCACGATTGAGGCGCTGCGCACGGCCTATGCGAAGTTTGGCGCCAAGCCGATTAACGGCGAGCAAGCCCGGTACGGCATCGAGCACCTCAACATCGATGAGAAACGGCTGGAGGAACTCGGCGTGAAGGGGCTGCTGCAGCCGCTCAAATTGTCTTGCAGCGATCACGAAGGCGGCGGAGCGCTTCGCGTGCAACAATGGGACGGCAAGAAGTGGACCCCCGTGAGCGACTGGATCCAGGCTGACCGTGCGACGCTGCGGCCGCTGATCGACGAGAAGGCGGCGGCCTATGCGAAGGAGAAGGGCGTCACGCCCCGCGATTGCTCGCATGAAAGCTGAGGCGCATGGTGGTGCGAGGCAGCGCTACATGAGCGACTACGGTTCGCCTCTGCTGCGGCTAGACGGCGTTGAGGCCGTCTATGACGCAGCCATCGTCGCCCTGCGCGGCGTTTCATTTGGCGTGCCGGAGGGCTCCATTGTCGCACTGCTCGGCGCCAACGGAGCCGGCAAAACAACGACCTTGAAGGCGATCTCGAATCTTCTTGGCGGCGAACGCGGCGCGGTCCGGCGCGGCGCAATCACTTGGCGTGGCGAGTCTATCGTTGGGGTTGGACCGTCGAAACTTGTGGCGCAGGGTCTCGTGCAGGTGTTGGAGGGCCGCCATTGCTTCGGCCAGCTTACGGTGGAGGAGAATCTGCTCACGGGCGGCTATGTCCGCAGGCTCTCCAGCCGGCGCCTGCGAATGGAACTTGAACGCGTCTATGCATGGTTCCCTCGCCTCCGGGAGCGCCGTCGCAGCCGCGCCGGGCTCACCTCGGGCGGCGAGCAGCAAATGATCGCGATCGGCCGGGCCCTGATGACTGGACCGCAGATGGTGTTGCTCGACGAGCCGTCGATGGGTTTGGCGCCGCTGATCGTGCAGGAGATCTTCGGGATTGTGTGCGCACTCAACCGCGACAGCGGCGTGACCTTTTTGGTTTCTGAGCAGAACGCTGCAGTGGCGCTGCAGTGCGCAGATTACGCCCACGTGCTGGAAAACGGACGCGTGGTTGCGTCCGGTCCGGCTGCGGAGCTGAATGCGCGCAACGATATCAAGGATATTTATCTCGGGGTAGGCGCGGCGCAGCGGCCTGCATCTGAAATCACCGCCGACCGTCATTGACCCGATTATTCGCGCGGGCGTCGTCCCATCGCCAAGGAAGTCACCCGTCCCAGCCATCATCGAAACCCGCCTGTCAGCGCGCTTACGTCCGAATGCGCCGACAGGCGAGGCTTTGTCGCCTAATCCGTTTAACGGGCAGGCCTACTTTCCGAGATGCCGGTGATGGTGGCGATGGACCCTCTTCATGTTCTTATGGCTGTGATAAGCGACGGTGGAGACGAGGCTAGCATCGTCTCCCGATACGATGGCGCCGCTCACGCTCGGGATCGGCGCAGCCATGACCGCCGGGGCGCAAAGAAAACAAACTGCCGTCGCTAGGAGTAAAGACTTGTGCATGGGGTTTCCTCTTCAAATGCCGAGACTAAAGTCTTGGCCGCGCCATTTGTCTTCGGATTCGCCGCAAAGGTAAAATAACATTCTTGGCTATCCGTGTGGATTATAGTGCGGCCCACGCGGGAAGCGGGAATGGTTGCGCCCTCAATGACCATCGGTTGGTCCTACGCAATCCTAAAGATTTCTCTGAGGCGCCGCTGAATAGCTTCCTGCTTCGCTTCCTGACCCCTTAGATATTCCAACCGCTCGGCGTCGCTCCCCCAGCGATTGTTCCGAAGCATTTCAGCAATTTGCTTAGCCAAAACCACGCGCTGCTCGTAGAGGCCCCTGACCTCGACGTTTTCTGCGGAAGTAATAAAGGATTTGGCCATGGCGGCATTCTATCCTGACCTCACCCTTTAGCCTAATTCTTCCGCCCCGGATGGCTTTGGATTTTTCGCGTGACAGCCTGGTCATGTCCGGCGGCGGCGAGGGTCAGCCCAATCCAAAAGCTAATAGGAATGTTGGTCATCTTTAGTAGCGAGCCGCCCCTGGCTGCAACTCCCGCAGGCTTGCGTTTGTGACGAACCAGCCGGACCTTGACGCAAGTAATGAAACCAACATGTCGTTCTTTCACAGAACATATTGCGAACGTATTGTTGGGATCGATGTTGAGGAAGACAACCAGCGAGAACGACGAAGACCGCAAGCCCGAGGCATCTTCGCGCTCGCAAAACGCTTGCCGCGCGTGTATCGCTCAAGGTGAAATCGTCCAGAAGGAGAGATCATGCGCATTTTGGTTTTTCAACATTTGGCCGTCGAAACCCCTGGCGTTTTTCTCGATCTCTGGAAAGACGAAGGCCATGAATGGCGCACAATCGAATTGGACGAAGGCGAACCAATTCCCGACCTAGAGGCCTACGACCTCCTGGCTGTAATGGGCGGGCCGATGGATGTGTGGCAGGAGGAGATTCATCCGTGGCTGGCGCCGGAAAAGGCGGCCATCCGCCGGTGGGTGAAAGACCTGGACCGCCCTTATCTAGGCATTTGCCTCGGCCACCAGCTTCTAGCCGAAGCGCTTGGCGGAAAGGTTTCGCTCATGAACAAACCCGAGGTCGGGCTCGCGCATGTCAAACTCACCGCAGGCGGTCAAAGGGATCGATTGCTCGCTGGTCTTCCGTCCCCAATCGAAACCCTGCAGTGGCACGGCGCCGAGGTCTCCCAGCTTCCGGTGGGCGCAGAAGTCCTCGCCGGCAACGCCGCCTGTCCGGTTCAGGCTATTCGGTATGGTCGGCATGCCTACGGGTTTCAGTATCACATGGAGATTAACGCCGGCACGGTCGCCGATTGGGAACGCATCCCGGAATATAAAGCGAGCCTCGAAAAGGCGCTGGGTGCTGAGGCGAGGCATCTGGCTGGCAGAGTTGTGCCTAAGTTGCCTGCCTTTCGGAATGTGGCGTTCATAATCGGCGCAAATCTTTCGGCAATCGCTTCCGATCTCTCTCCGCAGCAATCGCTTTATCGTTAGCGCGGCCGCGCTAACCAATAACTTCATTTGGAAAGATCCGTGGCTCCGCAAACCATTATAGTCCTCGATATCGGCACGTCGGGCGTTAAGGCGGCGACGCTGGACGCCAACGGCGCTGTTCTTTGCGAGGCGAGAGCGGATTACGAAGCTGTGTCTCCGCATCCCGGATGGTTCGAGCAAGCGCCGGATGACTGGGCCGCGGCGGCCAAAGAAGCGATAGGTCAACTCGGAGATTTGCGCGCGGCGGCGCTGCTGGCGCTGACCGGCGCAATGCAGAACATCATTGTTCTTGCAGCTGATGGTCAGCCGCTGCGCCCGGCGATACTTTACAGCGACGGCCGCGCCGCAGAGAGATTTTGTGAGTTCAGCTTACGAATGCAATCGCTCGGCGCTGCCGCGAGAGTCGGCAACCAAATTGACCACCTCATGTGTTCGGCGAAGTGGGAGTGGCTCGCGGCCGAGGCTCCGAGCATCGTACGAGACACCGCCATTTTACACACCGGCGCCAAAGATTATATCGGTTACCTTCTGACTGGCCGTCACGCCACCGACGCTACTTCCGCGAGCGCTACGGGCCTAATGAACTTGGCGTCCCGCGATTGGGATCCGGAGATTCTAGGCGAGCTGAAGATCTCGCGCGAACAATTGCCGAGGATAATCGCAGCCGATGCCATCTTGGGCAAGGTGTCCGCTGCAGCTGCCCACCGCTTCGGTTTGCCGTCCGGCCTGCCTGTGCTCAACGGAACGGGGGATGCGGGGGCCGCAACCGTAGGCGCCGGGATAGAGCTTCCGAACGAGGCCTATGTCTATCTTGGCACAAGCGGATGGGTAGCGCGCGTGGCGGCGGAGCACGACAAGCGCACCCCGCTGACGATTTACACCCTCTCGCATCCGAACCCCGGCCTGCTCATCGAAATCGCGCCAATCTTGAGCGCCGGGGACGCAATAACGTGGGTGCAAGAGATTTGCGATGAAGCTCCGTTAGCGGAAGAAGCAGGGGACTCCATCCCCCCGATGTTCCTCCCTTATCTCAAGGGCGAGCGAAGCCCTTTTCACGATCCCTTCGTCCGGGGCGCCTTCCTCGGGCTTGACCGGTCGCACGGCCGTTTCGCGCTGCAAAAAGCAGTGTTTGAAGGCGTCGCTTTAGCCATTCGGCATAATTTGGTCGAACTCGGTAAAAGCGAAGGAGCTCTGACGGCGCTGGGCGGGGGCGCGATGAACAGGCCGTGGATGCGGATCCTCGCCGACATCACCGCCATTCCTATCAGGGTGCACTCCGCTCCAATGGTGGCGACCGCCTTTGGGGCCGGGCTGCTCGGGGCTAGAACTCTTGGCCAGAGGCTTCCTCCGGTGGGATTCTCCGAACATTTCCAACCTCGTGAGGGCTCCAGCGAGAGGGCGGCGGAAACCTTCCGGCGATATAAGGCCGCGAGCGACTTTCTTCGGAGCTGGAGATAGCTCGACCACTAGCGGCCGCCGGATTATTGCAACCCCTGGCAGGCTGGTGCGGGGCGGCGCTTCGATTTTCGTCCTGTCAGCTGCGTTACGCCACGAGGACGCAAGCCAATTTCATGCAGCATAGTGATTGCCTCTGGCCCGAAATCGGCCCGAGCGTTACAATCTTAACGGGTTTTTCTATTCCTGACATTGTATTGAAATATGACGTTGTAGTCGAAAGACCGGAGCGGCTGCTCTGTTCCAGAGGCTATTTGAAAAGAGCTTCTCCTCCCTTTCTTCATTGTTTGTGGGCGGCAATCGGCTGTCCTTCGCCGAATCGTCACCCGCCCGTGATAGGGAAAGGGAGATGATATTGCGCCTGACAAGCTGGGCGGAGTAGGACAAAGGCGTCGTCAAAGATAGAAGGCGCGCAGGCAAGTAAGGACAAAGCATGACGATGAGTGGACGAGTAGCGCTGGTGACGGGGGCGAGTTCTGGTTTAGGGAGGGCGATCGCTACTGAGCTCCACGGCGCGGGCTATCGCGTCTATGGCACCTCGCGGAAGGTCGCGGGCAAGGACAATCCCTATGGCGCATTCAACCTGATCACGATGGATGTCGATCAGGACGACTCGGTCGAAGCGGCGATCGCCTCCATAGTCGAGCGCGAAGGTGGTTTGGACGTGGTGGTCAGCAACGCCGGCATGCACCTTGCCGGCGCCTTGGAAGACACCAGTTCCAGGGAGGCCCTGGCGCAGTTCCAGACCAACTTCTTCGGCGCCCACAGGGTCTGCCGCGCCTCTTTGCCCCATCTTCGCGCCCGGCAGCGCGCTCATATTGTCGTCATTGGTTCTCTCGCGGGCGTGCTCGCCATTCCCTTCCAGGGCATGTACAGCGCCGCCAAATTCGCGCTTGAAGGCTATTGTGAATCGCTGCGCATGGAATTGCGCGGCACCGGCGTCCGCGTCGCCATCGCCGAGCCGGGCGATTTCGCCACCGGCGTCACGGCCGCGCGGCAACAGACGATTGCGAGCGGCGAGGGCTCCGTCTATCGGGCGGCTTTCAAGGCGGCTATGGCGGTAATCGAAAAGGATGAAACAGGCGGCGGCGATTCAGCCCTTGTCGGCCGGCTGGTCAAGCGGATCGTCGATACTGACAAGCCTGCACTTCGCTATAAGGTCGGCGCCTTCTTACAGACCGCCGTCGCCCGCGCCAAGCCGTTGATTCCGCCGGCGACGCTCGAAGCGATCATTGCGGACCATTACAAGTGCTAGGCTGGCGGGCGCTTGCCTCGAATTTGCTCAGAATAAAATAGCGACCCCTTCGCGATGATTTGAGCGGCGGGCGTTTGCAAGCTGTCCAAATTTAGAGAAGACCCGCCTCAGACTGAATCCATCAGACAACCAATCCATTTCATGAAATGTCGGGGTTAAACACGGGGCGCGGTGGCCGCCCTCCACCGGCGGCAGCGCAAGGAGAGATTTTAGTGGATGATGCTCCTCGAGCCCTAGGGCGCCAATCTGAGAGCGGCGCCGAACGGCCGTTGCTGACGACGCCGTGGCTGGTGTTCGTGTTGGTCGCGGCGGCCGCCCCGCTGGCGGCGGTGATCGGCAACCTGCCCATCGCTCTTGCTCGCGGAAACGGCGCCGGAACGCCGGCGGCTTTCCTGTTTGCGGCCGTCACCTTGCTCTGTTTCTCAGTCGGCTATGCAGCCATGAGCCGACGGGTGGTCAATACCGGCGCTTTCTACACCTATGTAGCCAAAGGACTCGGCCGGCCCGCGGGCGTCGGCGCCGCCTTCACGGCCTTGATCGCCTATATCTCCTTCACCATCGGATTGGCCGCCTTCGTCGGCTATTTTCTCGACCTCGTGTTGTCGACGCTTGGCGTGCATGTCTCGTGGCTTGTCTACGCCGCCGGAGGCATAGCGATCGTCGGAGTCCTCGGCTATCTTTCGGTCGACTTGTCGGCGAAGCTCATTGGCGCCTTGATAGCGGCGGAGATCATTATTCTATTGATCTTCGATATCAGCGTCCTCGTGGCCAAGGGGGCGGCTGCTCTGCCCCTCGAGTCATTCTCTCCACATGAGGTGCTGAGCCCGGGCCTTGGAATCTCGCTGATGGTCGCCTTCACGTCATTCATCGGATTCGAGTCCGCGGCCCTCTATGGCGAGGAGACCAAGGATCCGACGCGCAGCGTTCCGATCGCGATCTACGTCTCGGTGATCCTGATCGGCGCCTTCTACCTGTTCACCGCCTGGGTTACGATCGGCGCGCTCGGACCGGAACAGACGGGGCCGGAGGCCATCGCTCAAGGCGGCATGCTGATGTTCAGCGTGTTCACCCGCTATAGCGGAGAGATTATGTCCGACATCGCCGGGGTGTTGGTCTGCACATCTCTGCTGGCCTCGTATCTGGCGATCCATAACGCTGCAGCGCGCTATATCTTTGCCCTCAGCCGCGAAAATCTGCTTCCGCGATCCCTCGGCTATTTGCATCCCACTCGCTATTCGCCGTCCAACGCCAGCGTCGTCGTTACGGCAATCACCATTGTCTGCATCGCGGCCTTCGGGCTAACGGGGCTGGATCCTTATGCGGCGGGCGTGCCCGTGGTCGTTGGCTTCGGCACTTTGGGCATCGTGTTCTTGCAGGGCTTCGCCGCAATCGCGATCCTCGCCTATTTCTGGCGTCTCCCAGGGGCGGTGGAGCCGTGGGTGCTGGTCGTTTCCACGTTGGGCGCGCTTGGCCTGATCGCGGCCACAGCGCTCGCGGCGGCCAACTTCAAACTGCTCGCTACGAGCGATCTTCCGGCTGTCGGCTGGTTGCCACTGATCTATCCTGTGACGGTCGCGATCGGCGTCGGATTCGCCCTTTGGCTGCGCAGCGCCAAACCCAAGGTCTACAGCGCCCTCAGTTAACGCGAACTCTAAGCCGATAGCGTTTTCGAGCGCCGCCGTCGGCTTTTGCTCGCTGCCTTTCGCCGGGTTGCGATCCCGCGTCAATTGGCGCCGGCCAGTTGAGCCCGGGCCGCGGCCTCGAAGGCATCGAGCTCGGTCGGCGAAATATCAGATACCGCCCAATAGCGCATTGAGCCGCTAACCCAGTCCCGCACTAAAAATCCTTTGTCCTGCGCTCCGCCATGGCTCGGCGGCGCGCCGGATTCTGTTGGCTGAGCGATCAGACTGATGAGATGCTTGCCGTGGCGGAAGACCAGCGTGGCGGCGGGTTGGCCTCCGAGCACGTCGACGCGTCCGCCGATCAAAGTGAAGCCCGCTTGCGCAAGATCGAAGACTTGCGGCGCAAAAGGCAGGCGGCCGGCGAACCAGGGCTTGACCGTGTGCTGGTCTGACGATGCCACATCGAAAGGTTGCGGCGCCATGATGGCGCGCAGATGGTCGGCCACTACTTCGGCCATCGCCGGCGCCTGCGAGCGCGGCGTCATCGCGAACATAGTGAGCGCAGCGCCCGACACCGCGCCAACCACACAGGCGGCGAGCGCCATCCGCCAATTGGACCCGAACGGACGCAATGCGCGCTCCAATTGCGACGCATTGGGCGTAATCACGGTCATGCGCTCAGCTCCCGCATCAGCCTGAGCAGCCATAGCGAGACGCAGCCTGGCCGAGGCTGCTTCACGCGGAATTTTGTCCCGCAGCAGGCCGCGCAGAGCCATGAGGCGGTCCCGTGCGGCCGCCAACTCCGGTTCGGCGGCGAGGCGCTTGTCCAACGCCAGAGCGGAAGCTGCGTCGAGCTCGCCGTCGATATAGGCATTGAGCAAAAGTTCGGCATCGGTCTGCTCAAGCGGCATGCTCATCGTCTCTCCTCCGCCAGAGCCTCGACAAGGATCGCCCTGGCGCGAGCCAGCCGCGACATTACCGTACCCAGGGAACCTCGAGGATTTCAGCAATCTCGCGATAGCTGAGGTTTTCCATTTCCCGCAGCACAAGAGCCTCGCGAAACTGCAAAGGAAGGGCATTTACCGCAGTCGCGACGCGATTGGTCTGCTGGCGTCCCAACAAAGCTTCTTCGGGCGTCGGCAAAGGCCTCGCGCCGAACGCAGGCTCGGCATCCGAATCCCCGCGCTCGAGATCATCCGGCAGCGCCAGTTCCTTTGGTCGGTTCTTGGCGATCCACGTGAAAGCCGTTCGCCGAACGATGGTCAGGAACCAGGCGCGCGCGCTTACGCCGTTGAAGTCGCCGATCGCGCGAAAGGCGCGCAGCGAGGCATCCTGCACGATGTCTTCTGCATCATGCACGCTATGCGTCAGCCAGCGCGCTAATCGGAAGGCGTGATCCGCCTGCGGCATCACCACCTCGGCAAACCGTCTTTGCGCCTCCTCTGGCGTCACAATGGGCAATCCTCACGGTACGACAATGATCTTGCCATGCATATGCGGATGCAGACCGCAGAAATATTCAACTTCTCCGGCATTTGTGAAGGTGAATGACGCTTTGTCTTGCGTGTCGAGCGGCTTCGACCGGAATGATTTGTCGGACAGTACCACCGAATGGGGAATGTCGTCAGCCTTCTCCCATGTGACGGTCGCGCCTACGGGAACAGTCAGATTATCGGGCACAAAGCTGAAGTTCTCAATTCTTATGGTCGGTGCATCCGCCGCCTCGACCGGCCGCGCCCCGGGTACAGCAAACGCTATGAGGGCGAGCGCGCCTCCGAGCGCCATAATGCGGCCTCCAATTCGGCCGTTCAGACGAACAAGGTTCATGTCGGTTCCTGGGTTGGGATGTCGGAAAGGATCAAGGAAGATCGCTCAAGCTCCGGCAAGCGGCCGGTCAACGATGGCTAAGGGTTTCGACCCCCGGTTGATCGTCACTTCGGTAATTCCGAGCATCGAACGCAGCTTGTCGGCCGCCACCAGCATGGGTCCGGGGGAGGGCGCGGCGCCGGGGGCCGGCTGCGGAAAAGCGGTCGAGCGGGCTGTGTGGAAGGTGACGTTCCCCTCAACCTTCTGCATCAATTGATGGATGTGCCCGTTCAGCACCGTGACGGAACCGAAGCGCCGCAGCAGCTCGAGCGCTTGCGCCGCATCCTCCGTACCCCATCCCCATGCCGGATATAGCGCCCAGAGCGGGATGTGGGCGAAGACGACGATGGGAGTCGAAGCCGAACGGCCTTTCAAATCATCGGCGAGCCACGCCAATTGATCGGCGCCGAGATTGCCCATGCCTCCAGCCTTCAGATCGACGACATTGACCAGGCCGATGAAGTGAATGCCTTCAGCGTCGAAACTATACCAGCCGGCGCCCTTGGCGTCCTTGCCATACCGATCGAGGAACAGCTTGCCGTTGTTCTCATCGATCATGTCATGTTCGCCGGGAACGTAATGGACCTTCAGCTTCGCGCCGCCGATGATTTGGTCGGCGTCGTCGAATTGGCTGGCCTTGGACAGATGGCTGATGTCGCCGGTATGGATCATGAATGCAGGCTTATTTGGCATTGCATTGATGAGGACAATCGCCTCCTTGAGCGTGCTGAGCGCATTGGGATTGGCGGGTTTGTCGAAGCCGACATGGCTGTCGCTGATCTGCAAAAAACTCAAAGACCCTGATGTGGGCTGAGCCGCGGAAGCCTCGCCGATGATGGTCGACGTCAGCACGCCGCCGCTGACGGTCCAAATCACCCCTGTCCCGGCCCACATCATACATTCGAGCGCATGTCGCCGCGTCGCCCCCCCGGCGATCGGATCGCGATTGTCCTGATGAGTCATGTCAAGTCTCCGTTTGCGATCGCGAGGCCATTTGGCGCCGCTGCAAGAGAAGACCGGCGCTCGTCGCGGTTTATTCCCGTCGGCGACAATAATTTTTTGAGTGGATGCAACTGAAGGGGCGCAGTTCGTCGCCAGCAGGATGTTGACGGGAAGTAGGCGCCGGTCGGATATTTGGACTGATGACTCGACATGCCTTGGCATTCCAGAGGCCAATGGCATGACGATCGTCGATAGGCCGTTCGTGCGAAACCTGCTCTACCTGGATGTCTAGGAGGCGCCCACCGGCCAGCCAGCGCTCGGGTCGGAAAGCTCGACCGGGACCGGCGGCGGCGGCGCTCGCCAGGGTTTCAGCGCTTATGCGAAGAAGCGGAGCAGGCTGCGGAGCCGACGTTGCAGGAGCATCCAACTATGGTTGCGGAGAGCGCGGGCATTCTGATGTTCAAACGCCGCGAAGGGGGCTTGCTTGTTCTGCTCGCGCATCCCGGAGGTCTGTTCTGGCGCAAAAAGGATATCGGCGCCTGGTCGATCCCCAAGGGAGAGCGAAACGCCGACGAGGAGCTCGAGGCTGTCGCTCGACGCGAGTTCTCCGAAGAGTTGGGCGTCGCGCCATTGGGTCCGCTGCGGCTGCTCGGCAGGATACGTCAGCGCGGCGGAAAAGAGGTCGAGGCTTTCGCTCTGGAAGGCGACTTTGATGTTGACCAGCTTCGGAGCAACCTGTTTCAGATCGAGTGGCCGCCTCGCAGCGGGCGCATTCAGTCCTTTCCGGAGATCGATCGCGCCGAATGGTTCGCATTGCCGCTAGCGCGCCACAAGATCCTCGCCGGACAGCTACCCCTGCTTGATCGTCTCGAAACGCTCTGCGCTACCGGTCGCTAATGCTGGCGCTCGTCAGCGCGCTCGAGCTCAAGGCCGCCGATCGCCTACTCTTCAGGACGCGTCCAGCGCCAGGCCAAGATCGATGGAAGACCCGCGCTCATCGCGAAGGAAATGCGATATCGGAAGGCTGTTGTTGGTTGACCCGATGGCCCCTTGAGCATAATTTCTCTTTAAGAGGAGTTGAAGACAATGGCTGCCAAGGACGTCCGCTTCTCCACCGACGCTCGCGATCGCATCTTGCGCGGAGTAGAGATTCTCAACAATGCGGTGAAAATCACCCTCGGTCCCAAAGGCCGCAACGTCGTCATCGAAAAGTCCTACGGAGCGCCGCGCATCACCAAGGACGGGGTGACGGTCGCCAAGGAAATAGAGCTGTCCGACAAGTTCGAGAACCTCGGCGCTCAGCTTGTGCGTGAGGTAGCCTCGAAGCAGCACGACAATGCCGGCGACGGCACGACCACCGCAACGGTGCTCGCGGCCTCGATCGCCCGCGAAGGCGCGAAGGCTGTCGCCGCAGGTCTCAATCCCATGGATTTGAAGCGCGGCATCGATCTCGCGGTGGACGCGATCGTCGCCGATCTTAAAAAGAATTCGAAGAAAGTCTCTTCGAACGAAGAGATCGCGCAGGTTGGAAAAATCTCGGCCAATGGCGATCGGTTCATTGGCGAAGAAATAGCCAAAGCGATGCAAAAAGTCGGCAATGAAGGCGTCATCACGGTTGAAGAGGCAAAAAGCCTCGAGACCGAGACCGAGATCGTCGAAGGCATGCAGTTCGATCGCGGCTATCTCTCGCCCTACTTCATCACCAATGCCGAGAAGATGGTGGCCGAACTCGAGGACCCCTATATTCTCGTGCACGAGAAGAAGCTCTCCTCGCTGCAGGCGCTGCTTCCCGTTCTCGAAGCTGTGGTGCAGACCGGCAAACCGTTCCTCATCATCGCCGAAGATGTGGAAGGCGAAGCGCTCGCCACCCTCGTCGTCAACAAGCTGCGCGGAGGCCTCAAGGTCGCGGCCGTAAAGGCTCCGGGCTTCGGCGATCGCCGCAAGGCCATGCTGGAAGACATCGCGATCCTGACCAACGGCCAGCTGATTTCGGAAGAAATCGGCATCAAGCTCGAAAACGTGACGCTTCAGATGCTCGGCCGCGCCAAGCGGATCCGCATCGACAAAGAATCGACCACGATCATCGACGGCGCGGGCGCCAAGTCCGAGATCGAGGGTCGCATCGCCCAGATCAAGGCGCAGGTTGCCGAGACCACCTCTGACTATGACCGCGAGAAGCTCCAGGAGCGTCTGGCGAAGCTCGCAGGCGGCGTCGCGGTGATCCGCGTTGGCGGCGCGACGGAGGTCGAGGTCAAGGAGAGAAAGGATCGCGTCGACGACGCGCTCAACGCGACCCGCGCGGCTGTCGAGGAAGGCATTTCTCCCGGCGGCGGCGTCGCTCTGCTGCGCGCGATTCCGGCCCTCGACAACGTCAAGGTCGACAATGCCGATCAGAAGACCGGCGTCGATATCGTTCGCAAGGCGATCCAGGCGCCGGCGCGGCAGATCGTCGACAACGCCGGGGCCGACGGCGCAGTCGTTGTCGGCAAGCTGCTCGAAGCCAAGGAATATAATTACGGCTACGACGCGCAGACCGGCGAATATGGCGATCTCGTTGCACTCGGCATTATCGATCCGACCAAAGTCATCCGCACGGCCCTCCAGGACGCCGCGTCGATTGCGGGCTTGATCGTCACGACCGAGGCGACGATCAGCGAACATCCCAAGACCGAAACTCCGTCGCTTCCGCCGGGGGGCATGGGCGGGATGGATTATTGAGGAAATGGATTTGATCGGCGACGGTCAATAACGCATAAATGCGCGGCGACGCGCGCCTCCGTAATCGTTTGGACGTTTCTTTTGTGGCGCTTCGTTCGCGACATAGAGTCCGATGCGCTCTGCGCCTAGGCGGGCCGGCGCACGACGAGGTCGATTTCGATCAGCGCATCATAAGCCAAGCCGGTGACTCCCACGCAAGTGCGCGCCGGCAGGCGATCTTCGGCGAAATAGCCCCGGTATGTCTCATTCATCAAGGCGTAGTCTTCTTTGAATCGGGTCAGATAAACGCGAGCCATGACCACATGCTCGAAGCCGAGGCCAAGACCCCGCAGCACCGTTGCAAGGTTGGCCATGACATTGCGGGTTTGCGCGACGATCCCATCGGGCAGCACGCCGGGACGCGCGGGAGTGTCCGGCATCTGCCCTGTAACGAACAGCAAACCATCGCTCTCGACCGCGTGACTGAAGGGGGCGACTGGTTTGGGCCCATCGGCGATCATGTGGAACTTCAAAGACACGCTCACTCCGTGATGATGCTCTGGCTTCGCTCTGGGTCGGAGGCGAACGCCTTCTTTTCGGCAACCGCGCGGACGTCCCAATTGCCGTTGAAAACCTGGGCGACTCCAAAAGCGACTGCGATCGAGGTCGACGCGACGGCTTCGCCGCCGCTCAATTCATGGGGCGCAATGAGGAACCTGCGCATCCAAGGGTGGGCTTCACCCGCGAACTGCCGGATATACCCAGGCTTTTCTTGCTCCGGCATAAGCAAGATCCACGCTATGTTCGGCTGGGTTCAGAGAGCGTTGCGGCTTGAAAACAGCGACCGCGGAATCCGTCCATGCACGCCGACGACGCCGTCGACCACCTGCGTGATTCCGAAATCGACCGCGACGCTCATCAGCGCATAGGCATCGTTGCGAGAAAGGTTCTGTCGCTCGGTCAGAAAATGCATTCCCTGAAGCGCGGCGTCCCGCATGGCGGCGTCGATCGTCGCGCCAAACCCATGCACCACCCAGTCCTGCGGGGTTTCGAGAAGCGGCGAAGGAAGGCGCATATCCTTCCTGACCACCACTTGATACAGGACGTTCAAGGAGGCTTCGATGGCGGTTCCGTTGAGTTCTCCATCGCCCTGGGCCATGTGCGAATCGCCGATCGAAAACAGCGCTCCTTCGACCGCCACGGGATAGAACATCGTGCTGCCCGCAGCAATGCGCCAGTTGTCGACATTGCCGCCATGACGGCCGGGAGGAACTGTGCTGACTTTCTCGCTCCCAGCCGGCGCGACGCCCGCCGTGCCAAGATGCGGTCGGATCGGGATGCGAACGCCCGGCAAGGCGGGTTCGCGCTTCACGCTTTCAGGTGGCGTGATGCGGCCGGGAGTCTGATATTTCTCAGCGACGTCATAAGCGAAGACGGCTTCGGCGGTTTGGCTGTTTGCGTCGAACTTGAAGATTGTGGCGCGCTCGGTTTTGCCCATTTCGTTATAAAGGTAGCCCCAATTTCCCGCGAGATTTGAGCCATAGCCGAGCCGCGGCTCCATCGAGAGATAGCGGACTTCGAGCATATCTCCAGGCTCCGCGCCTTTGACGAATACCGGGCCGGTCAGAACATGGACGCCGGGACCGCGCATGGATTGAGGGATGCCGGCGTAGAGCGCCCTGATTCCTTCGTCCATCAATAGGTCCGGCGCATCGCCCGCGTGCTGGGTCACAGATTCCGCCCAGATGAGATCGCCGCTGTTGACCCTCAAGGCTGGCGGTTGGGCCGCGCTGAAATAACCCCAATGACAGGTTTCCGGCGTGGCGCGCAGATGGTGCAGCGCGAAGTTTGCGTCAGAAGGGGAACGCGGACGATCAACGGCCATCACGTTCATAGCGGTAACTCCAAATTCAGAACCGAAGGAAGGCGTACATTGCGCTCAGACGCTATGGAAGATGGCGAAGCGACCGCTGGTCACCGCCAACGCGATCAGGCCGATCGATGCGGCGATGATAGCGGTCCGGATCAGGCCGACATGCGCGGGGCGGGGCAGGTCGTAGCGGAAGGTCCGGGTTGGCGCCGCGCCGAAGCCGCGGGCCTCCATGGACAGCGCCGAGGAAAAGCCCCGCCGCAGCGACCGGAACACGACTGGAATCGTATGGACCTTCAGGCCGTTGATGCTGAACTTCCTGTGTTCAACGCCGCGTATTGTCAATGCGTAGGATCGCACGCGAGACTCATACTCGACGATTGGGACATAAATCAACGCCAGAAACACCGACCAGGCGAATTTATAAGGCGCCTTGAAATCTTCTACGATGGACTGAACGAGGTCCCGAGGGTGGGTGGTCCAAAGCAGCAGCAGCGAGGCGATGCCGATCACAGTGCCTCGAGCGGCGATCTTCAGCCCATAGTCGAGGCCGAACTGCGAATAATGGATGGTCCAGCCAAACAGCGTAAGAGCGCGCGAGTCGTTGGTCAAACCCATAAGGCTCGATTGCAAATTAAACAACAACGGGGGCAGGATAATGAACGGCACCCAAAGCGGTATCAGAACTTTCCAAGGTCGAAGAAACGTTCTGAGCCCAACGCCGCTGAACGGCGCGATCGCCAGCAAGGCCAGCAACATATATGCGTTGTAGTCAATCGGCGCGCCGATCGCAAAGATCATTATGCCCACGAGGGCGATCATCTTCGTCAGCGGATCGAGCCGATGGAGGATCGACCTGCCGGGGACGTAGCCGAGCGTCAGATCAGCCGACATGCGCGGTCGCCTCTCCGTGCTTGCGGATCAAAGCGTCTTCGAGAATCTTGCTGCCCGGGGCCACCAGTCCGACAGAGGCGAGATCGACCGTCCCGTCAAAGAGCGCCTGCGGGGCGCCATCGAACGCCAGCTCGCCGTAGCGAAGAACAAGAACGCGCGTCGCGACGTGACGTACGAAATCCATGTCGTGCGTGATGACGATCACCGTCGTCCCATCGTCGTTCAATGTCTGAATGTCGCTTTCGATAAGCTTGCGGTTTCTTGCGTCTTGCCCGTAGGTCGGCTCATCGAGAATGAGCAACTTGGGCGGGCGGGCGATTGCGGATTTGACGCCGAGGCGCCGCTTCTCTCCGCCGCTAAGTTCATAGGGATGGACCCCCTCGTTCGCGATGCCGATGGAGCTCAGAAGGGAGCGGCCGCGATCCGACTGGCTTGCGTCGAGATCATGCATAACCTCTTCGAAGGCCGTGCCGTAAAGGAACTGATGTTCCGGATATTGGAACACGTAACCGATGCCGGGCGCGCGGGGGCCGACCCGCTTGCCGCGCTTGTATCGATAGGCCTCGCCCATCACCTCGATGGCTCCGCCCGCGATGGGCAGAACCCCGGCGATGGTCAGGGCCAAGGTTGATTTGCCGGAGCCGTTATAGCCGAGCAGCGCCACGATCTCGCCGCGACGGATTTCGCAGGATAGATTTCGCAGCACAGTCTTTTTGTAGAAAGCAACGCTGAGGTCGTTCAGGCGCACTACCACGGACTCGCTCGCAGGCGTCTTGGCGACGGGCTTCCGCTCTGGCCGCGGCGACGGAACGCCTTTGATCAGCGCGACTTGCTCGACCGCCTGATCGGCGTTCAACGGAGCGGACCGCATCGAGGCCCCCAACTCATCATAGACCCATCGCACATAGGGCGGGACCTCAAGCCCCAACTCGTCGAGTAACGGAACATCGGCCAGCACTTCCCGGATTTGCCCGTCGCGCCGGATCTTGCCATCCGCCACGATGACGACGCGAGTGAAGCGGTCGGCAAAGCCAGCATAATCATGGGCCGTCATCACGATCGCAGATGCGCCGTCCCGGGCCACCTCATCAATCAGCGGCATGACCTCGGCGCTGCCGATCGGATCGAGGTTGCTGACCGGCTCGTCGAGAATAATGAGTTGGGGCGCGCGCGCCAGGGCGCAGGCGATGGCGAGGCGCTGTTTCTGGCCGCCCGAGAGCGTGTAGACCAAATCATCCCTGATCGCATCGAGCCGCGTCCGCTTGAGGGTCGCCTCCACCCGGTCCCTGATCTCGGTTTTGGTCAGATTGAAATTTTCCAGCGCGAATGCGACTTCATCTTCAACGGTGAGGCAGGTGATCTGGCTTTCGGGGTCCTGCATCACGATTGCGGCGGAGGCGGAGAAGGCGGCGAGACTGGTCGGCGTCTGCTGCGTATCGATGCCCTTCAGCCGGACGGCTCCGGTCAGTTCGCCATTGATGATGCGCGGGATCAGACCCGCGAGGATCATCAGAAGCGTGCTCTTGCCGCCGCCGCTTGGGCCGAGGACCAGCACGCGTTCGCCTCGCCGCACCGAAAAGGTGATGTCGCTGAGGATCGCAGGAAGTTCCTCCTCATAACGGAAGCCGATCCGGTCCAAACCGATAATTTCACCGGCCAATTCGGCGTCGTGAAGCGCACGGGATGTTTCGGTCGCCACGGCGGTCGCATGCTTGGGGTTGAGATGATGCATCAAAGCTCTTGGCCTGATTGACGAAGATCGGACGGCCGACGCCGCCCGAGTCTGCAGGACCCTGGGGTCAGACGGCTTGCGAGGCGGTAGTAGAGGGCATGGCTCCGCGCAAACGGTCGGCGCGGGATTTCACCCAAATCTGCTTGATGGCTTTGGTGCCGGACAGCATCGGGTAGATCGCGAGCTGAATGAGGGCGATGAGGACGCCGGTGAGCAGGCTAGCGCCGCCAAAAGCCCAGATATAGCCAAGCGTCATGGAGCCGGCGACGGGCGCGACGCCCAAGTAGAAGTAAAAGATGCCGTCAACGAGGAGGTGGCAAAGCGCGCCGATCCAAACCCAACGCCAAAAGCTGCTCTTATATTCTGACCATCCAAGGGTCGCGAACCAGATCAGCGGGCCGCCGATTATATAGGCTTGAAGCGCGATGAAGCCGAATGGGTCGCCAGTGATCAGGCGCATTCCCGCTTGAACCAGCATGGCCACCAGAAAGACAAGACCGCTTTTGCGTATGGGATAGCCAAGCGTCAGAAGGACGTAGAGAACGGCCAGAAGGAACGAGGCGAAGAACAGGCCGAGCGGTCCCATGCCTTGCGCCACGCTATTGATGAGCGGTGAGCCGACGAGCATGTACGCCCAGGCGACGACGCCGGTAATCACACCGACGATAAGGTCGACGGCGCGAAACGTTCGCACGTCATCCATGAGATTTTTTAGCATCGAGGGTCTCCTTTGCGATAGATCGCCAATAGTGGTTACCATGTTGCATCGCATTGGGCTAGAGCTTAGGTGAAAGGGGTCTGTAGAGACTTGTTCTCCTATGTACAGTTTCTTGCGTAAAAGAATAAAGTACATAAAATAGACGCATGGGCTAAAATATATACATGCTTAGACCAAATTATGAGCATTCTGCAGGCGGATCAAACCAAGACTTGCTCCTTGAGGTGAGCGCAGTCCGGCCGTGAATAGGCGCGGATCGCGATCTGCCAGGAGGCTCTCGCGGCACTTGGCGGCCAAGGAAAAGTCCGGCGTGGCACGCTTCGTGCTTTATGTGGCTGACGTCGTGGGTGCAGGAATCGGATTTCCCAGAAACGGGCGCTCCGACATCTGGCCCCATGGCCCCGATTGGGGCGCAAAATAGCCAGTTGTTTTAGTCGAGCCCAACTCGACGCGTGCGTGGCAATGCCGCCGAACTCGCACGAGAGAAGTCCGCGACCTAGCTCCCATGGCAATGACGCCCTCGCAATCAGTTGATGGGCGCGATCATGTCTGGAGCACGCACGCTCATGAGCGCCGCGCACATCCCCATCGGGTTGTTGTTCTCGTCTGACGGACCCTATAGCGCCGTCTCGCGCAGCATGATCAATGGCGCCCTTCTCGCAATCTCCGAAGTCAATGCCGAAGGCGACGTCATCCTTGAGCCGACGCACGCCAACCCGGCCGGCGAACTCGCGCGCTACGCGTCATTCGCCGGCGACATGCTCGCGCGCGGCATCCGGCACGTCGTCGGTTGCTACACATCATCGAGCCGCAAGGAGGTCATTCCTCTGTTCGAGAAAGCCGACGCTTTGCTTTGGTACCCTTCTCACTACGAGGGCTTCGAATCCTCCGCAAATGTCATCTACACCGGCGCGGTCGCCAATCAGCATTTGGCGCCGCTGGTGGACTTTCTGCTCGAGCGCTGCGGGCGCACGGCCTTCTGCGTCGGCTCCAATTATATCTGGGCCTGGGAAAACAACAGAATCCTCCGTGAACAGATGGGTCGATCCGGCGCGGCTGTGGTCGCCGAGCGTTATTTCCCGATGGGCGCGGCCGACTTCGACCAAGTGATTGGCGCGATCTTGGATGCTCGGCCCTCCTTCATCTTCAACACGCTCATTGGCGTTTCGGCCTGCAGTTTTTTGCGCAGTCTGCGCGCTGCGTGCATAGCGCGAGGCATAGACCAAGCCCTCGATCTGCCGGTCGCGAGCTGCACCTTGTCGGAGCCGGAGCTGGAGGCAATTGGTCCAGCCGCCGTCGATGGGCATATCAGCTCCAGCGTCTATTTTTCCTCAGTGACTTCGGCGGAGAACGCCAGCTTCGTCGCGGCCTACGGCGCCCGCTTTCCAGAAGGACCCGCCGTCTGCGCCGACGCCGAGGCCGCCTACATCGCGGTTCGCCTGCTCGCCTTGGCGGTGCGGGCGGCGGGCTCAACTGACGTCGAGGCGGTCAAGGACGCGGTAGGACGGCAGGTAATCCAGGCACCCCAGGGAGAGGTTTGGATAGATCCGAGCACGCTGCATGCCGCTCTCACGCCGCGCATCGCCCGCTCGACCCGCGACGCGCGTTTCGAAATCTTGCTGCAGTCGCCATCGCCGGTCCGCCCGGACCCTTATCTCACTTGGAATTCCTCTCGGCTCGCGATGTTCGGCCGACGACCCGCGTTGCGGGTGGTGTCGTCATGACGACTCCGCGTTTGATCCAGAATTTCCGCAACAGTTGCGCCGTGTTGCTTGGCGGCGAGGGCATCGCGACCGATACGCTGCGCGCGACCCTATTGAAGCTCGGCGTGACGCTGAAGCATATCGAACAGACTGATTTGACGCTTCTCGATAGCGCTCGCGATATTCTCCTTGTGGACGGCGACAGCCTGCTGGATCCGGTTTCGATCCGCGCGACGGGCGCCGCCCTTCCGCCAGCGCCGGCGATTGGTCTCGTCGGCGTCGAGGCCCCCAGCCGGCTGAAGGCTTTGGCGGACGTCGGGGTCACTGCTTTCCTGCGCAAGCCGGTGCATGCCGCCGCCGTCTATTCGTCATTGTTCCTTGCGGTGAACGGATATCGCCGTCTGCAGGCGATGGAGCAACGCCTCGCCGACTATGATCGACGGCGGCGCGGCCGCCGCTTCGTGATCAAGGCGGTCGTGCATCTCGTCCAGACGCATGGCCTCAATGACGACGAGGCCTATGAATTGCTGCGCCGGGCCAGCATGCGGGAGCGACAAGGTCTGGAAGAGTACTGTGAGGCCATCATCGCGGCGATGGCGACGGAGCCGCCGGCGGCCGATGAAACGCTTCCGCCGCGCGGCGCTCGCAGCTCTTCGGCAAATTCAAACATTCAACGGGAGATTAAGCGATGAGATATAAGTTGATGCAGAGCGCGGCGCGTTCCGCGCTCTTTGCGGCGATGACGTTCGCCGCTGGCGCGGCTCACGCGGCGGAGCCGATCAAGCTCGGAGTGCTTGAAGATCAATCCGGCGATTTCGCCCTTGCGACCATCGGTAAGGTGCATGGCATTCAGCTCGCGACCGATGAAATCAATGCGGCGGGCGGCATCGCCGGCCGCAAGCTCGAATTGGTGATCTATGACACGCAGTCAGACAATACGCGCTTTCAGGAGTTCATGCGACGCGTGCTCCAGCGCGATAAGGTCGACGTGGTGTTCGCCGGCTTCTCTAGCGCGTCTCGCGAAGCGTATCGCCCGATTGTCGATCAATTGAATGGCTTTGCTTTCTACAACAACCAATACGAAGGGGGCGTCTGCGACGCTCACATGATGGTGACAGGGGCGGTCCCCGAGCAGCAGTTCTCGACCTTGATTCCGTGGATGATGGAGAAATTCGGGAAAAGGGTCTACACGATCGCCGCCGACTATAATTTTGGCCAGATCTCCGCCGAATGGGTCCGCAACATCGTGAAGGAGCAGGGCGGCACCATGGTAGGTGAGGAGTTCATCCCGCTTGGCGTCTCGCAATTCTCGTCGACGATCCAGAATATCCAAAAGGCGAAGCCCGACATCCTGATCACATTGCTTGTCGGCGCGGCGCAGTCATCATATTACGAGCAGGCGGCGGCGGCCAATCTGCATGTTCCCATGGGCAGTTCGGTCAATGTCGGACAGGCTTATGAGCACAAGCGCTTCAAGCCGCCGAGCCTCGCCAACATGTACGTCACGACCAATTGGATCGAAGAGGTTGACGATCCAAAGAGCAAGGAGTTCGTCGCCAAGTGGCACGCGAAATTTCCCAATGAGCCCTACATCAACCAGGAAGCCGAAAACTCCTACCTCGCGGTCTATATGTACAAGGAAATGGTTGAGCGGGCGAACGGATCAACCAAGCGGGACGATCTGCGCGCCATCGTCGCCAAAGGCGACGTGTGCGTAGATGCGCCGGAGGGCAAAGTCTGTATGGACCCGAAGAGCCAACACATGTCCCACACGATCTATCTGGCGAAGGTCGGCGATGATCATTCAATCACTTTTCCGAAGGTCTGGACGGACATTAAACCCTATTGGCTCGGCAGCGTTGGATGCGATCTGACGCAGAAAAATCCCAACGCCCAGTATACTCCGAGCAGCCCACCGCCGAAATAGCGGCGCTGACAGCCTCGCAAACCCGAGAGCGAATTTGACTGATTTCTTGATTATCCGGGATGCTGGCTGATGCCGAATTTCGACGCCGTGTTCGGCTTTCTCTACCAGTTCGGCGATGCCTGCGCCTTCCTCGTGCTTTGCGCGAGCGGGCTCGCCGTCATCTTCGGCATGATGGGCGTCATCAATCTTGCTCACGGCGAGTTCATCATGTGCGGGGCCTATGTCACTGTAACTTTGGCCAAGCTGGGCGCGCCGCTGGCGCTGGCGATCCTGTGCGGAGCGCTGGCGACCGGGGCCGCCGGCATCGTGCTAGAGCGTCTCGTCATCCGCCATTTATATCAGCGTCCGCTCGATACTGTGGTCGCGACATGGGGGATCAGCCTGATCATTTCGCAAGGAGCGCTGATCCTTTTGGGTCCGAGCCTTTCGGACATCAGCACTCCGCTCGGCAGCGTCGATATCGGCAATCTGTCCTACTCGGTGTATCGGTTCGCGCTGATGGCCGCCGCCGCGGGTTTATTGCTGGCGCTGTATTTATTGTTCAATCTCACGCGCTTTGGCGTTTTAGCGCGGGCCACAATCCAAGTCCCCCATATGGCTGAAGCGCTTGGCGTCAACACAAGCCTCATTTACAGCCTCACATTCGGCATAGGCGCGGCGTTGGCCGGAGCGACTGGCGGCCTTTATGCGCCGACCATGACCTTGGTGCCTACGATGGGCAGCCAGTTCATCATGGAGGCCTTCGTCACTGTCGTCGTCGGAGGATCGGACGTCTTCCTTGGCACGGCCCCGGCCGGGGTGACGCTCGGGCTGGTGAAGGCGGCTATGACCACCTGGCAAGGGCAATTGGCCGGCCAGATTGGGCTGCTGGTCGCGGTGATCATCGTCATCCGGATCCTACCGCGCGGCATCTCTGGCCTCATCCTGCGTGAACGCGCATGAAGAAGAGCCGAATGCCTCTCGCGCTGCGTTGGCTGGCGCGCCTCGAAGGTCCGCAGACTATGGGGCGGGGGCCATGGTTCTGGGCTGGCTTCGTCGTGACCATCGCCCTTGCTTGCGCCTATCCGCTGCTCGAGGATGGCTACACCGTCGGCAACACGATCTATTTCTTCAATTGGGTCTTCATGGCGCTCGGCTTGTGCCTGATCTGGGGATACGGCGGCGCGCTTAGTTTTGGACAGACTGCTTTCTTTGGCGTGTCGGGATACGCCTATGGCGTCATCACGCTCAATTTTGGCGCCGATTATGGGCTGACCTGGGTCGCCCTTGTGTTGGCCTTGGCGGCTTCCGCCCTTTTCGCGGCAGTGCTTGGTTACTTTCTGTTCTTTGGCCGGATCAGCGGCGTTTTCCTTGGCATCGTCACCCTGTCCGTGACCCTCGTGCTGGAGCGCTTCATGGCGCAAACGGCAGGCCCGGAGTGGCATATTGGCTCCGCCAGGCTGAACGGCTTCAACGGCATGAGCGGCATGCCTCCGCTCACGATCCCTTGGTTTGGCGGCAACATCGAGCTGATAGCCGACGTTCCGCTGTATTACGTGGTGCTAGGGCTGCTGATTGTGACGTATCTGGCGATGCGCGCGGTGTTGAATTCATCGTTCGGCAATGTGCTGGTCGCCATTCGCGAGAATCCCCAGCGCGCCACTATGCTCGGCTACGATGTGCGGCGTTATCAATTGGCGGCCTTTGTCATCGGCAGCACTCTCGCCGGATTGAGCGGAGCGCTCTACACGGCTTGGGGTCAGTATATCACGCCATCCTGCATGGGAATTACGGCGGCGGCTCTGCCGATCGTCTGGGTGGCGGTGGGCGGCCGTCGCGACATAACAACGACGCTGATTGGCGCGCTAGTGGTGATTGGCGGGTTTCAGGCTCTCACGGTCTATGGCAGCCAATATGCTTTGGTGGCGATGGGCCTGCTGTTGGTGCTCACCGTGCTGTTCGCGCCCGAGGGATTGATCACCTCGCTCATACAGCTGCCGGCGACGGCGGCGCGGCGGCTTCGCGGCAAGGGAGCGCGCTGATGCCATTGCTGGAAACCCGCAAACTCAACAAGCGCTTCGGAGGCCTGCGCGTCACCGATGACGTCAATCTCACGCTGCAGGCGGGCGAGTTGCACTGCCTCATCGGTCCCAATGGCGCGGGAAAAAGCACTCTTTTCAGGCTGATCCTTGGCGAGTATCCGCCCTCGAGCGGACAGATTTTTTACGCTGGCGAGGACATTACCCGCCTCCAGCCGCATGATCGCATCCGCCGCGGCGTCAGCGTCAAGTTCCAAGTGCCAGGCATATTCAAGGCGCTCAGCGTGCGACAGAATCTCGAGATCGCCTTGCAGCATCATCTCGAAAGTCACAGCCTGCATGGCGAGATTCGGCGGCAGCTCGCGTTCCTCAACTTGTCTTCTGATGCGGACCAACTCGCCGGCAACCTCTCTCACGGGCAGAAGCAGTGGCTGGAGATCGGAATGGCGGTTAGTCTGCGGCCGCGCCTGCTCTTGCTGGACGAGCCGACCGCCGGCATGTCGGCCGAGGAAACATATGCGACGGGCGAATTGGTGAAGACCCTCAATAAAGAGGGCATGACGGTGCTGGCTGTCGAGCATGACATGGAGTTCGTCCGGCAAGTGGCCACAAAGGTGACCGTGCTCCATTTCGGCCGCATATTTGCGCAAGGCAGCATCGATAGCGTCATCGCCGATGAACGGGTGGCGGAGATCTATCTCGGACAGGGGCATGGCCGGGGCGCCCATCATGCTTGACGATTCCTCCCTCCTATCGGTCGAAGGTTTGCGAGCCGGCTACGGCGGCAAGCCGGTGTTGCAGGGGATCGACCTGCAGGTTCGCAAAGGCGAGATCGTCGCGGTCATCGGGCGCAATGGCGTCGGCAAATCCACGCTCATCAAGACTCTGATCGGCTTGCTGCCCACGGACGCTGGATCTATTCGCTTCCGCGGCGCCGAGATCAGCCGCATGACGCCGCATCTGCGCGCTCGCAACGGGATCGGCTATGTGCCGCAGGGACGCGACGTGTTTCCGCGCATGACCGTCGAAGAAAATCTCCGCGTGGGAGAAACCAGCCTGCGCGGCGCGGCGACGCCGGACTATGAGCTAATCTATCAGAGCTTCCCGATTCTGCGCGAGAGGCGGCGCCAGACCGCAGGCACGCTATCCGGCGGTCAACAGCAACAGCTCGCGATCGCCCGCGTCCTGATCGCGCAGCCGACGCTGGTGCTGCTCGACGAGCCATCGGAGGGGATCCAGCCCTCGATCGTGCAGGACATCGCCCGGATTAGCGTCGATCTCAACCACCGGACAGGCGTCACCATCATGCTGGTCGAGCAGAATATCGACATGATCCGCGCCATGGCTCAGCGCTGCTATGTCATGGACAAGGGACACGTAATCGCGGAACTGACGTCGAGCATGCTGGACGATCGCGACACAGTTCGGCGCTACTTGGCGATCTGAGAACAATGCAACATATGAAGTTTGAGGAGGAGCGTTATAAATGTCGTGGGTTTCGTCATCGATCATGGCCCGTCGGGGGTTGGCTGCCGGGGCCGCCGGGCGCGAATATGCGATCACCGAGGCGACGCAAGGCCGCTACCACTATGTTTATGGCCCCTACGCGAAGCCGGTGCTGACTGTTGACCCAGGCGCCGTCATCAGCTGCGAAACTCACGATGCGTTCGAGGGCAAGATCCGGCATGAGGACGACAAGCCGAGCGAGATCCTCAACTTTCCGTTCCTCAACCCACAGAATGGGCCAATCTATGTGAACGGCGCAGAGAAGGGCGATTGCCTTGCCGTCTATATCCGCTCGATCAGGCCGCGCGGCCCGCAACCGGTCGGGACCACGTGCCTGATACCGGAATTTGGCGGTCTCGTCGGCACGTCCGCCACCGCTATTTTGAACGCTCCGCTGCCTGAGCGCGTCAAAAAGATCGAAGTCACGGTCGAGGGTGGGGTGAAATGGAGCGATAAGATCACGCTGCCTTATCAACCCTTCATCGGCACTATTGGCACCTCGCCGGAAATCGAGGCGATTTCGTCGCTGACGCCCGATTATTATGGCGGCAACATGGACCTCCCGGATGTTGCGCCCGACGCGGTGATCTATCTGCCGGTGAACGCAGAGGGCGCCCTGTTGTATCTAGGCGATTGCCATGCCATTCAAGGCGATGGCGAGTTATGCGGCGTCGCGCTCGAGCATCCGACTGTCACGACGGTCCAGGTTGATCTGATCAAGGGTTGGACGATCGCGTGGCCGCGGCTCGAAACCGCGGAATTTTATATGACCATAGGCTGCGGCAGGCCCATGGAGGATGCGGCGCGCATCGCCTATCGCGAGTTGGTGCGCTGGATGGCCGCCGATTTCGGCTTCGATGAGCTCGACGCCTACATGCTTCTGACCCAGTGCGGTCGCGTCAGATTGGGGAATATGGTCGACCCCAAATACACATTGGGCGCCTCGATCCTGAAGTCGATCATCGAATAAAGCTGGCGTCTTCGGTCGGTTAAAAGTCTTACGACGCGGTTGAGTCGGCGGCCCGGTAGGCCTGCTCGAGGTCAATCGCGGAATTCGCCGCGCCTGCGCGTATTGGCGATGGCGCGGTGAGAAGTCCTTCAGGAGGGGCGGCGATTGGCGTCAAACAGGTCGACGAGCGCCGCCGCCGCCGCCAACAGCGCTTCATCATTGCGCGGCGCGGCGACGAGCTGAACGCCGATCGGAAGCGACCCCACCATCAATCCTGGCGCGGAGATGCAGGGCAATCCCAGCAAGGTCCATAAGCGGTTGAAACGCGGCGATCCCGTCGACGAAAGATCCTTCGGCGCAACATCGGCTGATGCGAAGGTCAAAAGCGCGTCGACCCCCTCGAATAATGGCGCTTGCGCTTGGCGTGCTTCATCGACCACGGCGAGCGCTTCGAGGTAGGCCTGTTTCTCGATCAACGATGCCTCGTCAAGATAGGCCGCAAGGCGTGAACTCAAGCTCGAACGGTGCATGCGCCATTCCGTGGCGAGCGCGATGACGCTCTCATAGCCTTGGACGACGCCATGCGCGGCATCGGATAAGACGAAGGCCTGCGGCAAGTCGCGCGGCAAGAGCGTCGCTCCAGCGCGATCGAGCCTCCTTGCCGCCTCCTCGAGGGCCGCGCGCGCGGCGGGCTCAGCCGTATCATCCCACGGCGTCGATAAGACGGCGATGCGCAAGTCTGCGGCATCGGGCCGCTCGAACCGGGCTTCCACTCCGCGCAGGGCGGAAAACAGCAGGCGCATATCATCGACGCCCGCAGTGAACAGGCCGACGGTATCGAGGCTTGGCGCGAAGTGCTTCAGGCCCTGCGTCGGCAACATGCCGAAAGAGGGTTTGAATCCGGTGACGCCGCAGAATGATGCCGGGCGAATGATCGATCCGGCCGTTTGGCTGCCGATCGCCGCCGGCAGCATGCCCGCCGCGATCGCCGCCGCAGAGCCTGCGGAAGATCCGCCGGGGCTGCGATTCAGCGACCAGGGGTTGCGCGTCGCGGTAGGTTCCAGGAAAGCAAATTCGGTGGTTGTCGTCTTCACCGGCAATATCGCTCCCGCCTCTGTGAGCCGTGTCACCGTCGCCGCATCGGTTGCCGGACGGTGGTCGGCGTAGATCGATGAGCCGTGACGGGTTGGCAGGAAGGCTGTGTCGTAGTTATCCTTTACCCCGACCGGAAGTCCGCGCAGCGCGCGTCCGCGCATCGCCGGGATCGCAGCAGCCGCATTCTCCCAGTTCGCCGCCGCGAAGGCGCCGATTGCCGGTTCGACCTCTTGTGCGCGAGCAGAGAAGGCGGCGAATTCCCGCTCAGCCGTGGTCTCGCCAGCGGCGATGGCGCGGACAAGCGCGAGAAGCGAGACAGGGTACACATATTTCATCGGATATCGTCCTACAGTCGCATGTGTTTGTGGATCCTCCATCGATTCCTCGGCGGCGAGGCGGCCGTCAACCCTGTCGCCGCTGTTGAACGCGGCGAAACGATCGGCGACGCGGAAAATGAAGGGCCGATGTTGCTCGACAGCCAGCATCGCCATCCTACCTTCGCATCGGGCTTCGGCAAGCGGTTACCTCGTCGGGGGCGATCGACGACGGCTGCAGACATTCGCTGATTCGCCGAGAGAGCAGACGATTCGGCGATCAGCGCGCGCGATGGAAAGACGGCGAAAGAGTCAGCATCGGCAGGCGAAAACGCAGGGTGAGAAAGGTCCCTTAAATTGGCGGTCTTCGTCACGCGGAGACACGGTTTCGCCAAGCGACGCCGCTTAAAAATCAAGGGTCCAGGGAAAAACCGCATCACGTTAGGAGGATGACGCGCGAACTCGGTTGGATCGGTCGAATCTTACCGACGACCTTGTGGGGCTGGCCCGCTGCCGCTTCAGGCATGGCGTGATGAACACAAGCTCAACCCGCCCGTACCCACAAAGCCAGAGACTGCGCCAGCTCGGCTGGCGAAAGCGCTACCTCAACGGGGCATGTATCGCCATTTTTGCTAGGACCTGTTGACGGATAGGATTCCCATCGTGGCAAGGATCTGATTCAAGGTCGCTTTCGCAAGGAGGCGGGCTTGATTCGGGGATTGATGAGCGATGAGGAATGGGCCTGTTTTGAGCCCTTCGTGACGGTTCGCGGTGCACATAGCGGGCGACGGCCGAAGGACCACCGCCTTGTTCTCGATGGAATTTTCTGGATCGCCCGCACCGGGGCGCAGTGGCGGGATCTGCATGAACATTTCGGCAAGTGGTCGTCGGTCTACCGGCAGTTCCGGCGCTGGACGCTCGCCGGATTATGGGAACTCTTTCTAGACGCCCTGAACGAGACCGAGGGCGTCGGCGAGAGCGTTCAGATGATCGACTCGACCGTTGTCCGGGCGCATCACTGCGCAGCCGGCGCTAAAGGGGGACTCCGCGTCAGGGTCTTGACGCTCAAGAGGTGGCTTCACGACAAAAATTCACCTCCGCACGAACGGCGAAGGATTGCCGATAGCCGCCGATATTACCGCAGGCGAAGTCTCTGATTATTCGGGCTTTGATCCATTGATGGAAGCGGACGGCCCGGAGCCCAAAGTCATGCTTGCCGATCGCGGCTATGATTCTGATCATATTCGCAAAACATTGGAGGAAAAGGGTGCGGCGGCGGTCATTCCGTCACGCAGAAACCGCAAGGTCCAGATCCCGGTCGATGGCCACATCTACGCCCTGCGCAACCGCATCGAACGCTGCTTCAACAAGCTCAAGAACGCACGAAGGCTGGCGACCAGATACGACAAAACCGCAGCCAGCTATCTCGCTTTCGTCCACATCGCCGCGATCCGCCTATCGACCCGCGCATTTGTCAACAAGACCTAGTCTGAGAGTTCTTCCTGGAAGCAAGACTACTTGACGACCTCGGTAGAAGGCCGATCATTGCCAGGCGCGTGCTCGGATCGCCATTTTCCGTTCTTGTCTTCGTATTGAATTTCTTCGGTCTCGCCAGGCGCACGCTGCTCTGCCGCCACTCGCTCGGCAGCGGCTGTCGCGGCTTCATGGCTCGCAAAAGTCTCCGAGAACACGCCGTCGAACGTATAAGCCCATCCTCCATCATGTTTGACTACCTGATAGGCAACCTTAGCCATGTCGTTATCTCCGTTTAGCATTCTGTCGGCAGTCGAATCAGGTCGTCTTTGAGACCTTAATTAAGCGATGAAGCACCGTTAAATGGTGCAATCGCCTGTGGTGAACGCGCAGAGCGGAATAAGGTTCTCCGAGAGTCTGGCTTTCATTTGCGTCACCCAATTCTCTCGGCCGGTGATTCAGCATCCGGCTGGAACATCGGCCGGAATGTCGCAGATAGCCATATATTGCCGCTTGGTGCGCCGTTTACCGGTCCACGGGGTTCGAACCGTTTGCAGCGCCTTGAATTCAGTCGCGAGAGCCTTCGCCGCCCTCGAAAACAGGCGAGCGGAAGCGCCGTAGGTCAATGCTTCGAAGGCGAGGAAGCCAATGTCGGAGGGAACCTCGAACAGCCCGGTATCAACAATAGGGCCGCTGTCGACCGTCTCAGCCATGACATGCAGCGTGGAGCCGAACATGGTCGCTTGGTCGCGCCAAGCGAAGAAAGTCGGCGCCCCAGCCAGGGTAATCAGGAGTGCCGGGGTGGACGTTGTAGGCACCGCAGCCAATCGCCTCAAGCACTGCCGCTGGCACGATTTCGGGGAAAAGAAACGCCACCAAACGGGCATCTTCCAACTGGCCCGATTCCGGAGCGGGAAGGTCGGCCACCGTCAGTGCGGGAAATACGGTCAGTTGAGGATTGTGGCGCGTGAGCATCGCGGCAAGAAGCGGTTGTTCGGCTTTGCTGGCGAGCATGTACAAGGTTTCATGCATTTTGTGACGGCCATCGCAGGATCGATAATCGCGTAGCTGCATCTAACAGCGCGAACTGCTGTTTCTTTGCTTGCCATTGATGCTGGCTCGAAGATTCACATTTACTGTTCTTAAATTGGCCCACCCGGTTTGCTGGTCTTGCCGGAGTCGCAATTCCGATCCGAATAGTGCGGAACTTGTTTCAAGATTTCTCATGGCGCGAATTGCCAACCGCCACGCAGCATTGCTCGAGAAGAATTGATAGATTCGTCGCTGCTCGCAGCGCTGCTTGCGGAAGTTCAGCGCATGCGCTTTAGCGTGATCGTGGAAACCATGCGAGCAGAGCGGGCAGGGCGCAGATCGCCCTCGACGACGAGCTGAAAAGGGCCGCTCTCAGGGCTTAGGGCGGACCCATCCTCGCGATCTGCGAGGATAACCCGCTCCGGCCTTATGACGGCGTCGGTCTCGGCCAGATCGAGGGCGACCGTGTAACCGTCGCGCGCCTGCACGATCACAACGTCGGCAAGTTCCGCTCCATGGATTGCCTTGCCGCTTGGAGCGCCGACTTTTTTTAGAACATCGCCGAGAAGCGCGCCCTCGAAACTATGGACAGCGCCATGCTGTTCGACATTCAAGGTCACACGAGGCAGCGCATCCAGTTCGGCGAGGGTGATGGTCGCTTGCTGGCCATCAAGACCCGTCAGAGCGACGCTTGGCGGCGCATCTTCGCCGCGCGCGGCGGCGGAGGCGGCGGCTATGAACAGAGATACGGTCAGCAGTTTGGCGCAAAGCGCTTTCATAGCTATATCCTTCAGAGCATTGCAGCCGATTGGCGCTGCATATCCAAACAGAACGCCAAGCTTTAACGCAAGTCCTGCGGTTGTCGGCTCAGCCTCAGTTATCCCGCACGAGACTGTCGCAAGCCTGACTCGGCGGGCGGCTTCCGCCATCTCTCGAAAATCGTCAGCTCTTGGAAAGTTTACCGGCATAAGGTTTTGACATATCCTGCCAGGGCGGATATCGCGGGAAGTTATAGTGAGCGAGCCATGGCCCTCCCAAGCGTAGCGTCGCGGCTCAACAGATACGGATTCACGCTCGTCGCCGCGCAGGTCGGAGTTGCGCGGGCGGTCCTTTAGCGGGAATTTGAACAATGACCACTTTCAACGATAGGCTGGCTGAGTTTGGCCGCGATGAACTCCCCGCAGACGGTGCGCCGGTTGAGATTTTGTGCGTGGACCATGTCGGGACTTATGTCATCCCGTTTCCGTGCTGCCGTCTCGAGGGGGCCTGGTGCAATTCCGCAACCGGAGCTGTGATCGAGGCGCGGGTCGTGGGCTGGCGCTCCAAGGCATAGGCTGAGGTCCGCTTAGGGAGAAAGTCAACGCAGGAGGCGCGGTCATGAAGCATCATGAACCTTATCTGCCAGCTAAAGCTCTCGGCATCGAAGAGTGGGAGCGGGAGGGACTGGTCGCGCTTTCGTTGAAGCTCATGAACGAAACTCTGACGTTGGATATGACCCGGGCCGCTTCCGATTGCGGTTCGATTTGCTGCATTGGCGGCCATCTCGCCCTCGCGCATGGAATATCGGTCCCGGGCGCTCGCCGTTACGTGCAAAATCAGGCCCAAAGCGATGGACCCCTCGGAGATCTCTTTTTCCCGGATTTGACGGTCAACCATCAGCATCCCGGCTGGCGGGCTCAAGGTCCCCAGGCCGCCCGGGCGATCCTCAACTTCCTGACCACAGGCGTTGCTGATTGGACGGATGTCATGCTCGGCGCATGAAGACGGTTGACGCGGTCTACGGCGATAGGAGTTCCAAAGCGCCGAGAACCGCTAGCCCGGCGGGGTGACTGGAACCTCGGCGTTCAGCCAATCGATAAACTTATGGTTGACCGATTCGGGCGCGATTTCGGCGATGCAATTGGCGTAGCTCACGATGCTCTCGATGACGCGCTCGACGGCCGTCCGGTAGCCTGCTTGGGTTTTGACGATGAGGACAATTTCAGGCTCTTCGACGATATCGCCTTCCCACCGATAGGCGCAGCTAATTGGAAACCAGTTGCAGCACAAAGCCAATCGCCGCTCGAGCAAAGTCCGGGCGATTTTCCTCGCCTCATCCACAGTATTGAGCGTGACGTAAAATATCTTCACCGGGATGACGCCTCAGAGAGGTCGCTGGTCGCGATAATGCGCGGAACAATAAGCAATTGAGCATGATCGATTTAAGTTCAATCGATCATGCCGCTCATGGGCTGGTTTGGAGCGCGCGAGGTCAGGCCGCGATGCCGATCGACGCTGCTTTCGCCAGAAGCGCCTCGGCCATGCGAATGCTGGCGATGTCGATGAGACGGCCATCGAGCGACACGGCGCCTTTGCCGGCTTTCGCCGCATCGGCCATCGCCGCCATGATCCGACGCGCCTTGGTCACTTCGGCCTCCGATGGCGTGAAGACTTTATTGGCGAGCTCGATTTGCGACGGGTGGATCGCCCATTTTCCCTCATAGCCAAGCACCGCAACGCGATTGGCCGCCGCGATGAAAGCGTCTGGATCGGAGAAATCCCCAAAAGGCCCGTCAATGGGGCGTAGGCCATAGGCGCGACAGGCGACCATCATGCGGGTCTGCGCCGCGTGCCACGGGTCGGCCCAATAATATTGGCGTTCGCCTTGTTTGTCCTTATCGGTCAACACGCCATAATCTGCGTTGACGCCGCCGATGACCGTCGTGCGCGCGCGCGTCGAGGCTGCGTAATCGGCGACGCCGAAGGACATGGCTTCAAGCCGGCGGCTGGATTGCGCGATCGCCTCGACATTGGCCATGCCGAGCGCGGTTTCTATCAGAACCTCGAAGCCGATGCGCTTCTCGCGTTTCTTTGCCGCTTCGATCTGCGTCACCAGCATGTCGACGGCATAAACATCAGCCGGCACCCCGGCCTTGGGGATCAGGATCATATCGAGACGCGGGCAAGCCTCCACGATGTCGACGACATCGCGATACATGTAGTGCGTGTCGAGACCATTGATGCGGACCATCATGGTCTTCGCTCCCCAATCGATCTCATTCAGCCCGGCAATGATGTTCTTGCGGGCCTGCTCCTTGTCGTCAGGGGCGACGGCATCCTCGACGTCGAGAAAGATAATGTCGGCGGCCGAATTCGCCGCCTTCTCGAATAGCCCCGGACTGGAGCCGGGCACTGCGAGTTCGGAACGATGGAGGCGCGGCGTCGCCTGCTCGATGATCGTGAAGCTCATGGCGTCTATTCCCTCTTTCCTTGAATATGTCTTTTTGGCTCAGCCGGTGGCGCCGAGGCCGCTGGAGATGCAGTTGATCGAAAGCAGCAGGTTGGACCTGTAAGCTTCCTTGCTCAGTTCGGTCGCGCTGGCGCGAAAACCTTGCAGGAGCTTGACCTGTTCGCGATTGACCTTGTTGATTGTCGGCAGGCGATGCGCAAGGCGGCCGCGATAGCCAGGAAACCGTTGCGCGATCTCTTCTTCCTGAGTAATCCGCAATACCATTTTGCGCGTGAGCGCAAGTTCGGTCGCGATCAATCCGAAGATGGCCTCGCGCACGTCATCGTCATAAACGAGGCTCGCATATTCGCCGGCGATATCGAGATCGACCAGGCACAAGGTTTTTTCGACCTCGCCGATGATCATGCGAAACAACTCCGATTCCTCAAACATGCGGTGGAGCAGGGCGAGCCCGCGCTCTTTGCGCACGTCGAGAAAACTCGCGATGCCGCTGCCGACGCCGTACCAACCCGTGATCACATGCCGGTTCTGCGCCCAGGCGAACACCCAGGGGATCGCCCGCAAATCGCTCAGCGAGCGCGCGCCAAAGCGGCGCGCCGGGCGCGATCCAATATTGAGCATCGAAATCTCATCGAGCGGACTCGCCGATTGAAAATAAGTCAGAAGGTCCGGGTGGCCGATGAGCCCGGCGTACGCCGCATGCGAGGCGCCCGAAAGCGCTTCCATCGCCTCTTCGAATTCGGCTCGCAGCGCCGGCGCTTTATGTTCGGAGATTAGGGCGTGCTCGAAGACGCTAGCTCCCAAAACTTCCATCTGATAGGCGGCGGTGCCGCGATTGGCGTATTTGAACGAGACCACTTCGCCTTGTTCGGTGACGCGCAAGCGGCCGCTGATCGAGCCGGCGGGCTGGGCGGCGATTGCCTGGGCGGTGGGCGCGCCGCCTCGACTGACCGATCCGCCGCGTCCGTGGAAAAAGGCGATCGGAATGCCGGTTTCATGGCCGATTTTGGTCAACTTGTTTTGCGCTTTCGCAAGCTCCCAATTCGAAGAAAGAAAGCCGCCATCCTTGTTCGAGTCGGAATAGCCGATCATCACTTCTTGCGTGCCGCCCTGAATGCGGGCGCTGCGTCGCGCCAGCGGCAGCGACAACAATTCGCGCATGATCGCCGGGGCGGCGCGAAGATCGGTGATCGTTTCAAACAAAGGTATGATCGGCAGCGTGCAAGCCTCGATGCTAGCCGCGTCGTGATAAAGTCCTACTTCTTTGGCGAGAACATATGCGCCGAGAATATCGGCGACCGACCGGCTCATGCTGAGAACAAAGCCGCCAAAGGCTTCGCGGTCGAATTCCTCATTCTGATCGCGTGCTAACTTGAACATTCCGAGCGTCTCCGCCGCTTCCGGCGGCAGCGCGCGGACGATCGGAGGCCCAAGACGCGGACGGGCAAGTTCGGCGAGCAGCCAGGCTTTCCATTGCTCGGAATCGTGAGCGGGCGGTTCGCCGTGATCAGGGCCCATCACAGAACGCCACAGCGCCTGCAGCGTTTGGGTCAGACGCGTCGTATTTTCGCGAAGATCCAACCTGACGGTGCGAAAGCGAAAAACTTCGACCGCCCAGCGCAGCGGCCGCACCAGATCATTGGCGAGGCCGGCGCTGCCGCTTTCCGACAAAGCCTCTTCCGCCACTGCGAGATCGGCGATCAATTCGTCAGCGCTGGCGTAATAAGAGCCTGATGTCCGAACGTTTTCCTGACGAGCAATGGTCGCCTTGAGCTTGCGGAGCGCGCAGATCAAAAACTGGCGATAAGGTTCGCCGGGATTTCGTTGCGCGATGTTCGGGCCGTCGCCGCTCTCGGCCAAGGCGCGGCTCAGCGCCTCCCGGAACGCGGGGGGCAGCGGAAGGGCTCGCTCGGATATCGACAGGCTCTTGATCAGAACGGCGAGGCGCTGTTCGTAATAACACAAGCTGGCGAGAGCATTCTCGCGTAGCGCGCGACGCGTGACGTCGTTGGTGACAAAAGGGTTGCCGTCGCGGTCGCCGCCGATCCAGGAGCCAAACTGAAAGAATTGCGATAGCGCGAAGCGCTCGCCCGAATAAGCAAGGTTCAGGGCGCGATCGAGCTTCTTCAACAGTTCGGGCACGCCATCGAATAGGGTTTCGTGGAAAAAATGAAGCCCCCAGGCGACTTCCTGATCCACCGAAGGCTTTTCCAGACGCAACTCGCCCGTCATCCATAGCAGCTCGATTTCATCGCGCAGCTGATCGATCAGGCCGCTGCGCTCGCGCTCCGTCCAACGCGGTTGCTCTAGCTCAACCAGCAATCGATAGATTCGGCGGTGCTTCTCCAGAACGGTGACCCGCTTGGCTTCGGTCGGATGCGCCGTAATGACCGGACGCACCCGCATGGCGCTGAGGCGTTCGCGAAGATCTTGCGCGTCGATGCCGAGCTGGGCCGCCTTGGTCATGACGTTGGCGAAGGTGCCTTGCACGGCTTCATCGCCGCGCTCGCGCTCGATGCGGCGGCGTTCGCCCATCGCCGCGTCCTGTTCGACGATCGCCAGCAGCTGAAACCAGATGCCATGGGCTTGGAAGACGCGGGAAAGAACTTCGGGCGGCAAATCCTCGACCTTGGAGTCGCCGGCAAGAACCAAGGCGATCTCTGGATGGTGGCGCTTGACGACGTCGAGGAGCAATTGGAAGAAAATAGTCGCGACGCTTTCGCCGCTGAAAGCGAGTTCGGCGGGGGCGACGGAGCCGATGATCGGATGGTCGAGCGGATCGGCGCGGCGCTCACTCATGGACGGAGCTCCACAGGGGCGGCCAGCACGCATTTGCGTTCATCATATCGGGCGTTCCATCCTTAACTTTGTGGTTGGCCGCGGATATTGGGTCCATCCGCCGGAGTTGACTGCGCAAATCTATCGCGAACCGCGCAATCCAGATCGACTTCAACCAGAATACAAAAGGCTGAGCATTCTCAAGTTTACGTAATTTGAAATGCTCCGGTGCGGCCGGAGCCAAGGCTTGGAGACCAAGCTCGCGCGAGGATTGGTCAGACATTGGAGAAAGCCAGACCAATTCGGCGAGCGCCGAAATAAGTCTGGCGTTCGACCGATTTATAGAGCCGCCACCGAAGCTCTCGCCGGGGCCGCCGCCTCCGCCAACACTTTAGCCATGGTCGCGCCGAGTTCGCTTGGGCTTGGCGCAACGGTCAGGCCGTAGGATTTCATGATCTCCGCTTTTTCGGCGGCGCTGTCGCCGGATGCAGAAATGATCGCTCCGGCATGGCCCATCCGCCGGCCTTTCGGCGCGGTCAGGCCGGCCACATAACCGACCACCGGTTTCGTCATGTTGGCTTTGATCCAGGCTGCAGCTTCGGCTTCCTGCGGGCCGCCGATTTCGCCGATCATCATCACGGCCTGCGTCTCGGGATCTTGCTCGAACAGCACCAGATGATCGAGGAATGAGCTGCCGTTGATTGGATCGCCGCCGATGCCGACGCTGGTCGAGACGCCAATGCCGAGGCTTTTCATTTGCGCTGCAGCCTCATAGCCGAGCGTGCCGGAGCGCGAGACGATGCCGACGGAGCCTTTCATATAAATGTTACTTGGCATGATCCCGAGCATGGCTTTGCCGGGGCTGATGATGCCAGCGCAATTCGGTCCGACCAGCAAAGTGCGGCGCCCGCGCTGATAGCGCAGCAAATAGCGCTTCACGCGCATCATGTCTTGAGCCGGGATGCCGTCAGTGATCGAACAAACGAGGCAAATGCCGGCGTCGGCCGCCTCCATGATCGCATCGGCGCAAAAGGCCGGCGCCACAAAGGTAATGCTGCAATTGGCGTTGGTCGCCCGCACCGCGTCCTTCACCGTATTGAAGACGGGCAGGCCAAGATGGGTCGAGCCGCCTTTGCCGGGGGTCACGCCGCCCACGACATTGGTGCCGCACTCGATCATTTCCTTGGCGTGGAAAGTGCCTTTGTCGCCAGTGAATCCCTGAATCAGAACTCGGCTTTTTTCATCAATCAGAATGCTCATGTCTCTAGCTCTCCTGAGCCTTTTCCGGCGAGCCTGAAGCCTGGGCTCGCGGCGGAAAACGCTCCTTGATCCCAGTTCAGCTCAAGCTCTCGCGCGGACCGGCGCGTCAGTCGCCGCGGCGACCGCCGCACTGGCTGCGTCGGCAAGCGTGTCGGCGGAGATGATCGGCAAGCCGCTGTTTACGATGATATCCCGACCGGCCTGGAAATTCGTTCCGGCGAGACGGACGATCAACGGGACATCGACGTTTTGCGTCCGGCAGGCCTGAACGACGCCTTCGGCGACCCAATCGCAGCGATTGATGCCGGCGAAAACATTGACCAGAATCGCTTTGACGTTGCGATCGGATAAGACGAGCCGGAACGCTGCGGCGACGCGTTCGGGCGATGCGCCGCCGCCGACGTCGAGGAAGTTGGCGGGGCTGCCGCCAGCATATTTGATCATGTCCATGGTCGCCATGGCGAGGCCCGCGCCATTGACGATGCAGCCGATGTTGCCGTCGAGGCCGACATAATTGAGGTTGTGCTCGGCGGCGAGAACCTCGCGCGGATCCTCTTGCGAATGGTCGCGCATGTCGGAGATATTGCTGCGGCGAAACAGCGCATTATCGTCGAACGACATTTTGGCGTCGAGCGCAAGGACGCGATCGTCCTTCGTCAAAACCAGAGGATTTATCTCCACCATGGTGGCGTCTAGATCGCGAAAGGCGCGATAGCAACCGAGCATGCTGGCGACGGCGCGGCTGACTTGTTTCAGATTGAGTCCGAGGCCAAAGGCGAGTTCGCGCGCTTCGAAGGGCTGCAAACCAACCGCCGGCTCGACGACGACCTGCAGAATCTCCTCGGGATGTTCTTTGGCGATCTCCTCGATCTCCATGCCGCCGAAGCGCGAAGCGATGATCCGCACGCGTTCGACCTTGCGGTCGAGCACGAAACCCAAATAGATTTCTCGCTCGAAAGGCTCGGCGACCTCGATGTAGACGCGCTGGACGACTTTGCCTTCGGGGCCGGTCTGATTGGTGACGAGCGTTCTTCCGAGCATGTCGGCAGCCGCCGAGCGCACTTCATTGTAGGTTTTGCAGAGCTTGACGCCGCCGGCTTTGCCGCGGCCGCCCGAATGGATTTGCGCCTTTACCGCCCAGTGCCAGCCGCCGAGTTCGGTCGCGCAATAAACAGCCTGATCGGGGCTATAGGCGACTGCGCCGCGAGGAGTCGCCACTCCGAAATTAGCCAATATCTCCTTGGCTTGATACTCGTGAATATCCAGCTTCCCCTCCTATGTTTTGGCAGGTCGCTCCGCTTAATGCGGACTTACCCGTTGAATGCTTTACGTCGCTCGTTCAGCCAGACCCCCGCCGTCCCGCATCGTCGTCACGCCGCGATGAAATCATCAATCAACATGAGACTTTAGCAGTCCTTCCGGTCCTTGACTATCCGAACCCGCAACACAATTGACGCTGCCGCCATTGCTGCTTTCTGCGTTATATCGCGAGAATATTGCGGAGCGCCCTTCATTTTTTTTGGCCTTCGCCAATTTAAATTTGGCGTGGCCCGGCGCGCAGACGGGTTGCGGCTAATAAAAAAAGCGTCGATAAGAGCGCCACAATGACTCTGGGCATGCTCCAATCGCCATGACTCTCAATCCATGACCTTCAATCCTCGCAAACTTCTTCTCGACATGTTCGGGGCTGCCGTGGACGCGGCCTCCCCAGGGAAATGCCTGGCGGCGCATCTGCCCCGACCTCCGGTCGGCCGCACGATCGTCGTTGGGGCGGGCAAGGCCGCTGGGGCCATGGCCAAGGCGGTCGAAGATCATTGGACGGGACCGCTGGAAGGCTTGGTCGTGACGCGCTACGGTCACGGCGTCCCTTGCCGCCACATTGGGGTGATCGAGGCTGGCCATCCAGTCCCGGACGCCGCAGGGCGGGAGGCGGCGGAGCGCATTCTTTCTCGCGTGCAGGGCCTGACCAAAGACGATCTCGTGCTCTGCCTTATTTCCGGCGGCGGCTCGGCGTTGCTCGCCATGCCGGCCGAGGGCGTGACCCTTGCCGACAAGCAAGGCATCAACAAAGCGCTGCTGAAGAGCGGTGCGACCATTTCCGAGATGAACTGCGTCCGCAAACATCTCTCGGCGATCAAAGGCGGCAGGCTGGCCGCGGCCGCGGCGCCGGCTCGGGTCGTCGCGCTGCTGATCTCGGACGTGCCGGGCGATGATCCCTGCGTCATAGCGTCCGGCCCTACGGTCGCCGACCCGACAACCTCGGCCGAGGCGCTGGCGATCCTTGACAAATACGCCATCGCTGCGCCGGATAGCGTGCGCGCGCATCTCAAGTCCTCGAAATCCGAAACGCTGAAGCCGGGGGATCCGCGGCTCGCAGGGGTCGAGAACATCATTATTTCGACGCCGCAAATGTCGCTCGAAGCCGCAGCCGCGGTTGCGCGGAGCGCCGGCGCGGCGCCGCTTATTCTCGCCAGCGATATTGAGGGCGAGGCCCGCGACGTTGCGCTCGTTCATGCGGCGATCGCGAAGCAAGCGCATCGTTTCGGTCAGCCCATTGCCGCGCCATGCGTCCTGATCTCGGGCGGCGAAACAACCGTCACCGTGCGCGGGTCAGGTCGCGGCGGCCGCAACGCCGAGTTCCTACTGGCCCTCGGCGTCTCTTTGGATGGACATCCTGGAATTCATGCGCTCGCCGGCGATACCGATGGAATCGACGGCACGGAGGACAACGCCGGCGCGGTTCTGTCGCCGGACAGTCTGGCGCGCGCCGCGGCAATAGGCCTCGCGGGAAAGACCTTGCTCGCCAACAATGATGGCTATTCATTCTTCGCGGCGCTTGGCGATCTTGTGGTAACGGGGCCGACGCGCACGAACGTCAATGATTTTCGCGCCATTCTTGTTATTCGCTGAGGTCGTTTATACGAACTGCAAGCTCAGGCCGCAGCGTGCGGGCGAGAAATAGAAGAAAAGCTAAAGCTGCTCAACCTATCGCGAGATAGTTGCAATTCTAGCCGCTGACTTGTGATGGTCAGCATTTTCGTGGATAATTACCTTAATAGCAGTAAGAGGAGGATGCATAATGGCGGGCCGCCACTTTCTTTTTGTCCCGGGACCGACGAACGTTCCGGATCGGGTTCTGCGCGCCATGGTCGTGCCGATGGAGGACCACCGGTCTCCCAAATTCCCCGAACTCACCCTGCCTCTGTTCCAGAATCTGAAGAAAATCTTCAAGACCACGGACGGACAGGTTTTCATTTTCCCGGCGTCCGGCACTGGCGCCTGGGAGTCTTCATTCACCAATACTTTGTCGCCCGGCGACAAAATTCTGATGTCGCGTTTTGGCCAGTTCAGCCATTTGTGGATCGACATGGCGCAGCGTCTTGGCCTCGACGTGCAGGTTTTCGAGGAGGAGTGGGGCACCGGAGTGAAGCCGGAAAAGATCGAAGAGATCTTGCGCGCCGACAAGTCCCACCAAATCAAGGCCGTAGCTGCGGTTCACAATGAGACCGCGACTGGCGTCACGAGCGACATCGCCGCGATCCGCAAGGCGATAGACGCGGCCGGTCATCCCGCTCTTCTCTATGTTGACGCCGTCAGCTCACTCGCCAGCTTGGATTTCCGTCAGGATGAGTGGCGCGTCGATCTCGCCATCACCGGCTCGCAGAAGGGGCTGATGCTGCCCGCTGGTCTTGGCATTCTCTCCGCCAGCCCGAAGGCCGTCGCCGCTTCTAAGAAGGCCACGCTGCGCCGGGTGTTTTTCGACTTCGACGACATGATCAAGGCGAACGCGACGGGATATTTCCCTTATACGCCCGCGTTGCCGATGCTTTACGGCCTGCGCGAATCTCTCAACATGCTGTTCGAGGAAACGCTTGAGAAGGTGTTCGTGCGCCACCACCATCTGGCCGGGGGCGTCCGCGCCGCCGTCAAGGCATGGGGACTGCATCCCTGCGCCAAGGAAGCGAAATGGGATTCCGATACGGTTACGGCGATCGTCGTCCCGACCGGGGTCAACGCTGCTGAAGTCATCAGCACGGCTTATCACCGTTACAATATGTCGCTCGGCGCTGGCCTATCGCAGGTCGCCGGCAAGGTGTTCCGCATCGGTCATCTTGGCGATCTCAATGAGCTGATGGTGCTCGGCGCGGTCGCTGGCGCGGAGATGGCGATGGCCGATGTCGGCATCCCTGTCCAACTCGGCAGCGGCGTCGGCGCGGCACAGGCGCATTACCGCGCGGCGACTGCGGCTAAAGCCCAGAAGCCGGCGGAGCAGCATCGCGTCGCCGTATAGTTTGTAAAGACGCTGAACGATTAGCCGCCGCGCTCAGTCGTTCAGCGAAGATCAAGGGATGCGCCGCGCGAAAGCCTCGGCGCATCTCGGGTCCAAATGGCGGTGCGGCCAACCGTCATGGCTAGCTTGGCCGCTCGACTTTCTTCGCGGTTGCGTCAAGAAAGCATCGACCTCGCCGCAAGCCGGGTTCGCGGCTCCACATCGAGCTACATTGCTCAGGGCATCCCCGACAACATTCTTAAGAGAGCGCCGTGCAACATTCGATTGTCTTTCTCGATCGTTCAACCCTTGAAGCCAATCTGCGGACGCCCAACTTTCCGCACAGCTACAAGGAATATGCAGTCACGGCGCCGGGTGAGATCGTCGATCGCCTACGCGACGCGACGATCGCCATCATCAACAAAGTGCCGCTGCGCGAAGCGACGCTTGCCCAACTTCCTAATCTCAAATTGATTGCGGTGGCGGCGACTGGCACCGACGTTGTCGACAAAGCCTATGCGAAAGCGCATGGCGTCACCGTTTCAAACATTCGCAACTATGCGTTCAATACCGTCCCCGAACACGTCTTTGCGCTAGCCTTTGCGCTGCGCCGAAACATCGTCGCCTATGTTGAGGATGTCCGAGCCGGCCGTTGGCAGGAGAGCGACCAGTTCTGTTTTTTTGATCATCCTATCCGCGACATGCGCGGATCCACCATCGGCATCGTCGGCTATGGGGCTCTCGGCAAGGTCGTCGGCCGCATCGCCGAAGCCTTCGGAATGAAGGTGCTCGCCTATGACGTTTTTCCCCAGCCGGGCCTCGTCGATCTCGAAACCCTGCTGCGCGAAAGCGATATCATCACGCTGCACGCCCCGCTGACTCCCGAAACGAAAAACATGATCGGCGCGCGCCAACTGCAAATGATGAAGCGCGACGCATTGCTGATCAATACCGGCCGCGGCGGCCTGGTCGATGAGGCGGCTTTGGCCGAGGCGTTGACAAAAGGCGTGATCGGCGGAGCGGGCTTTGACGTGCTCACCGTCGAGCCTCCGAAGCAGGGAAATATTCTGTTGGATCTGCGCTTGCCCAATCTCATCATCACGCCTCACGTCGCATGGGCGAGCCGGGAAGCGATGCAGATCCTCGCTGACCAACTGATCGATAATGTGGAGGCGTTCGCCGCCGGCAAACCGCAAAATGTGGTCGAAGCCTGAGCGCCAATGCTTCAATGAGGAGTCGCCATGTCCACGGACATTGAAATTGCCCAGCGCGCCAAGATGCGGCGGATCAGTCTGCTAGCGAAGGAAAAGCTTGGAATCGATGATGAGCACCTTGAGCCTTATGGCCACTACAAGGCCAAGATAGATCTCGATTATATTGATAGTCTGACGGATCGCCCGGATGGCAAGCTGATCCTCGTCACCGCAATCAGCCCGACTCCCGCGGGCGAAGGCAAGACCACGACGACGGTGGGCCTTGGCGATGCGCTCAATCTGATCGGCAAAAAGGCCTCCATCTGTCTGCGCGAACCTTCGCTCGGGCCGGTGTTCGGCATGAAGGGCGGAGCCGCCGGCGGCGGACATTCGCAAGTCGTTCCGATGGAGGACATCAACCTCCATTTCACCGGGGATTTTAATGCGATTGGCCTCGCCACGAATTTGCTGGCGGCGATGATCGACAACCATATTCATCACGGCAACGAGCTCAAGATCGACGTGCGGCGCATCACCTGGAAACGGGTGATCGACATGAACGACCGCGCGTTGCGCGACATCACGATCGCTTTGGGCGGAACCGCCAACGGTTTTCCGCGCCAAGACGGATTTGATATCGTCGTCGCCTCGGAGGTGATGGCGATTTTCTGTCTCGCCACGTCGATCGCGGATTTAAAGCAGCGTCTTGGGGCCATCGTGGTCGGTTATACAATCGATCAGAAACCGGTTCATGCCAGGGACCTTCATGCTCACGGCGCTATGGCCGTGTTGCTGAAGAACGCTTTGAAGCCGAACCTCGTGCAGACCTTGGAGAACAACCCGGCCTTTATTCATGGCGGCCCGTTCGCCAATATCGCGCATGGCTGCAACTCGGTGCTCGCCACCAAGACGGCGCTGAAGCTATCCGACTATGTGGTGACTGAAGCGGGCTTTGGCGCCGATCTCGGAGCTGAGAAGTTTGTCGACATCAAATGCCGCAAGTCTGGCTTGCGTCCGCAGGCTGCGGTCATCGTGGCGACGATCCGCGCCCTCAAATATCATGGCGGCGTCGAACTCAAGGAACTGAACCAGGAAAACCTGGAGGCGTTGCGCAAAGGGCTCGCCAATCTCGAGCGGCACGTCAATAATATCCGCAATCATTATGGATTGCCTTGCGTCGTCGCAATCAACCATTTCACGGCGGATACCGACGCCGAAGTCGAACTTCTCAAGAAAAGCGTGGCTGATCTCGGCGCGCCGATTGTGGTCTGCCGCCATTGGGCGCAAGGCGGCAAGGGGGCCGAGGAATTGGCGCGCACCGTCGTCGATCTTATCGACAAGACGCCAAGCGACTTTCATTACGTTTATGAAGAATCCGCCACGCTCTGGGACAAGGCGACCGCAGTCGCCACCAAGCTTTATGGGGCGGCCAGGGTTACCGCAGACGGCAAGGTCCGCAACCAGATCAAGAAATTGCAGGACGATGGCTATGGCCATTTCCCGATCTGCATCGCCAAAACGCAATATTCCTTCTCGACCGACGCCAAATTGCGCGGTGCGCCGTCTGGCCATGAGATCAATATTCGGGAAGTGCGGCTTGCGGCTGGCGCGGAGTTCATCGTTCTTGTCTGCGGCGACGTCATGACCATGCCGGGCCTTCCCAAAGTCCCCTCGGCGAATAAGATCGATCTCGATGAAGACGGGAGAGTCGTCGGGCTTTTCTAGCCTGTGATTCTACGCGCCTCCGTATTTGCGAGGTCGTTTCAGGGGTTTGGGGCGGGGCGGTCGGTCATGGCCGCTGCCGTGCGGCAGGCCCTAACCGTTGCGAGCCCGCGCTCAGGGCATCTCCCGCGCAGTCAAGAGTCGCTCATCGCGCACGGCATCCTCGCGTTTTGGAGCGGCGCGTCATTTCTTCTGGGCGTCGAGCGAGGCTTGACGCCATTTCGCCAACTGCGAATCGAGTAAAGCTAGGTCTTTTTTGCTCGCGTGAATTTCTCTTTCAAGACAGAGCAGCATCGTTCGGCTATGTCCGCCAAGGGCTCCTGACGTTCGCGCTTTGGAAAGCTCTTTTTCTGAGAGCTCGACTTTCGTTTCGATCTCTTTCCGTCGCGTCTTCAGCTCATGAGACATTTCGCTGCTTCCCCCTTGGTCGACCCGTTCTCGGAGAGAGCGGTCAAGCTTGCCATCCGATCCGGGTGATGCGGCGCGAATGCGGCGAAGCTTGGCGACAAGGCAGGAAAGAGGTCATCCGATATGGTTAAAGCAAAATTAATTACAGACTGTTGCATTAAGATCGCGCCATGAGTTCCAGCGCGAGTCCGTAAATTCGCAGGCGCGCCGCCTCGGGCATGGTGGCGAGAGTCTCAAGATAGACCTCGCCCGCGCGGCACATGCGGCCATCCTCAATCGGCGGGGCGGGGGCCTTGCCGTCGAGAAGCGCCTCGATCTCCGGGGAGCCGAGGCCTTTTTCGCGCAGGGCGTCGTCCAGGACCTGGAAGTCCGCCGCGCTTGGCGCGTCCCTCTCGACCTTTTTGCTCTGTCCGTCGTGGATGGCGTCGAGGCCCGCAGTCACCATGGCGGCGGACAGATCGCGGTGTTCGCTGGAAAACCTCAGAAAATCCCCGTTGGCGCCGCCGTAAAGGAAATCGACGCAAAGCCGTTGATCTTTGCTGGCGAGGGCTTGCAGCATGGCCAGCTCGAGGCCGAAGAAATGGTCGAGGGCAGGTCCGTCGGCTTTGGCCGCTAGAACTCCGCGCGACAGGCGCAACGCCCGCGCAGCCTCGATCATCAGGGCGTCGGCGCTTCCAAATTCGCCGGCGGCGGCGGAGCGTCCGGCGGCTCGCATCAAGAAGGCTTCGTATTCGCCTGGGAATGCGCCCTTTAGACGGGCAAAAAACTCGGCATATTCCGGGGCCGCCGCAATTCTGTCCTCGATTGAGTGTCGCGCCGCCGCGATTTGCTGCGGCGAAGCGCGCTTCTCGCGACTCTCCGCGGATGTTGTCTCGGGCGGCCGGTTCGCTCCGCGCAAAATGTTCCAGCCGAGGAAAAGCGCAACCAATGTGGCGAGACTGAGCAGAGCAAGCCGTAGCGTGTTCATGCGGGCGGATGTCCCCCATTGGAGCGCATCGTTAAAAATGCTGCGGACGTTGGTGATAAGATCATGCGCCAAAACAAATAGATAGATCGCCGACCCGCACTGGCGATGCCGGTAGTTTGGTGCGGAGTTTGCCTACGATGGCGGGATCGGGCAAGTCGCCGCAACTTGGGCGAGCGAGACGACCCGCAACGGCTGCGGCTTCGCCTGCGTCAGGCGGTTTTGCGCAACCGCTCAAACCCGCGGTCGAGATCGGCCTTTAGATCCTCTGGATCTTCAAGGCCGATGGAGAAGCGCAGGGCGGCCCCCGGCGGATTCCAAGCCGTCGCGCTGCGATAGCTGCGGCAATCGAACGGAATGACGAGACTCTCGTATCCGCCCCAGGAATAGCCCATTCCGAACAACTCGAGGCCGTCGAGCATGGCGGCGAGCGCTGCTGGCGAACACGGCCCGAGCAGGACCGAGAAAAGACCCGAAGATCCAAAAAAATCCCGCTTCCATAAAGCATGTCCGGGACAGGACGGCAGGGCCGGATGCAACACCGCAGCGACCTCGGCGCGTCCGGCGAGCCATTGCGCGACATCGAGCCCCTGGCGCTCCGCCTCGCGCAATCTGAGATCGAGCGTGCGCAAACCTCGCAGCGCCAAAAAAACGTCTTCCGGGCCGGGGCACATGGAGAAAGCATCGAAGGTAGCGCTGAGGCGCGGAAACCATTGCGCATTGGCGGAGACAAGGCCAAGCAGCAGATCGGAGTGGCCGGAGAGATATTTTGTCCCGGCTTCAATCGCCATATCGGCGCCGCGCGCATGGGGCGGAAAGAAAAGCGGCGTCGCCCAGGTATTGTCGAGAATTGTGCAGATGCCTTTGACGCGCGCGACTTCGGCGATGGCTGGGACATCGGGCAGCTCAAAGCTTTGCGAGCCCGGCGTCTCGAGCAGGATGACGCTGGTGTTCGGCCGGATCAAACGTTCGATTTCGGCCCCCATCAAGGGATCAAAATAGGTCGTCTCGACGCCCATTCGCGCCAAAATCGTATCGCAGAAAATGCGAGATGGGCGGTAGACGGAGTCGATGACGAGGATGTGATCGCTGGCCTTGACCGCCGTGAGCAGGGCGAGGGAAATCGCCGCAAGGCCCGTCGGGGCCAAAACAGTTCCCGCCGCGCCGGACAACTCGCTCCATGCGTCGGTCAGCGCCTTCGTCGTCGGCGAGCCCTGTGTTCCATAGGTAAACTGTGCGTTGCGGGTCAAGAGATCATGGACCGTCGGAAAAAGCACCGTCGAGCCGCGGTAGATCGGCGTATTGACGAATCCATGCTGTTGCGACGGGTGCCGGCCGGCATAAATCAGCCTGGTGCGCATCTTCAGGCTTTTGCGGTTTTCCGGCGTCATCTCGGTCATGGATTCGTCCCGTTTGCCTTGTGTGCGCCGCAAACTGCGGTTTCGATGCCCCTGACGTCAAGCCTGCGCGAGCCTAAAGCATTTTTCCGCTATCGGACGGGGCAGGCGGCGCCTCTTGACCGGATTCGGCAAAGGCCTCTACTGGGCTCAAGAGTCACGCATCCTCGCGCAGGATCCTTTCCGGAAATCGTCCCCATGCTCAAGATGAATGTCTTGATAAAGCTTTTGGCGCTCGCCGCCATCCTGGTTCTCGGTCAGACGGCCGCGGATGCCGGTACGCTCGATCAGGTGAAGAAGCGCGGCTATTTGATGTGCGGCTCAAGTCCTGGCGTCGCCGGCTTCGGGTTGCCCGACGACAAAGGCAATTGGACGGGTTTCGACGTCGATTTCTGCCGCGCGGTCGCCGCCGCCATCTTTAATGACGCGACCAAAGTCAAATTTATTCCGCTCAGCGCCAAGGATCGGTTCACCGCCTTGCAATCGGGCGAAGTCGATGTCTTGGCCCGCAATACGACATGGACGATATCGCGCGAGACCGGTCAGGGCTTTCTGTTCATCGGCGTCACTTATTACGATGGACAGGGTTTTTTGGTGCGCAAGAAGCTGAACCTATCCTCGGCGCTGGAGCTGTCCGGCGCTTCGATTTGCGTCCAGCAAGGCACTACGACGGAATTGAACCTCGCCGATTTCTTTCGCGGCAACAATATGAAGTATGAGCCGGTCAATTTCGCCAGCGCGGACGAAGCGGTGAAAGCCTATGACGGCGGCCGCTGCGACGCCTACACGACGGACGCCTCCGGCCTCTACGTCGAGCGTCAAAAGCTCGCTAATCCCGAGGACAGCATCGTCCTGCCAGAAATCATCTCCAAAGAGCCATTAGGTCCTGCCGTGCGGCAGGGCGACGATCAATGGTTCAATTTGGTCAAATGGGTGAATTTCGCGATGGTCAATGCGGAGGAGCTGGGCGTCGCCTCCAAGAATGTCGATGAAAAGGCGAAGTCCGATCGCCCCGAGATCAAACGGCTGCTCGGCTTTGAAGGCAATTTCGGCGAAGGGCTGGGGCTCGACGTGGATTGGGCCTATCGCATCATCAAGCTCGTCGGCAATTATGGCGAAGTGTTCGATCGCAATGTCGGCGAAGGCTCCAATCTCAAGATCAAGCGCGGCATCAATGCGCTCTGGACCAAAGGCGGACTGCAATATGCGCCGCCGATCCGCTAAGCTGTGAGAGCGCATTGCACATAGGGTCGGCCCCTTTGTCGCCCGCCGGCGGCGGAGCGCGCCCTCCGCCGCGAAGCGCCGGGCTTTCGTTCTGGTATGACTCCGCGGCTCGGGGCGCGCTTTACCAAGCCATATTTGTGCTCGCGCTCGGATTTCTCCTGTTTGAGGCGATCGTCAATGTGCGGGCCAATATGCAGGCGCGCGGCATTCCGATGGACTTCGGCTTTCTGGACAATGCCGCCGGATTCGACATCAACCAGAGCTTGATTTCCTACAGTGCTGCCTCGACCTACGGACGCGCCTTTGTTGTCGGGCTCTTGAATACGTGTCTTGTCGCCGCGCTCGGCGTCGTTCTTGCGACGATCATCGGATTCAGCGTCGGCGTGGCGCGGCTTTCGAAAAACTGGATCATCGCCAAATGCGCAATGGTTTACGTCGAAGCCTTGCGCAATGTGCCGCTGCTGCTGCAGCTCCTCGTCTGGTACAACGCCATACTGAAAGCATTGCCGGGGCCGCGCGAGTCTTTCGCGCTGCCTTTCGACATTTTTCTCAACAATCGGGGTCTGTTCACGCCGCAGCCAGTGCTTGGCCCCGCCGCGCCATGGCTTGGCGCAGCGCTGGTTTTGGGCGTCATCGCGGCGATTGCTCTGAAAGTGATTTTCCTGCGCTCGAAAATCCTCGGAAGGGGGTTCGACACATTCGGGGGCGGCCTCGTTGCGGCGTTGATCGCGGGTTTTCCCATCGCCGTTTTCTTCATCGGGGCGCAGTCGATCAGTTTCATCTTCCCGCAGTTGAAAGGGTTCAACTTCAGCGGCGGAGCGCGACTGCTTCCTGAATTCGTCGCCTTGGTTCTGGGGCTTAGCCTCTATACGGGGGCTTTCATCGCCGAGATCGTGCGCGCGGGGATTGAGGCGGTGCCGCGTGGACAACGGGAGGCGGCGGCGGCGCTTGGCCTTTCGCCTTCTCAAGCGAGCGGTCTCGTCGTCACGCCGCAAGCCATGCGCATCATCATTCCATTGCTGACCAGCCAGTATTTGAACCTGGTCAAGAACTCATCGCTCGCTGTTTTCATCGGCTATCCGGATCTCGTGCAAGTTTTCGCCGGGACGGTGCTGAACCAGACCGGCGCCGCGGTGCAAGTGATCTTCATTACGATGGCGGTCTATCTGACGATCTCGCTGCTCACCTCTTTGGCGATGAACCTCTACAATCGTCGTTTCACGCTGGTGGAGCGCTGACATGCCGGCCAATGCAGGTCCGGGGCTTAGCCAGACTGCGGCTTACGTTCGCCGAGAGCGCGCCGCGTCGCGGCCCCCGCCGGTCTCTCAGCGAAACATCGTCGCGCTCGTCAGGGAGAATCTATTCGACGGTTGGCGCGCGAGCCTCTTGACCCTCGCCGCTCTGGCGCTGATCGGTCTCATTCTGCCGTCTATTCTGCGTTTTCTGATCTTCGATGCGGTCTGGTCGGCGCCGGATGGGGAGCTTTGCCGCGCGCCGGGAGCCGGAGCGTGCTGGGCTTTCATCGCGCGCAAGTTGCCTTATTTCACTTATGGGTCTTATCCGCTGGCCGAACGCTGGCGGGTCGATCTCACGCTTGTCCTTGGCGCGGCGCTGATCGTGTGGCTGCTTTGGCTGAACGCGCCGAGGCGCCAACTCGCGGGCATCCTGTTCTTTCTCGTTTATCCAATCCTATCCTTCATTCTGCTCCATGGCGCGCCCTGGCTTGGCTTGCCGCGCATCGACTCCGATCTATGGGGCGGCATTTTCGTCAGTCTGCTGGTGGCGATCGTCGGCATCGTCGTCTCGCTGCCGCTGGGGATTCTTCTCGCCCTTGGGCGCCGGTCGAGTTTGCCGGCGCTAAGCGTTGTCTGTACCGGTTTTATCGAAATCGTGCGCGGCGTGCCGATGATCACCGTTCTGTTCACGGCCAATACGATGCTGCCGCTGTTCGTGCCTGAAAATCTTGCGCCGGACCGCCTGGTTCGCCCGCTGATCGGCGTCGCCCTGTTCGCGTCGGCCTATATGGCCGAGGTGGTCCGCGGCGGTTTGCAGGCAATGCCTAAGGGACAGTTCGAGGGCGCGCAGGCGCTGGGGTTACGCGCTTGGCCGGCGCTGCGCCTCGTGATCTTGCCGCAGGCTTTACGACACGTCATTCCCGGCATCGTCAATACGTTTATAGGTCTGTTTAAGGATACGACATTGGTCGCCGTCGTCGGGATTTTCGATTTTCTGCGAACTGTCGATACTGCGCGGCTCGACCCTGTGTGGGCGGGTCCCACGATCTCGACCACGGGCTATGTCTTTGCGGGGGTGTTTTATTTTGCGTTCTGCTTCGGCATGTCGCGCTATTCGCTTTTTGTGGAGCGCCGGTTGTCCCGCGGACGAGGTCATTAGAGCATGAGCGAGCGGGGCATTTCCGACTTGACGCCCAACGGGAACGACGTCGCGATCGAGATGGTCGGCGTCAATAAATGGTTTGGCGCTTTCCATGTTCTGCGCGACATCGACCTTGTCGTTGAGCGGGGCGAGCGAATCGTCATTTGCGGCCCCTCAGGCTCCGGCAAATCGACGCTGATCCGCTGCATCAATCGGCTTGAGGCGCACCAGAGCGGCCACATCTTCGTCGAGGGAGCCGAACTGACCAGCGATTTGCGCATGATCGATGAAGTGCGCCGCGAGGTCGGCATGGTTTTTCAGCACTTCAATCTGTTTCCGCACCTCACAATTCTTGAAAATTGCACTTTGGCCCCGATTCACGTGCTTAAAATGCCGCGAGCGGAAGCTGAGGCGGTCGCCTTGCAATATCTCAGCAAGGTGCAAATTCGGGAGCAGGCGGACAAATATCCCGGCCAATTATCGGGCGGCCAGCAACAGCGCGTCGCGATCGCCAGGGCGCTATGCATGAACCCTAAAATCATGCTGTTCGATGAGCCGACGTCGGCGCTCGATCCGGAATTGGTCAAGGAAGTGCTGGAAACCATGGTCCAGCTCGCGCGCGAAGGCATGACTATGCTCTGCGTCACCCATGAGATGGGTTTCGCCCGTCAAGTCGCCGATCGAGTGATCTTCATGGACGCTGGGGCGATAGTCGAGATCAATAGTCCGGAGGCGTTCTTTTCCCGCCCTCAACATGAGCGGACCAAGCTGTTCCTCGGCCAAATCCTGAAATAGCGGATGGAACGGCTTCGCTCAGCCGGACGTTATGACAGGGGTAGTCCTGCTCCGGTCTTCGCTTTTGCGCTAATGCGGTGGTTGAGGCGGTTCGGACTTTGACAGGGCGGAACCCAGGCCTTGGAGAAAAAAATGGACACGCGAAAAGGTTTGATTCTCGCCGCAGCCATTAGCTTTGCCGGCGCGGGGTCTGGCTCCGCCTTTGCTCAAGCGGCGGTGCCGACGAACGCTCTCGACCACATATACAGGTCGATTGATGAACTCCAACAGGAGGCCTGGACGGATAAGCGCCCTACCCAATACTTGGCCTGTGACCCTTACTACGGCTGCGGCTGGGTTTCTGCTGCGCCCCCGCCGGCCCCTCCTTACGGTCGTCCCCGGCCCAGATATTGATGGTCAATTATGGATGCAAAAACAGGGCGCCGCCGCGGGGCAAGCGTGGGCCGTTATGGCTGCGCGCTCGTGGTTGCTAGGCCCAGATCAATGAGCGGTGTGTTATGAATACGGTTTACCCCGCAAAGTCATGGCCATCGCGCCGGCTCTCCGCTTGATGAAATCCTGCGTCGGAGACTGAAACGGCGGCGTTGGCTTTACGCCAAGCTTCCGCAAGAAATAATTCATCCGGTAGATATTGGCTCTCTCGCTGGCCCAGCTGTGATAATTTATGCTCACCGCCACGGAGATATTGTTTCCGTTCCGAACCCAGTGCGGCGCGTTGATTGGGATATGCACGCCCATCCCCGGCCCGAAAGTGATTTCGTCGGCGTGATGCTGCAGATGCGGCTTGTACTGCGGCGCGTTTCGGTTGCGCGTCCAGAATATTTCGAGCTCTTCTTCTGGGAGCACTTCGCGATCGTCCTGGCGAAAGATGCTGATTTGCTTTGTCCCCTCGACTTGGAGAAGGAAGTTGCATTCGCTGTCGATATGATAAGTCGTCAGCCGGTTGGGGGAAGTTATGAAGACGATGACTTCCTTGCGGCGCATGTTGCGCTCGAGATCGCGACCCGAGACCTCCAATATATCCGACATGCAGACATCGAGCAGCTTCGCGTAGGCGGGATCCTTTTCCGCGCCTTTGAGCGCGATCCAGGCGCCGGCCGTATCGATTCGCTTGATCGTTTCGTCGACCGGGAAAGCGGCGGGGCTTTGTCCCCATTTTTCATTAACGTCAGTGACGCCCGCATCATAGTATAGGTCGCTAGGCCGGGTCAGCGCGGTGTCGCGGGCGAGATCGATCAGTCGCGGCAGGGCGAACAGAGCGTTGCCGGTCAATCGATGCTCCAGCAAAAAATGTCGCTTGTTGAAGTTTTGGCGAAATTTATCCCGATCGATCGCCAGCAAGGGTCTGGCTGCCGTTGTGGCCGATGCTAAGGGATCGCTGACGAGGCTGCCCATTTGCTGCGGTGCTCCATAGGTCATTAAAATAATTTTGGAATAACATATAAAAAGTTCGCCCTCCGCGCGATGACGCACATGGGTGAATCGCAGGCTAAATTCGTTCGGAATTGTAATTCAAAAATTCTTATATTCAAACTAAAGGGCTGGGTTTGCATGATTGCTAATGGAGCCAATAAACTGACTGACGATCGCCCTAATAAATGACGAAAAATGACTATCTTCATACGTATCAATTCATGTGATTTAGCTGGATCAACGGCCGTGAATTTAGGCTGGCGCTTTTATCGCGTAAAACTTTGCCGGCCCATTAAGCAAACGTCCGGGCCGCTCTCTCACGAAGATCGTGTGGAGACAGCGGAAGCGGCGGTTTTAATCCCGTCGGATGCTGCTAGACTGAAGCCGAATTTCCGGCGCGACGCCGCCCTTTAGTGACAGTCTCTTGCCGCAAAGCCCCATTTTGACCGACGTCGGCTTCGTCCACCTCCATGTTCACAGCTCCTATTCGCTGCGCGAGGGGGCGATGGGCATCGCCAAGCTGGCCAAGTTCGCTGTCGCCGATAAGATGCCGGCTCTGGCGATCACCGACACCAATAATCTCTTCGGCGCTCTGGAGTTTTCCGAAAAGCTGGCCAAGGAGGGCGTGCAGCCGATTGCCGGCCTGCAGATAACGCTCGATTATGGCGACGGCGCGCTGATGGCCCCGCGCGGGGAGGAAACCGGCGCCGGGCGCGCGTCAATCGTTCTGCTCGCAAAGGATAACGCCGGCTATCTGAACCTGATGCATATCGCCTCGCGCGCCTGGCTCGATCCGCAGCCGGGCGAGCCGCCGCATGTTTTGCTCGCGCGGCTTGAAGGCCGGACGGAAGGGCTGATTGCGCTGAGCGGAGGGCCGAGCGGTCCGCTCGATTTCGCCTTCAGCTTCGCCCGGCCGGAACTTGCGCTGAGCCGCGCGGTGGCGCTGGAGCGGCTATTCCCGAACCGGCTCTATGTTGAGCTTCAACGTCACGGCCTTCCCACCGAACGCGAGGTCGAGCCGCGTCTGCTTGACCTTGCCTATCGCCGCTCTTTGCCGCTGGTCGCGACGAATGAGGCCTATTTCGCCGCCGCGTCCGATTATGAGGCTCATGACGCCTTGATCTGCATCGCTGAAGGCGCGGTGATCGGCGATGGCGCCCGCCGTCAGCTCTCTCCCGAACATCGGTTCAAGACTCGCGCTGAAATGCTCGCGCTCTTCGCCGATCTGCCTGAGGCGACGTGCAACACGGTCGAAGTCGCGCGGCGCTGCGCCTACCGGCCGCTGACGCGCAAGCCAATGCTGCCAAGCTTCTCGGCCAGCGGCGCGCTTGAGGGCGAGGCGGAAGCCTTGCGGCGAGAGGCGGAGGCCGGGCTCGAAGCGCGCATCGCCTCGCATGGGACCGCGGCCGGCTATGCTGTCGACGATTATCGCAGGCGGCTCGCGTTCGAGCTCGACGTTATCGTCAATATGAAGTTTCCCGGTTACTTCCTAATCGTCGCGGATTTCATCAAATATGCCAAGTCGCAGGACATTCCGGTAGGTCCGGGGCGCGGTTCGGGAGCCGGATCCCTGGTCGCCTATGCGCTGACCATCACCGATCTCGATCCGATCCGCTTCGGCCTCTTGTTTGAGCGCTTCCTCAATCCGGAACGCGTGTCGATGCCGGATTTCGACATTGATTTCTGTCAGGATCGGCGCGACGAGGTGATTGCCTATGTCCGCCGCCGCTATGGCGCGGATAAAGTCGCGCAGATCATTACCTTTGGATCTTTTCTGGCGCGCGGCGTTATGCGCAACGTTGGCCGCGTGCTCGAAATGCCGCTTGGTCAGGTCGATCGACTGGCCAAGCTCGTGCCGCAGAATCCGGCCGCTCCGGTCAATCTCAAACAGGCGATCGACGCCGAGCCGCGACTGAAAGAGGCGGCTGAGGCGGAGCCGCGCGTCGCCAAGATGCTGCAAATCGCGCAGACTCTCGAGGGACTCTACTCCAACGCTTCGACCCATGCGGCGGGCATCGTCATTAGCGACCGGCCTCTCGAAGAGCTTGTGCCGCTTTATCGCGATCCGAAATCCGATATGCCAGCGACCCAGTTCAATATGAAGTGGGTTGAGCCGGCTGGGCTCGTCAAATTCGATTTTCTTGGCCTTAAAACGCTGACGACGCTATCGACCTGCGTAAAACTGCTCAGCCGGCGCGGCGTTCATGTCGATCTCGACAAGATATCGCTCGATGACAAAAAAACCTACGACATGCTCGGGCGGGGCGAGACGGTCGGCGTGTTCCAGTTGGAAAGCGCTGGAATGCGCAAGGCGCTCGTCGAAATGCGTGCGGACCGCTTCGAGGACATCATCGCACTCGTCGCTCTCTACCGGCCAGGCCCGATGGCGAATATTCCGACCTATTGCGCGGTGAAGCTCGGCGAGGAAGAAGCCGATTACATCCATCCAAAGATCGAGCCGATCCTGAAGGAGACGTTTGGCGTCATCATCTATCAGGAGCAGGTGATGCAGATCGCGCAGGTCTTATCCGGCTTTTCGCTCGGCGAGGCCGATTTGCTGCGTCGCGCGATGGGCAAGAAGATCAAGTCGGAGATGGATGCGCAGCGCGATCGTTTCGTTTCCGGCGCGGTGGATAATGGGCTGACGAAAGCCAAGGCGGACGAGATTTTCGACCTTCTCGCCAAATTCGCCGACTATGGCTTCAATAAGAGCCACGCCGCAGCCTATGCCCTGATCGCCTACCAGACCGCCTGGTTCAAAGCCAATTACCAGCTGGAGTTTCTCGCCGCTTCGATGACGCTGGAAAAATCCAACACCGATAAGCTCGCCGAATTCTCAAACGAGGTTCGACGCCTGAAGGGTAAGGTCGAGCCGCCATCGGTCCAGCGCTCCGGCGTCGATTTCGAGGTTCATACCGACGCCGGCGGCGAACTCTGCATTCGCTACGCGCTCGGGGCCATCAAGGGCGTCGGCGAAGGTCATGCCGAAGCGCTGGTCGCTGCGCGCGGCGACGAGGCCTTCAGCGATCTCGCCGATCTCGCCGCCAGGGTCGATCCGCGCGGCGTCAACAAGCGCATGCTGGAGAGCTTGGTCTCCGCCGGGGCGTTCGATGATCTTCAACCCGACCGCGCCCGCGTTTTTGGCGCAATCGAGTCGATCCTCGCCTTCGCGCATCGCCGCGACGACGAGCGCCGCGCCGGCCAAGCCGCGCTCTTTGACGGCGGAACGCAAGACCAGTTGCCGCTGCCAAGGGTTCAGCCCTGGACCCTTGCCGAACGTTTGCAGCGTGAGTTCGACTCCGTCGGATTTTTCCTCTCTGGCCATCCGCTCGACGCCTATGCCGCGGTGCTGGCCCGCCTGCGGGTGCAGCGCTGGACGGACTTCGCCCGCGCCGTGAAGCAAGGCGCCTCCGGCGGACGCGTCGCCGCCACCGTGCTCGACAGGCACGAACGCCGCACCAAGTCAGGCTCAAAAATGGGAATCGTGCAACTGTCGGATCAATCCGGTCAGTATGAGGCGATTCTGTTCCAGGAAGGCCTCAATCAATATCGCGATGTGTTGGAGAAAGGCGCTTCGCTGCTGCTCGGTCTGCAAGCCAGCGTCGAGGGCGAGGACGTCCGCGCCCGCATCGTCACGGCGGAGCCGTTGGACGTAGCTGCGAGTCGGGTGCAGAAAGGCCTGCGGATCTCCTTGCGCGACGACAATCCGCTCAGCCGGATCGCGCAAAGTCTGAACCCCCGCGGCGACGGCGAAGTCGCGTTGATTCTTCAAACGGCCAGCGGCGAAGTCGAGATGAAGCTGCCCGGCAAATACTCCGTGTCGGCGCAAGTCGTCGCCGCGCTAAAGGCGATTCCGGGAATTGACGCCGTCGAGCATGTGTGAGGGGAGGATCATCCGGCTGCATAGCAAGCGGACATAAAAGCGCTACCGGTCTCTCGGAACGCAGACATCGGCGTAGGGTAGCGGGCGACGTGCGGCCTAAGCCGGCTTGCCCGGATACTATTGTGGAATAGGGACGGATAGCACTATGGAATTCAAAAAGCGCACTCTCATGCAGATCGCGGACATGATCTGCGGCAATGCCAAGGGTGACAAGAGTGAGGAGACGTTCTTCCGCTACCGAAGCAGCAGCTATCTAACTGAGTTTTTTCAAGATTGTGACACCGATTTTGAGCATGATGGCTCGACGCGAAACTACTGGGTTGCTGAGACCCTTCGAGAAATTCTCGCGGGACCAAAATCCAACGCAAATACGCCGCCGGAAGCGTTCTCGCGCGTTGTAAACACACTAATGGACCAGGGAGATGCGGAGAATGAAGGAGCGGCGAGAGAGCGAGCGCCGGGGCAGTTAAACGCTGCTCTCGCTCGTGAGGGCTTCGAAGCATTCTACGCACCTGACAAGCAATGCTATCTGCGTCACCTCGCGACCAACAGTGTCGCTACGGCTTCGCCCAACCCGCACCGTCCATTCTCCGCGTCAGAACTCAAAACGCGCGAAAAACTGATTGCCTATCTCGATGACGCATCGGAGGACGCGTTGATCGAGGAGGTGTTGTTGCCACTCTTTCGTCAGCTTGGCTTTCACCGCGTGACGGCTGCCGGGCATCAAGACAAGGCGCTGGAATACGGCAAAGACGTATGGATGAAGTTTACATTGCCGACCCAACACGTCCTTTACTTTGGAATTCAAGCGAAGAAGGGAAAGTTGGATGCGGCGGGCTCCAGCAAGGCTGCGAATGTGAACGTCGCCGAAATCCATAATCAAGTGACGATGATGCTGGGCCATGAAATTTTCGATCCCGAGATTGGCAAGCGTGTTCTCGTGGATCACGCGTTCATCATCGCGGGTGGCGAGATCACCAAAGCGGCCCGAAACTGGCTTGGTAACAAGCTGGACGCCTCTAAGAGGAGCCAAGTCATGTTCATGGACCGGGATGACATCCTAAACCTGTTTGTCGTCACCAATTTGCCGCTACCGATTGGAGCCATGTCAGAAACGGACGCGGTTGACGATGACGATCTGCCATTCTAGCCAGCTTCTAGTGCGTCCCGCAGGTGACCGGCGCTCTTTTTGGAATGGTTTGCTCGCGACGACGACTGACGACATCAACTTTGGCTTTGAAAATGCCTGCGACATTCCCACATTCTAGAGAGAGTGCTGTCGTGCGCCTGCGTCCGAAAGACTCTGCTTCTGCGTCAATCGCGGCCGCCAAACATGCGATAATCTGGTCCAGCCAAGGAGTTTTTCGTGTCCCCGCCGACCGCCATCGATCGCGAAGCCCGCTTCGTAGCCGCCAATTACGCGCCGCTGCCGGTCGTGCTGGCGCGGGGGCGGGGCGCGCATCTTTATGACGTCGAGGGCAAGCGCTACATCGACATGATGAGCGCTTATTCGGCGGCGAGTTTCGGCCATTTGCATCCGCGTCTGGTCAAAGCCCTGAAGGACCAGCTCGAGCGGCTCGATATCGTCTCCCGCGCTTTTCATTCCGATAACCTCGGGGCTTTTTGCGAGGAACTGGCCGGCCTCGCGGGACTAGACGCCTGTCTCGTGATGAACACCGGCGCCGAGGCGGTCGAAACCGCGATCAAGGCCGCGCGCCGTTATGGCTATGATGTTCTCTCCATCCCCGAAGACAAAGCCGAGATCATCGTCGCGGCAGGTAATTTTCATGGCCGCACGACAACGATCGTCGGCTTTTCCGGCGATCCCGCATCCCGGCGCGGTTTTGGACCATTTGCGCCCGGCTTCGTGACGGCGCCTTTCGGCGATGCGGCGGCGCTGGAGGCGCTGATCGGTCCCTCAACCGCCGCTGTTCTCGTCGAGCCGATCCAGGGCGAGGCAGGCGTCATAGTGCCGCCGGAAAACTATCTGGCCGGCTTGCGGCGGATCTGCGACCGGCACGGGATTTTGCTGATTTTCGATGAGGTTCAATCCGGCTTTGGCCGCGCGGGGCGGAATTTTTGCTTCGAATATGAAGATGCAAAACCTGATGGCCTGATTGTTGGAAAGGCCCTGGGCGGCGGCTTGATGCCTGTTTCGGCCTTCGTCGCGCGGCGCGGCCTCATGGACATGTTCGATCCCGGCAGCCATGGCTCGACGTTTGGCGGCAATCCGCTTGCCGCCGCCGTTGGTCGCGAAGCGATCGCCGTGCTTCAAGATGAGGACCTTGCGGCGCGCAGCTTCGCTCTTGGCGAAACCATGCTTGGCGCGCTGCGCGGCATCGATCATCCGGCCATCGTCAATGTGCGCGGAAAAGGGCTCTGGGCCGGCGTTGAACTTGATGCGAAGCGCGTCAAAGCAAAGGATGTCTGCCTTGCCATGATGCGGCGCGGCGTCCTCGCCAAGGAGACGCAGGAGAGCGTTGTCCGGTTGGCGCCTCCGCTTGTCATCGAGGAAGCCGATCTGCTTCGAGCCCTTGAGATTTTTCGCGATGCGCTCGAGGAGGTCGGCCCAGTCCGCGCCGCGCGTTACGCGCTATGAGCCATCGACCCTCCGCGCTCAAATCAAGGAAAGCCTTGTGAGCCTCACATGACCTCCGATTTCGCCTTTCCAGCTTTTTCGGCGCCTTATGCGCCGCCCGACGAGCCGCTCGCGGCCGAGCTTCTCACCCATGCGTCCTTGAGCCTTGAGGCCGAAGCGGAGGTCGATCGCTCGGCCGTACGTTTGATTGCGGCGGCGCGGGAAAAGAAATCCGTTCGCATCGGCGGTCTCGAGGATCTGCTTCGCGAATATTCACTCTCGTCGGAGGAGGGGCTAGCGCTGATGGTGCTCGCCGAGTCTCTTCTGCGCGTGCCTGATTCCTTCACCGCCGATCGGTTGATCGAGGACAAGCTCGCGGCGGGCCAGTGGACGGCCCATGCTGGCGCCTCCGAGCCTCTACTGGTCTCGGCCGCCGCCTGGGCGCTCGGGACCACGGCGCGCATCATCGACAAAAGCAAGACGGCGGAGGGCGTCATCGCCGCGGTGGCGCGCCGGATCGGCATGGGCGCGTTGCGGGCCGCCGCGAGGCAAGCAACGCAGCTGATGGGTCAGCATTTCGTCTTCGGCGAGACGATCGAGGAAAGCTTGCGCCGCGCCTCGACGCGAGAGGGCAAGGCGCAGAGCTATTCTTTTGACATGCTCGGCGAAGGCGCGCGCACACAGGCGGATGCGGAACGTTATTTTGCTTCCTATGCTCACGCGATCGAGATGATCGGGCGGTCGCCTCGCGCAAAAAGATCCGACTCCCAACGGCTCGCCATTTCGATAAAGCTCTCGGCCTTGCACCCGCGCTACGAACCATTATCCCGCGCGCGGGTGCTGGCCGAATTGCCCCCGAAGTTGATTGAGCTGGCGCAAAGCGCGAAGCGGCATGATGTGAACCTGACCATCGACGCGGAAGAAGCCGACCGGCTCGAATTGTCGCTAGAGGTGATTGATCTTGCTTTGGCCGATGACAGGCTCGCCAACTGGCCCGGCTTCGGCCTCGCCGTGCAGGCCTATCAGAAACGAGCGGCCAGCGTGATCGATCATGTCGCCGCTCTGGCGCGACGGCATAACCGCCGTTTGACGTTGCGCCTCGTCAAAGGTGCCTATTGGGACACCGAGATCAAGCGCGCGCAGGAGCGCGGGCTCGCCGATTATCCGGTGTTCACGCGCAAGGCGATGACCGATCTTAATTATATCGCCTGCGCCAAACAGATGCTGTCGGCGCGGGAAGTCATTTATCCGCAATTTGCGACCCACAATGCGCTTACTGTCGCGACCATCGTCGCTCTCGCGGGCGGCGTCGAGGGCTATGAGTTCCAGCGTCTGCATGGCATGGGCGAGGAGATTTACGCCGCGCTGCGCAAGGAATTTCGTCAACTTCGTTGCCGCGTCTATGCCCCGGTCGGCGCGTATGAAAATCTGCTTGCCTATCTGGTGCGGCGCCTGCTTGAAAATGGCGCCAATTCCTCTTTCGTAGCGCGCATTGGCGATCCTCGCGTGCCGGCGACAGAGCTTTTGAAACGCCCGCAAACTATTATCGGCGATGCCGCAAACGCGCGCGCCGCGGGATTGCCCTTGCCGGAGGACATTCATATGCCTTCGCGCAAGCTTGCGAGAGGCGTTGAATTTGGCGACGCTCAGACGCTTGCCGCGCTTACCGCGAAAATAGCTGGAGCTGGGCCCGCGCGCGAGGCTACGGACATCGCCTCCGTCGCAGGCCCCGCGGGGCGCATGGTGGCGTCGCCAATCGACGGGTCGAAGATCGGCTTCGCGCAAGACGCTTCGCAGGCTGATTTGCAAAGGGCCATGGACGAGGCGCGCGCCGGCTTTCGCCTCTGGTCTCGCCAGCCGGTCGATCGCCGCGCCGCTTGCTTGGAGCTTGCCGCCGAACGCCTTGAGGCCGAGGCGCCGCGCTGGCTGCATCTCCTTCAGGTCGAGGCGGGCAAGACCCTCGATGACGCCATCGCCGAATGGCGCGAGGCGATCGATTTCTGTCGCTATTACGCGGCATGCGCGCGGGATCGCTTCGGCTCTTCCGAAATCATGCCGGGACCGACTGGCGAGGATAACAAACTCTATTGTCGCGGCCGCGGCGTGTTCGTTTGCATCAGCCCGTGGAACTTTCCTCTGTCGATCTTCCTCGGGCAAATCGCCGCTGCGCTGGTCGCTGGCAATAGCGTTATCGCCAAACCGGCCGAACAGACGCCGCTGATCGCGGCCGATGTCGTGGCCTTGCTGCATCGCTGCGGCGCGCCGAGATCGGCCTTGCAGCTGGTGCAGGGCGATGGCGATATTGGCGCGGCGCTAGTCGCCATGCCCGGCGTTGCAGGGGTCGCCTTCACCGGATCGATGGGCGCAGCCGCAAAGATCAATCGCAGCCTTGCTGGGAAAGAGGGACCGATCGCGGCCTTGATCGCGGAGACCGGCGGCGTCAATACGATGATCGTCGATGCGACGGCCCTGCCCGAGCAGGTAGCGGATGATGTCGTAGCCTCCGCCTTTCGATCGACTGGACAACGCTGCTCGGCGCTGCGCCTTCTGTGCATCCAGGAGGATGTCGCCGACAGGATGATCGCAATGATTGCTGGCGCCGCGCGCGAACTTCGCATCGGCGATCCACGCGACCTAGACGTCCAGGTCGGGCCGGTGATCGACGCTGCGGCCAAGGCCGATCTCTTGACTCATATCGAGGCGATGCGACGCTCGGCCATTGAGCGTTTCGCGGGCGAGGCGCCATCTACTGCGCCGAAGGACGGCTTTTACGTCGCGCCGCATATGTTTGAACTTGCCGCCGCGCAGGATCTGAAGGCCGAGATTTTCGGGCCGATTTTGCACGTCGTTCGCTATAAGGCGGACGAACTTGACGGGTTGCTTGAGGCAATTGAAGCCAATGGTTTTGGGCTGACCCTGGGCGTGCATTCGCGCATCGACGCGACCATCGCGCACATTATCGATCGTCGATTGGCGGGCAATTGCTATGTTAATCGCAATATGATCGGCGCCGTCGTCGGCACGCAACCTTTTGGCGGCTTCAATTTGTCAGGCACCGGACCGAAAGCTGGCGGCCCGCGCTACCTCGAGCGCTTCTGCGTCGAGCAGACGGTTACGATCAACACTGCCGCTGTCGGCGGCAATGCGAGCCTCATCAACGCCACCCAGTGAACGACGCCGCCCTTATTTGGCTTGCAGGATTTTAGCGAGTTCGCGGAACGCATCTTTGCTCGGAGGCGACCTCGGCGATTGCGTCAGGGCTTGGTAGATTGTGGGCACGAGGGACACGGCCTGATCGAGATCGGCGTCGTTGCCCGGCCGGTAACCGCCCATAAGGCGGAGGTCGCGGGTGTCCTCGAAGCGGGCGATGAGACCGCGCAATTTGACGACAAGGTCGCGCTGTTCATTGGTCCAGGCGATTTGCGCCAAGCGCGAGATCGAGGCGAGGACATTGACGGCGGGAAAACGCCCCTGATCGGCGATGGCGCGATCGAGCACGATATGTCCGTCAAGCGTGCCGCGCACGGCGTCGGCGACGGGATCATTATGATCGTCGCCATCGACAAGCACCGAAAAAATGCCGGTGATTGAGCCTTTGCCTTCTTCGCCACGCCCGGCGCGTTCGAGCAGTTTCGGCAGGTCGCTGAACACGCTCGGGGCGTAGCCGCGAGCCACGGCGGGTTCGCCCGCGGCCAAGGCGACATCGCGCGCGGCGTGGGCGTAACGCGTGACGGAATCGATGATCAGCAACACGGAATCGCCTTGGTCGCGAAAGAACTCGGCGACGGTCATCGCTGTCTTGGGGGCGAGGCGCCGCATCGTCGGGCTCTCGTCTCCGGTGGCGGCGACGGCGACCGAAAGCGCGCGATTGCCGGCCAAAGCATCGTCGAGAAATTCGCGCACTTCGCGGCCGCGCTCGCCAACGAGGGCGACCACCACAGTATCGAAATCGCGCGAGGCGGCGAGCATGGCGAGGAGCGTCGATTTGCCAACGCCGGATCCGGCGAAAACGCCAATGCGCTGGCCGACGCAGATCGGCGTGAAGAGGTCGATGGCCCGGACGCCTGTCCGCAGCGGTTTCGTGATGCGGGCGCGGCGCATGGCGGAAGGCGGCGCGGCGTCAATGGCGGATCTCACATCGCCCTGGCGCAGCGGTCCGGCCGCATCGATGGGTGCGCCAAGCGCATTGATCACGCGCCCTTTCCAACTCTGATGCGGAGAAAGACGCAAGGGACCGGCGCGAAACACGCGGTCGCCAAGACGGGTAAGCGTGTTGGTCTCGAAGGCCTTGATGCTGGCGCTCTGCGCGTCGATCCGCACGACTTCGGCGCGATGCTTCGCCCCGTCCATGTCGAAGCTCACGCATTCGCCGAGTTTCAAGAAAGGAGACAGGCCCGTTACGCGCGCGCGGGAGGAAGAAACTTCGGTGACGCAGCCGAAGACGCGAACCAGAGGCTCTTCTTCCCACGCCTGCTCCAAGGCAAGTTCGAGGCGGGCGAGCGCGTTCAAGGTCATTAAGAACCCCCGAGAGTCTTGATGGCGTCCTTCAGCGATGTCTCGGAACCTTCGGTCGCGGAAGCCACGCTTTCGAATGCTCGCGAGACCATGATCAGCTTCGCCATTTCCAGCACGGGATTGATGTTGGCTCCCTCGATAAAGCCTTGCGCGACGCCATTATGGGCGAAGTCGAGTTCGGGCGTCGCGGCCTTATCGCTTATAACGCCGGAATTGCTGTAGCGCTTCAACGAGGCGCTGGCGTCAGGGCTAAAAATCCCGATGGCGCCGATCTGATGGCCATTCTGCGTGATCATTCCATCTTGGGCGATGGTCGGCGGTCCGCCATCTGGAGCCAGCAGAATGGCGGTATTGCCGGCGTCAAGGACGGGAAAACCGTCGACGCTCACCAATGCGCCGGTTTCCAGCATGCGCATGCGGCCATCCTTGGTGTAGACAGTTCCGTCGGGCGTTTGCAGCGCCAGCCAGCCTTCGCCCTGAACCGCAACGTCGAGCGGGTTGTCGGTTTTGATCGGGACGCCGGCGCGGCGGGAAATAAAGGAACTGCCTTGCGAGGCGAACGCGACCGGAGTGTCTCCGGCCTTTGAGAGCAGGGTTTTGAACTCGATTTCCTCGGCCCTGTATCCTGGCGTGCTCTGATTGGCGACGTTGGCGGCGATCGTCGTCAATCGCCGGTCGAGCGCCACTTGAGCGGAAAGCGTGACATAGAGTCCCGACTGCATGAGTTAGGAGCCTCCGAGTTGCAGATTGGCGATGCTGAGTAGCAGGCTCTGGCTGATGCCCGGCGTTGTCACCTGCAATGCCGACGTCAGCACCGTTGGGGTCATCGACGTGTGTTGGGAATCATAGATTGCCGTGAAGCGGCCGATAAATTGTTGTAGCTTGGCGGGGTTTTGCAAATCGCTGACATTCATGAGGCTGTTGATCGTGATTGGCGACCGTGGTTTGCTGAACCGACGGTGCGCTCGTCGTAGCCGCGCCATTGGCGGCGAAATCGAACGCGCTAGCGAGCGCTTTGTAGCGCGGATCGTTCAGCGTATTGGCGAGACTTGTGCTGCTCGAGACGCCGCCCTCAAGAACCTTGGTGATCAACCCCTTCGCATATGTCATGTCGCCGAGGCCGAAGGCAGTCAGGACATAATTGTATAGTTTATCGTTGTTCACGAGGTCGCTGACGGACTTCACATTGCCGATGTTCGCCAGAAAATAATTCGTGGCCCGCGTTACAGTTGGCTGCGCCGCAGTTTGGGCCAATGTATTTGAGAAATCCCGCGTGATTGCATTGAAATCGATTGTAGCTGTGAGCATGGCTTTTGTTCCCCGAGCCGCTGAACGGAGTCTTCTCCGAAAAGACTTGCCCGGAACTGACCGCGCCGCGACTAGCGCTCGATTAGGACATGCGCCGGTAAAGGGAACATGCGCGGATCAGATAGAAGTCGAGCCGCCCGCGAACGTTTCGCGGGGGAGGGGGGCGCAGGAGACAGACGATCCGAAAACTCAAAGCGCGCTGCGCCTCAGGCGACCGAGCTTTCCGGCATTTCCATCGGGCCGCCGTAGTAGCTGATATAGCGATCCTCGATATCGGCGAGGGGCATGATCGTAAACACGTCGGTCGTGCCGAATTGCGAGTCGATCACCGCGCCGTCGCCGAATCGCGCCCCAACTCGCAAATAGGCCTTGAGCAAAGGCGGCAGGGCCGCAACGCATCGCCTGACGTCGATGGCGCTTTTATCGAGAATTCCCATTTCGACGGCGCGGCCGGCAAGCGGACGGACGCTCCACTCCTCAGCAGCCGAAGCTTCATGATGCAAGAAACTGAGCGGCCGGGCGAGGGCGGCTGGATCGGCGCCAGGCAGGCTCGCGCAGCCGATCAGAACATCGACGCGGTGGTGCTTGGCATAAATCCAGAGGCCTCGCCACAACAGTTCAATGGCGCGTTTCGAGCGATATTTCGGGTGGACGCATGAACGGCCGAGCTCAAGGAAACGCTTGCCGGCGTGCCGCGCCAGAAGCGGCGCAATGTCGAATTCGCGTTGACTGTAGAAGCCGAGGTTGCGCTCCGCCACGTCTCGGCGGAGCAGCCGGTAGGTGCCGACGATCTTGGGTTTCTTTCGGCCGAAGCGGTTTTGCGCGTCCATGTCGATGACGAGGAGATGGTCGCAGAAAGCGTCAAACGGACAAATGTCGCGCCGGACGAGCGCCGATCCCTGATTTGGGATTGCGGAACCCTCCTCATAAAAGACTTCAAAGCGCAGGCGCTGAGCCTTCCGGATCTCTCGTTTCGTTGTGGCGAGTTTGACCTCGAAAGGGCCAAATCGACCGAGCACGGCCGGCAGCCCCGAGAGATCGCGTATCGGGCGGCGTCGTTTTTTGATAAATCGGGCGGGGGTGTAAACAATTCCGCCTAAGGGCGCGCCAATGGGCCACATGGGGTGTCGAATCTCGCCAAGAGAATGCATTCGCACCAGCAACCTAGGGATGTGACGCGAAGTTTTGATGACGGAAGACAAATAATTCCGATTGCGGCGCCAGGACAATGAGGCGGTCGGAGAGAGCGACTGTCATCAAACTGCAAGTCTAGCAGCGTAAGGAGGGTCGAATCACGATTCCCAACCGGCGGAGCGATATGGCTTATCTGCGCGTCCTCGCAATTGGTCTAGCGCTGATCTTCTTTCTCTGTGTTGTCATTCCTTTTCAATGGATCGCGCTGCGCCTGCGCTGGCCAATCCGCGTCTGGATTCCAGTCGCCTTGTGTCGAGTCCTGACGAGGTTATTGCAGCTGAAAATCTTGTCGCAGGGCGCAGCTGAGACGAATCAGCCGCGGCTGCTCGCCGCAAATCACATATCTTGGATCGACATTTTGGCTCTGAGCAGCGTGCAGCCGATCTGTTTCCTCGCCAAGCGAGAGGTTCTGGACTGGCCGATCGTCGGTTCTTTTGCGCGGTTGCAGGAGACCGTCTTCGTCGATCGCAAAAGGCGCAGGTCAATTATCGGCGTCAACGCCATGATGGCGCAACGCATGCTGGAAGGCCGCTGCGCGCTGCTCTTTCCCGAAGGCACAACCGGCGACGGCCTATCGCTGCGTAAGTTTCACAGCTCTCACTTCGCCGCCGCGCGCGATCTTCTCGTCAAAGCGAGGCAGATCGATGCGGTCGCCGTACAACCCGTGGCGATTCGCTATTCATCGTCCTCGGCGGCGTGGATCGGCGATGCATCTTTGCTGCCGCATCTCTGGTCGGTCATCAGGGGCGAGCCGATCCGATGCGATCTCGTTTTCGGCGAGCCGCTCGCCTATGGCCGGGAGAGCGATCGCAAGGATATCGCCCGCCGGGTGGAATCGGCGATCACAGAGATGCTAGCTGCCATGGCTCCCGTAGTCGATCCGAACCCGGCGGCGGCGGCGAGCCTCGATGGTTGGGCGATGACCTGACATGGCGCCATGCGGGAGATCCGCTGCAATCTCCGCATATCAATCCGAAGGCAGGTCTCAATCTGAAGGCAGATCGTCCTCGCCTTCAGAAAACAACTGGAACTGCGTCTTCTCGCGCGCCGGCTCCTGCAACCCAAGATGCCGGAAGGCATGTCCGGTCAAAACCCGGCCGCGCGGGGTGCGCTGCAAAAAACCCTGCTGGATCAGATAGGGCTCAATAATATCCTCGATCGCGTCGCGCGGCTCTGACAGCGCCGCCGCAATCGTTTCGATTCCGACCGGACCGCCGCCAAACGACAGCGCGATCGTCTGCAAGTAGCGCCGGTCCATTTGATCAAGGCCGATTGTGTCAACGTCGAGAAGCCGCAGCGCCTTGTCCGCGACTGTCCGGGTGATCTCCGGCTCTCCGTCAACCGCCGCGAAATCGCGGACGCGGCGCAATAGGCGCCCCGCAATGCGCGGCGTTCCGCGCGCGCGTTTTGCGATCTCGTTGGCCCCATCGTCCGAGATGGCGATGGCCATCACGCGCGCGCCGCGGCGCACGATGCGCTCAAGCTCCGCCACGGTATAGAATTCGAGCCGGATCGGAATGCCGAATCGGTCTCGCAGCGGCGTCGTGAGGAGGCCGGCGCGAGTGGTCGCCCCAACAAGCGTGAATTTGGCCAGATCGATCTTCACCGAGCGGGCGCCCGGACCCTCGCCTATAATGAGATCGAGCTGGAAATCCTCCATCGCCGGATAGAGGATTTCTTCCACCGCCGGGTTGAGGCGATGGATTTCATCGATGAACAGAACATCGCGCTCCTCAAGGGCGGTGAGCTGCGCGGCGAGATCGCCGGCTTTGGCGATCACCGGCCCGGAGGTGGAGCGAAAATTGACGCCAAGCTCGCGCGCGACGATCTGCGCCAAAGTCGTTTTGCCGAGTCCCGGCGGCCCCCAGAACAGCACGTGGTCGAGAGCCTCCCGCCGCGCTTTGGCCGCCTCGATGAAAACTTTCAGATTGGCGCGCGCCGGCCCTTGCCCGGTAAAATCGGCGAGGCTGAGCGGACGCAGCGACATTTCTGCGTCATCTTCACGGGATTCCGGGGCGACAAGCCGGCGGGGGCTAGTGGGCAAGGACAGCGACCTCTTCTGATTCGCTATCCTAAGCGCCTGACCTCAAATGGCCAAGAACTCAACGCCAAGCACGCGAACAATTCCGGTCCGCACACGGCCCAACATCGGATTGCGGTCGAGGTTCGCGCGGGGGTTCGACGCAGCGGTCAGCGCAGATAGGACTTCACCTTGCGAATCGCGTCGAGCAGAATCGGCGGGGTCAGATATTTCATCGCGTTGTTGAGTTTTTCGCCGCGAGAGAGCGTAACCAAATTGGGAAACAGCGTGGTGTGAAAGCCTGCGCTTTCCCCGTCGGATCGCCCATTGCTGTAGAAATACGCCGCGGCGGAGCGGCGCGGTCTTCCATCCGGGGCGTTAACGGGATTTGGATGTCCATGCAGGCTTTTGGATGACTGGTAGAAGAGAATGGAGCGACCGAAGACGGGCTCAATCTCCCTGACGCATTTATTTTCGTCCGCATCCCATAACTCAAGCTCGCCGCCATAGGACGATTTCCAATCTTTGTTGAGATAGGTGATGAAGACGAGGCGATTGTCGAGCTTCGTGATCGGATGCTGGTTGAAATCCGTGTGTAGCGCGAACTTGCCGCCTGTTGGGATCTCGTGGAGGCCGCCGGCGTGAAGTTCGGGATCCGGCACGAGGCTGTTGATTCCTGTGACTTGCTCGAGGAAATCGATGAAAATCCCCGAATTGACTGTGTTGAAATAGAGCTCGGCCGCGCGCCCGAAACGAGTTTTGGGCGCCGAACCGCGTTTTCTCTCATTCTGATTGTCGTAGCGACGCCAGTCGTTCCAATTCACACGATCGAAATCTGAATGCATCAGCTCAAGAAGCTTCGGCGAGAAAAGACCTTCGAAGACGATATGCTTGAACGGAACATTGTCCTTGAACGCGTCGCGCAGGGAATCGACTTTCTTCGGCGCAAAAAACTCCTGGTTCAAGATTTCGTCGAAGCCTAAGGAGACGCCATTGATGACGATTTGGTCGCGAGAGCGATTTGCGCCGTCTTCAACCCAATCGGGCGGGTTCAATGTCGAAGCCTGGACCATGCTCGAAACATCCTTTTGCTGCGCAAGCGATAAGATTGGCGCATAGATTCATGCCCCGATCCAGCTCAGGGAACTATCGAAATGGAAGGGTCCGAACGGCTGCGGCGTCAATCACCCATTTGGGAAAATCGAACGGTTTGTGCGGCGCGGCGGCCAAACCCTGAAGCGGCGCAAGAACTGAAGGAACTTCGCCCAGTCGCCGCCTAAGCGCGAACGCCCCAGTTTTCGCCGGAAAGTTCAGAGCGCGCTTTGTCGAGCTCCTCGGCATAGCGGCGAAGCACATGCGCCTCGGTCAAGAGCCCAATAACCCGCCGATCGACGGCATTATCGACGACCGCCAGGGCCTCGCTCTCGTTTTGTTCAAAGATCTGCGCCGCCAGCGTGATGTTCATTTCCGGCTCCAGGAACTGTTCGAGATTGCGGGAGACGGCGGTCAGATCGGCTCCGTTCGCGACCGCATCTTTGGGCAGGAGATGGGCGTTGGCGACGAAAACAATGCCTTTGTAGCGGCCGGATGGATCGATCGCGACGACGCATTGCGTGGACCCGAGCGGGAAGCGCTTTATGAATTCCGAAATAGTCATATCCGATCGCGCGGTCTGAACGTCAGGCCGCATCAAACGGCCGACAGTCAGATCGCGCATCCAACCGATGTCTTGGGCGCTGCGGATCGATTCTCCGCGCAGGTGCAGGCGCCATGTCGCGAAGGAATAGCCGAAGCTGCGCCGCACGATCACGGAGACGATTGTCGAAACCGCCAACATCACGAGGCTCAGGGGAAAATTGCCGGTTGTCTCCAGCGCCAGAAAACTCATGGTCAGCGGGGCGCCGACGATCGCGACCGCGAGGGCTGTCATGCCGACGATGGCGCACACAGAGGCGTCCGGCGCGAGCGATGGATCATAGAGCCCGATTCCGTAGCAATAGACTCGGCCGATCATGCCGCCGAGATAAAGCGAGGCGAAAAAAAGGCCGCCGCGGAAGCCAGATCCAAGCGAAATCGTCGCGGCGATGGCTTTCAGGCCGAGCGCGAGGGCAATTACTCCGATTGCGGGAGCCATTTCGCTGAAAAGCGCAACCGCGGCGCTGTGGCCGGATGCGAGCACCTGTGGCGTTAATAGCGCCAAACCGCCGACGACAAGGCCCCCGAGCGCAGGATGGAGCGGCTGAGGCAGGCGGGTCCAGCGGAAAGCCGCCTCGATGAAGCTCACGCCGCGCATGACGGCGATGCCGAAGCCGGCGCAAAACACCCCGAGCAGCAACATCATAAGCATATCGGTCTGCGAGAGGGGCGAGCTCGCCGCCGCCATTCCCATGAAGTCGCCGGCTGAGGGGAACAGTCGAGAGACCAGAACGCCGCCGACCGCCGCGGCCCCGACGGGGGCCAGCCCGAACGGCGTGTAAGTTCCAAGAATCAATTCGAATGCGTAAAATGCGCCGGTGAGAGGCGCCCCGAAGGCGGCGCCGATGGCGCCCGCCGAACCGCAAGCCACCAACATGCGCATATCGGCGCGCCGCAGCCGGAACAAGCCGCCGACAAAGGAGGCGAAGCCGGAACCCATCTGCGTATAGGCGGCTTCAAGGCCAACCGAAGCGCCAAAACCGTTCGAGATCACTGTTTGCGCGGTGATGACCATGCTGTCGGCAAGCGACATGCGGCCGCCGCGCAATGCGTTGGCCTCAATCGGATCGACGGGCCTTTTCGGGCGCCATTTGTGAAGGAAAATTCCAGAAATGCCGAGCAGCAGGCCGCCCGCCAATGGCGCCAGCGCCTGCAGCGGCGAGTCGAGCTGCGCGAGCCCGCTCACTTGCTCGTGCCCGAATAGGTGATAATGCAGAAAACGCGAGCCTGCTAGGATGGCCGCCGCCAATAGGCCGGCGATGCAGCCGCTGAGCAGCCCCAGGAAAATGAGGCCGATTTCGTCGCGCCGGACCAGCGCGGGGAGCCGCTCGGCGATGGGGCGGATCAATTGAGATTTGAGATTTGCGCCCGCAGCATAAGCCATCCGCGATGGGACCCTGGAGATTTGGCTCGACAAAACGCAAGCAGTTATAATGGATTCTGACGTTTGGGATCGCCAAATTAGGCAAGAGAACAGAAGGCGCGATTCGACGCCACTGGGTCATGCGGATTCTATCTTAAAAAGCTTTGCTTTGTTCATGAATGGGGCGGTCGGATGCATCGCGGGCGGGCGCCGTAAATCTTGCGCTGCCGGCGCGGGGCCGTTATAAGCCGCCCTGCGTCCCTTCCGACACCCCTGGAGGCGTGGGCGCGCTTTCTTCTTTACAAGGACGATACCGACATGGCCGAGACAAAAACTCTCACGGCCACGGTGCGTAGCGGGATAGGCAAGGGGGCTGCCCGCAGCGTTCGCCGTGAAGGCCGTATTCCCGGCGTGATTTATGGCGGCGGCGATGCCGCCGAGCCGATCACGCTGGATTATCGCGAAGTCAACAAGCTCATTTATGCTGGGCATTTCCTTACGACGCTCTTTGAAATCAACGTCGATGGAAACAAACAGCGCGTGATTCCGCGCGACTATCAGCTCGATCCAATCAAGGACGAGCCGCAGCACGTCGATTTCTTGCGACTCAAGGCTGGAGCTAGTCTGCGCGTTGAAGTGCCGGTGCATTTCATCAACCAAGAAACTTGCCCCGGCGTCAAGAAAGGCGGCAGCCTCAACATTGTCCGCCACTCGATCGAAATGCGGGTTCCCGCGGATAACATTCCCGAAGCGGTCATAGCCGACCTTGGCGCGCTTGAGATCAATGGCTCGCTGCATCTGTCGGCGCTCTCTTTGCCCGAAGGCTGCAGGGCGACGCTGCCCGAGCGCGATTTCACGATCGCGACGATCGTGGCTCCGGAAGTCGTTCCAGAAGATCCGGCGGCGGCTGCGGCAGCTGCTGCAACGGCTGCGGCCGGCAAGGGCGCTAAAGCCGCCAAAGCTGCGCCTGCAGCCCCTGCCGCGGCGCCAGCGGCGGCGGCCGCTGCTGCCCCTGCCGCCAAGGCTCCGCCCAAGAAGAAATAACGCCGGAAGCGCTAGCGCATGATTCGATAGAATCATACGCTAGATCAAATAGATAAAGCATGATCGCTTCAATTGGAGGCGATCATGCCTTGCGCGGCCGCTCTTTCTGACAAGAGCCGGCCTTTCTCGTCGAAAAGCGTTTTGTCCTAGGCGGCGCCATGCTTCTGTTCGTCGGCCTCGGCAATCCGGGCAAGACTTATGCGGGCAACCGCCATAATATCGGTTTTATGGCGATCGATGCGATCGCCCGCGAATATTCCGCTCCCGTTTTCCGCACGAAATTTCAAGGTCACGCCAGCGAAATTGCGCTCGCCGGCGAGCGCATCACGCTGCTGAAGCCGCAAACCTATATGAACGACTCGGGCCGCTCCGTCGCTGAAGCGGCGCGCTATCTCAAGATCGAGCTGCCGCAAATTGTGATCTTCCACGACGAACTCGATCTCGCTCCGGCCAAGGTCAGGGTCAAAACCGGCGGCGGCAACGCCGGCCATAATGGCCTCAAATCGATTACCGCTCATATTGGCAACGAATATCGGCGCGTTCGCATGGGCATTGGCCATCCGGGCGATCGGGCGCTGGTGCATAATTACGTGCTCGGCGATTTCGCCAAATCCGAGACGCCCTGGGTTCAGGCCCTGTGCGAAACGATCGCCGCCAATGCCGAGCTTCTCGCCAAAGGCGAAGACGACGCCTTCCAGACGCAGATTTTTCGCGTGATGGAGGCCGCTGGGTTAGGGTAGGGGCCATTCTGATCACGCCATTGGCTTCTTTCGATCGAGAATCGCGCCTGGCGAAGCCGCCGCCGAAAGCCCACTTGCTTTTTCTC